>NZ_MVAD01000002.1:927230-1236307 GCF_002007115.1 Massilia sp. KIM | reverse complement strand
AGGATTCGCGATCCTGCCCGCGCCTTTGACCGGTTGGCAGCGCCTCTTGTCGTTTCGCGCTGCCATGGAAAGCATATTACATAGCTCGCGATCTAATTGCAAGCGATTAGTGTAACAAGGTGTAACAAAAGCTTTGCCCTCCCCTGCCTCAATGACCAACTTCGGCGGACGATGGACGAAAAAAAAGCGGAGCCGCAGCTCCGCTTTCCGTTCGTCCGAGGAAGGCGAATCACATGATGTGGGTGCCGATCCACCAGGCCACCGCCGCCATGAAGGCCGACGCGGGAATGGTGAAGATCCAGGCCCAGACGATGTTGCCGGCCACGCCCCAGCGCACCGCCGAGGCCTTCTGCGAGGCGCCCACGCCGACGATCGCGCCGGTGATGGTGTGGGTGGTCGAGACCGGGATGCCGAAGAAGCTCGCCATCAGCAGCGTCATCGCGCCGCCGGTCTCCGCGCAGAAGCCGCCGACCGGCTTGAGCTTGGTGATCTTCTGGCCCATGGTCTTGACGATGCGCCAGCCGCCGAACAGGGTGCCGAAGGCGATCGCCGCGTAGCAGGAAATGATGACCCAGGCCGGCGGCAGCGCGTCGTCCGGGCTGGTCACGCCGGCGGCGATCAGGAGCATCCAGATGATGCCCATAGTCTTCTGCGCGTCATTGCCGCCGTGGCCGAGCGAGTAGCCGGCCGCCGATGCCAGCTGCAGGCGGCGGAACCAGACGTCGACCTTGCGCGGCGTCGACTTCACGAAGATCCAGGACACGATCAGCATGATCGTCGAGCCCAGGATGAAGCCCAGCAGCGGCGCGACCACGATGAACACCACGGTCTTGATCAGGCCACCGGCGATCAGCGCGCCCGTGCCCGACTTGGCGACGGCCGCGCCCACCAGGCCGCCGATCAGGGCGTGCGAGGAGGACGACGGGATGCCGTAGTACCAGGTGATGATGTTCCAGGTGATTGCGCCGACGAGGGCGCCGAAGATCACGTAATGGTCGACCACATGCGGATCGATGGTGCCCTTGCCGATGGTCTGGGCCACCTTCATGCTGACCACGAAGATCGCGATGAAGTTGAAGAAGGCCGCCATCGCCACCGCGGTCTGCGGTTTCAGCACGCCGGTCGAGACCACGGTGGCGATCGAGTTCGCCGAATCGTGGAAGCCGTTCATGAAGTCGAAGACCAGCGCCAGCAGCACCAGCATACCCAGCACGTAAATGCTGATTTGTATGTGTTCCATAATTGTTCTTGTTATGTGGCCGCGTTAGGCGTTTTCGACAATGATGCCTTCGATGATGTTGGCGACGTCTTCGCAGCGGTCGGTCACGGTCTCGAGGATTTCGTAGATGGCCTTCATCTTGATCAGGTTGCGCACGTCCGGTTCGTCGCGGAACAGCTTGGACATGGCGGCGCGCATCACGTGGTCGGCGTCCGACTCGAAGCGGTCGATCTCTTCGCAGATGGCGACGATCTTCTGGGCGTTGTCCATGTTGTGCAGCAGGGCCACGGCTTCCTGCACCTTCAGGCAGCAGGACAGGCACAGCTCGGCCAGGCGCTTGGCTTCCGGGGTCACCGCGTGCAGGTCGTACAGCGAGATGGTCTGGGCCGCGTCTTCCATCATGTCGAGGATGTCGTCCATGCGGGTGATCAGCTTGTGGATGTCGTCGCGGTCGAGCGGGGTGATGAAGGTCTTGTGCAGCAGGTCGACGCAGGCATAGGTGATCTTGTCCGCCTGTTTTTCGATGCTCTCCACAGCGTGGGTGCGGTTTTCCAGGTCGTCGAAGTTGGTCATCAGGCCAACCATTTCTTGCGCACCCTTCACGCACAGCGCGGCGTGCTGGTTGAACAGGTCAAAAAACTTGCCCTCCTGGGGCATGAGGCGTCCAAACATGTTTTTCTCCGTTGTAAATCTCTGGGGACTTCGAAACCGCCGCACCGGACAGGCGGCGGGTAGTGGTGATTGCTGCGCGGTTTAGTCGCCCTGGTAGATGGCGAGGTTACCGCTGTAATTGCCGAATTTGGTGTACTGGCCGATCCAGGTCAGGCGCACCGCGCCGATCGGACCGTTACGCTGCTTGCCGATGATGATCTCGGCGGTTCCCTTGTCGGGCGAGTCCGGGTTATAGACCTCGTCGCGATACAGGAAGATGATGACGTCCGCATCCTGTTCGATAGCGCCGGATTCGCGCAGGTCGGACATGACGGGCCGCTTGTTCGGTCGCTGTTCCAGCGAGCGGTTCAGCTGGGACAGGGCGATGACGGGGCAGTGCAATTCCTTGGCCAGGCCCTTGAGCGAACGCGAGATCTCGGAGATCTCGGCCGCACGGTTGTCGCCCGGCTGGCTGCCCTGCATCAGCTGCAGGTAGTCGACGATGATCAGGCCCAGTTTGCCGCACTGGCGGGCCAGGCGGCGCGCGCGTGCGCGCATCTCGATCGGGTTCAGCGCCGGCGTCTCGTCGATGTAGAGCTGGGCGTCGTTCATCTTCTGGATCGCGTGGGTCAGGCGCGGCCAGTCTTCGTCGTTCAGGCGGCCGGTACGCAGGCGGTGCTGGTCGAGCTGGCCGACCGAGCCGAGCATACGCATGGCCAGCTGGGCGCCGCCCATCTCCATCGAGAACACGGCCACCGGCAGGCCGGCTTCGATCGCGACGTTCTCGCCGATGTTGACCGAGAAGGCGGTCTTGCCCATCGAGGGACGGCCGGCGACGATGACCAGGTCGCCCGGCTGCAGGCCCGAGGTCATGCGGTCGAGGTCGATGAAGCCGGTCGGCACGCCGGTGATCTCGCCCTGGTTCTCGCGCGAATAGAGTTCGTCGATGCGCTCGACCACTTGCGTGAGCAGCGGCTGCACCGGGACCCAGCCCTGGGCGCCGCGGGCGCCCTGCTCGGCGATGGCGAAGATCTTGGATTCGGCTTCGTCGAGGATCTGCTTGACCTCGGCGCCCTGCGGATTGAAGGCCTTGCCCGAGACCTCGTCGGCCACGGTGATGAGCTTGCGCAGGATGCCGCGGTCGCGCACGATCTCGGCGTAGCGGCGGATGTTGGCGGCGGACGGCGTGTTCTGCGCCATCGCGTTCAGGTACTGCAGCCCGCCGACCTCCTCGGCCTTGCCGAGCTGGTTGCAGGCTTCGTAGACGGTGATCACGTCCGCCGGCTTGCCGGCGTTGATCAGGCGGATCATCTGTTCGAAGATGATGCGGTGGTCGTAGCGGTAGAAGTCGTCCGCGTGCATGAAATCGGCGATGCGGTCCCACGCCGCGTTATCGCGCAGCAGGCCGCCGATGACGGACTGTTCTGCTTCGATGGAATGCGGGGGGATGCGCAGGGATTCGAGCTGCGGATCGGCGGGGGCTGCGTTCATGGCGGGCATTATACCTGCTCCTGTCACACGGCTGTAATAATGGGTGAGATTTACAGTAAAAAAGCCGGGCTAGCCCGGCTTTTTCAGGTACTACACGACCAGCTGAAAAACGCTGATTATGCAGCTTCGCCCACGACGGCGACGGTGATTTCCGACACCACGTCGGTGTGCAGCGCGACGGCAACCGGGAATTCGCCGGTCGTCTTCAGCGGGCCGGTCGGCATGCGGACCTGGGCCTTCTCGACCGGGAAGCCTTGCTTGCTCAGGGCTTCGGCGATGTCGAAGTTGGTCACCGAACCGAACAGACGGCCGTCCACGCCCGCCTTCTGGGCGATGGTGACGGTCATGCCGCCCAGCTTGTCGCCTTGCGCCTGGGCTGCGGCCAGCTTCTCGGCAGCAGCTTTTTCCAGTTCAGCGCGCTTGGCTTCGAACTCGGCCACGGCAGCTTGGGTAGCGCGGCGGGCCATCTTTTGCGGGATCAGGAAGTTACGTGCGTAACCGTCCTTGACTTTCACCACGTCGCCCAGGTTGCCGACGTTGACCACTTTTTCCAACAGAATAACTTGCATGTTTTATCTCCAGGATATCTGACTGTGCCGACGATTAGGCGTTGTGCAGGTCGGTGTACGGCAGCAGCGCGAGGTAGCGTGCGCGCTTGATCGCGGTGTCGACCTGGCGCTGGTAGTGCGCCTTGGTGCCGGTCAGGCGTGCCGGCATGATCTTGCCGTTTTCCTGGACGAAGTCCTTCAGGGTGTCGATGTCCTTGTAGTCCACTTGCTCAACGCCGGCGGCGGTGAAGCGGCAGAACTTCTTGCGCTTGAACAGCGGGTTTTGCTGTTTGCGCTTCTCTTTGAGCTTAGCTTTGTTTTTGTCGAACTTTTTACCGAATGCCATTTTGAGGCTCCTGTATCTATCTAGTGCCGACTAGGCGGCTTGGAAATCAATGATGTGAAACACCAGGGCTTTGCTGTTGCGGTTTTTCCGTGCGAGGAATCCGGTGAACTGGTAGCTGGCGCCGAGTTCGGCGCTGCCGAACCTGCCCGAGATCTCCCCCGCGGCGAACGCGGGAATCTCGAACTCCACGAGTCTTGCGACACCGGCTTCTTCCTGCTGCCCCGAGTGCATCAGGATGGCGGACACGATGGGCACGCCGGCCGGGGTGTAACGCAGGACATCACGCTCGGCGATGGTCGCGACGAGCTGGAGCTGGTTCACTACCTGTTACTTCGAATTCCTGGGAAAAACTCAGGCAGCTGCGGCCGGAGCAGCGGCTGCTGCTTCTGCGCGGTGGCTCTTGGCTGCGTCTTCGCGCTGCACCGACTTCATCATCGGCGACGGTGCGGTTTCGGCCTTCTTCATCTTAACGGTCAGATGACGCAGGACGGCATCATTGAATTTGAATGCGGTTTCCAGCTCGACCAGGGTCTCGTTGTCGCACTCGATGTTCATGCAGATGTAGTGTGCCTTCGGCAGCTTCTGGATCTGGTAAGCCATCTGGCGACGGCCCCAGTCTTCCACGCGATGGATGTTACCGCCGCGGCTGGTCACCGTGGTCTTGTAACGCTCGATCATCGCCGGAACTTGCTCGCTCTGGTCCGGGTGGACGATAAAAACGATTTCATAATGACGCATGCAACACTCCTTGAGGACGTTTAAACAAATGCCCACCTCGGCGTCAAGACGAGTGTGGGAAGGGAAAGCCTTCGATTATAGCCTGAAAAATGGGCGAATGGGAAATGGAATCTTGGCCCGGAGGGGCTGGCGGCGGCTTCCGAAGGGCGCGTTTTGCGGGCAAACCACGCCGATCTGGGCTTCCTGGCCGCGATTGCACGGTTTTTTTACACTTTTCGTGCGTTTCCCCTTGCGCATAGCAGAATACTGTACAAAAATACAGTCTACTCCTACAACCATATGCCGTAAGACATCCATGCTCAAGCTCACTGCAAGGCAAGAACAGATCCTTAACCTGATCAAGGAAGCGATCGAGAACACCGGTTTCCCGCCGACACGCGCCGAGATCGCGGCCGAACTGGGCTTCAAGTCGGCCAATGCGGCCGAGGAGCATCTGCAGGCGCTGGCGCGCAAGGGCGCCATCGAAATCTCGCCGGGCACTTCGCGCGGCATCCGCCTGGTCGGCGCGACGGTCGAGCAGATCCCGATGCCGCCGCCGGCCATGATGATGTCCCTGCCCCTGGTCGGCCGCGTGGCCGCCGGCTCGCCTATCCTGGCCCAGGAGCACGTGGAAGCCACCTACAGCGTCGACGCCGCGATGTTCTCGGCCCGGCCTGACTTCCTGCTGAAGGTCAAGGGCTGGTCGATGCGCGACGCGGGCATCTGCGACGGCGACTTCCTGGCGGTGAAGAAGATCGACAGCGCCAAGAACGGGCAGATCGTGGTGGCGCGCCTGGGCGACGAGGTGACGGTCAAGCGTTATCGCAAGACGGGGGATACGGTGGAGCTCTTGCCGGAGAATCCGGACTTCAAGGTGATCCGCGTCGAACCGGGCGACGAGTTCGCGCTCGAGGGGCTGGCGGTGGGCTTGATGCGCAGCTGGCATTGAGCTGCGGCGCGGTGCCGTAACCCTGCGCTGCGAAGGCCGCTGCGGGTTGCTGTAACACTGCGCTGCGAATGCCACTGCGGGTTGCTGTAACACTGCGCTGCGAACTTGGATCCCCGCCTTCGCGGGGATGACGTTGGTTAAGTCAGGGAAGCGTTGGTGTGTGTGTGACTTCGGCCACGTACCCAAACACGTCGTCCCCGCGGAGGCGGGGACCCAAGTTTGCGCGAACCACCCCAAGCGTATTACTTGCCCTTCTCCGCCGCCGCATCCTTGATCATGGCATTGTGCTGCAACATATAGACCCCGGCCGCCGCCTTCCACGCCGCGAAACTTGGGTCCCGGCCTTCGCCGGGACGACGTTGGTTGAGGGTGCGGAGCACTCCGGCGAAGCGACTTCGGCCTCCGGCGCCAGCACGTCGTCCCGGCGCAGGCCGGGACCCAAGTTTGCCTGAACCACCCCCAGCGTATTACTTGCCCTTCTCCGCCGCCGCATTCTTGATCATGGCATTGTGCTGCAGCACGTAGGCCTCGGTCGCCGCCTTCCACGCCGCGAAGTCCGCCAGGATCAGCTTCGAGCTCACTTTCGCCTCCTCCGCGACGTTCTCTCGCACCCGTTCCAGGTGGGCCGCCGAGGCCTCGGTTTCCTGCTTGTTCATGAGCTTGGCGATATCCGCAGGAATCTTCTTGGTCAGCGGCGAATTCGCGTTCAGGTTGGTGACGAACTTGTTGTAGCAGTTCTGCCAGGTATTCACCGCCGCACCCACCCGGTCGATCTCTTCGTTGATCTTGGACATGGCCGGAATGCGCGGCGCCGGGCAACGGAATTCGCCCGACTTCAGGTCGGCGCCGTCATAGCCCTTGACCCAGTAATCGATGTCCGCGCGCCGCTCGACGCGCTGCTTCATCACGTCCAGCGAGGCAGCCGCCACCTTGTTGCCCTTGGCCGCCGCCTTGCGGAACAGCGCCTCGGCCTTGGCCTCGTCCACCTCCCCCGCCTCACCGTACCAGTACATCTGCCCCAGGTGCTGCTGGGCTTCCGGATTGCCCGCGTTGGCCAGCTTGGTGTAGAGCTTGAGCGCGGTCGCGTAATCCTTCTTCTCGAAGGCGGCGTGCGCGTCTTCGAGCTCGCCGGCGAAGGCCTGGGTGGACAGCAGCAGGGACAGGGTCAGGATGGAAAGCGAACGTTTCATGGGGTTGTCGTAAAAGGCCGATCGAACACCCATGATAGCGGTATTCCGCTGCTGCGCTCAACCGCCAAAACACAACGCCGGCATGAAGCCGGCCGCGTATTGACGAAGCGGATACGGCTCAGGCGTCGAGCGCCTGGCGGAAGTCCGCCAGCAGGTCGTCCGTGTCCTCGATCCCGACCGAGACCCGGATCAGGGACTCGGCGATGCCCATGCTGGCGCGGCGCTCCGGTCCCATCTCGAAGAAGATGGTGTGCGCCACCGGAATCACCAGGGTGCGGGTGTCGCCCAGGTTGCTGGCCGGGATGCCGAGCTTGAGCCGGTTCAGGTAATCGAAGCAGTCGATGCCGTCCTTGAGCTCGAAGGACATCAGCGAGCCCGCCGAACGGAACAGCTCCTTCGTGATCCCGTGCTGGGGATGCGAGGCGAGGCCCGGATAATGCACCGCCGCCACCCGCTCGTCGGCTTCCAGCATGGAGGCCAGCGCCAGCGCATTGGCGCTGGTGCGTTCCATGCGCAGGGCCAGGGTCTCGGCGCCGACCGCGATGTGGTGGGCCGCCTCCGGCCCCAGGGCCGCGCCGAAGTCGCGGAGGGCCTTGGCACGCAGCTGGGCCATGCCCTGGGCCTGGGCCGGCTGCTTGCGGAAGTTCGGGGCGATGTTCGGATAGGCGCTCCAGTCGAACAGGCCGGTGTCGGTCAGGGCGCCGCCCAGGGCGATGCCGTGGCCGCCGATCGACTTGGTCAGCGAGTTCACCACCAGGCCCGCGCCGACCGACTTCGGACGGAACAGATAGGGCGTGGTCATGGTGTTGTCCACTACGTAGAGGATGCCGCGCTCGCGGCACAGCTGGCCGATGCGCGCCAGGTCGGCCACCTGGGTGCGCGGGTTGGCGATGGTCTCGACGAACACCAGGCGGGTGTTCGGCGTCAGCGCCGCTTCCACGTTGGCGACCTCGGTCGCGTCCACGAAGGCCACGTCCACGCCCTGCCCCGCCACGGTCTGCCACAGGCTGTTGGTGTTCCCGAACAGGAAGGACGAGGAGACCACGTGGTCGCCCGCCCTGAGCAGCGCCTGGAACAGCGCACCGATGGCGCCCATGCCGGTGGCGAAGCAGAGCGAGGCAACCCCGTCTTCCATCTTCGTGATCTTGTCCTCGAGCGCGCTGACGGTCGGGTTGCCCTGGCGGCCGTAGCGGAAGCCCGGCTCCTTGCCCTGGAAGACGCTGGCCAGCTGGCGCGCGTCGCCGTAGCCGAAGGCCACCGAGGTATGCACCGGCTTGTGCAGCGAGCCCTGCTCGATCGCCTTGCGGCGGTCGTTGTGCAGGATGGTCGTGGTGAAGCCGTAGCTGGAGGACTTGGACGTCTCGCTCATCGGCTTACTCCGCGGCGACAGGCGGGTTCAGGTTGAGCTGGGTGCGCACCGCGTCCTCGGCGCCCTTCTTGCTCGGCTTGTGGCGCGCGGCTTCCAGGCTGTCGAGGTAGGCCGGGGTCACGTCGCCGGTCACGTAGATGCCGTCGAAGCAGGAGGCCTCGAAGCTCTTCAGCGCCGGATTCACGCTCGAGATGGCGCGCTTGAGCGCGTCCACGTCCTGGTAGACCACGCGGTCGGCGGTGATCTCCTTGCACACTTCCTCGACGGTGCGGCCGTGGGCGATCAGCTCGTCGCGGGTCGGCATGTCGATGCCGTACACGTTCGGGTAGAGCACCGGCGGCGCGGCCGAGGCGAAGAAGACCTTGCGGGCGCCGGCTTCGCGCGCCATCTGCACGATCTCGCGGCTGGTGGTGCCGCGCACGATCGAGTCGTCCACCAGCAGCACGTTCTTGTCCTTGAATTCGGAGCTGATCGCGTTGAGCTTCTGGCGCACCGACTTCTTGCGCATGCCCTGGCCCGGCATGATGAAGGTGCGGCCGATGTAGCGGTTCTTGATGAAGCCTTCGCGGTATTCCACGCCCAGCTTGAGGGCCAGCTGGATCGCCGCCGGACGCGAGGAATCGGGGATCGGCATCACGACGTCGATCTCCTCGACCGGGATCTCCTTGCGGATCTTGTCGGCCAGGTACTCGCCCATCTTGAGGCGGGTGGCGTAGACCGAGGCGCCGTCGATCACCGAGTCCGGGCGGGCCAGGTAGACGAATTCGAAGGCGCAGGGATTCAGGCTCGGGTTCTCGGCGCACTGGCGCTCGTGCAGATTGCCGTCGTTGTCGATGAAGACCGCTTCGCCCGGCGCGATGTCGCGCACAAAGCGGAAGCCCAGGCCTTCCAGGGCCACCGATTCGCTGGCCACCAGGTATTCGGTACCCTGCTCGCCTTCGTTGACGCCGATGCACAGCGGACGGATGCCGAAGGGGTCGCGGAAGGCCAGCATGCCGTGGCCGGCGATCTGGGCCACCACCGCATAGGCGCCGCGCACGCGGCGGTGCACCGCGGCGACCGCCTTGAAGATGGCGTCGGTGCTCAGGGTATAGCCGTCGGCCGCTTCCTGGACTTCGTGGGCCAGCACGTTGAGCAGCACTTCGGAGTCGGAATCGGTATTGATGTGGCGGCGGTCCTTGCGGAACAGCTCTTCCTTGAGCTCGGCCTGGTTGGTCAGGTTGCCGTTGTGGGCCAGGGTGATGCCGAAAGGCGCGTTCACGTAGAACGGCTGGGCTTCTTCCTCGCTCGAGGAGCCGGCGGTCGGGTAGCGGCAATGGCCGATACCGGTATTGCCGTGCAGCGAACGCATGTTACGGGTACGGAACACGTCACGTACCAGGCCGTTGGCCTTGAACATGGAAAACATGCTGCTGTGATTGGTCGCAATGCCCGCCGCATCCTGGCCGCGGTGCTGCAAGAGCAGCAAGGCGTCATAGAGAAGCTGGTTGACGGGGGAATGCGAGACGACGCCGACGATGCCACACATGGTGTGCTCCTAAAAGCTGGACTACTTGATTGCTAAAAAGTTCAAAGTTCAGAATTTCACGTGCTGCGCCAACGCAGCAGGAAGGAAGGGCTTGACGGTGCGCGCGCCGGTTTCCGCCATGGGCGAGAGCAGCGCATCTCTCCAGAACGCCTGTTGCGGGATGGACGTCATCCCACACAATATGACGGCGGACAGCACGATTACAATGCCTCGCGCCAAGCCAAACAATCCTCCGAGGCCGCGGTCGGCGAGGCTGAGCCCGGTGGCTTCCACCAGGGCGCCGATCGCCAGCGACAGCAGGCCCATCAATATTCTTACGCCCAGGAACAGCAGCACGAAGGCCACGATCAGGCGGGTCGTGCCGCCGGGCAGCATATCCGGCAACATGGGCGCCAGGGCTGCGCCGTAGGCATTGGCCACCACGAAGGCGACGATCCAGCCCAGCAGCGACAGGATTTCCTTCACCAGCCCGCGCAGGGTGCTGATGACGACGGACGAGACCAGCACGAACAGGACAAGATAATCGAAAATCGTCACGCCTGCTCAACCCTGCTTCAGAGCGGCACCATCGTGCCCGACATGCCGATGCCGCCCAGCTTGGCGCGCACCCTCTCCGCCTCTTCCTTGCTGAAGGGGCCGACGCGCACACGGATCAGCTCGCCGTTCTTCTGGGTGAAGGAGGAAATGCCGGCCGCGCTCAGGCGGCTGCGCAGTTCGGCCACCTTCTCTTCGCTGGCCAGGGCCGCGACCTGGACCACGTAGCGCGGCGCCGGGCCTTCGGCCTTGTCGGCCGCCTTGCCCTCGAGGATGGCCATGGCGCGCGCGCTGTCGTCGGCGCGGGCCGGCTTGGCGGCGGCGGGTTTCTCGTTTTTTTCCTTGTCGGCCGGCTTGGCCTCGGCCAGCTTGGGCTTTTTCTCCGGCTCGGGCTTCTTCTCCGGCTCGGGCTTTTTCTCCGGCTTGGGCGTCTCGTGCTTCGGTTCGGTCACGACCGGCTTGGCCTCGACGCTGCGCACCGGCGGCGGCTCGGCCGCGGGCATGGCAGCGGCGGCCGGCTTGGCGGCGGGCGCGGCAGCAGCGGGCGCCGGGGCGTCGACGATCTCCTCGCCGCTGTCCACGCTGTCCTCCGCCGCCACCGGCGCGGCTGGCGCAGGCGCGGGCTCGGACGGCACCGGCAGCGGCGCGGCCTTGTCCTTGGAAGGGATGTTGATGGCGATGTCGCCGGCCAGCGGCTTGGGCTCGGAGTCGAGCAGCATCGGCAGGCCGACGGCGGCCGCCAGGGCCAGGGCGACGGCGCCGACCAGGCGGCGGCGTGCGCGTTTCTTTTCTGGCAAGACCGGATCCGGTCCGCGCCCGCGGCGCGCGCCCTCGCCGGCGCTGGAAGCGCGCTTGGAGCGGGCGCGCTCGGTGAAGGCGGCATCGTCGTCCTTGACGAAATGCCCGCTGTCCCGGACAGTTTCTTGCTTGTTTTTATTGCCGAACGAGAACAAGCCCATGCGTTTTGTCGATCAGTGAAGAGAAGATTTGCGGGCCGCCATCACGCCTGCGACCGTGTAGAACGAGCCAAAGACCACAATTCTATCATTCTCCCCTGCACGGCTGAGGGCATTCGCATAGGCCTCGGCCGGGTTGGCGAAGGGGGTGACGGAAAAGTCGCCTTCCTTGGCGCCGGCCGGCCTGTGGGCCTGCAGCGTCGCGGCCAGGTCGCCGGCCTTGGCCGAGCGCGGGGAGTCGAGGTCGGCCACGCACCAGTGGTCGACGTACTGCAGCATGGGTGCGATCACGCCTTCGATATCCTTGTCCTGCATGATGCCGAACACCGCATAGGTGTAGCGGTGGAAGCCCATGTTGCCCAGGTTCAGGGCCAGGGTCGCGGCGGCGTGTGGGTTGTGGGCCACGTCCAGCACCTGGGTCGGGCGGCCCGGCAGCACCTGGAAACGGCCCGGCAGCTCGACCATGGCCAGGCCGGCGCGCACTTCCTGGGCGCCGCAGGGCAGTTGCATGCGCAGGGCTTCGAGCGCGGCCAGCGCGGCCGAGGCGTTGAGCAGCTGGTTAGCGCCGCGCAGGGCCGGATAGGCCAGCGAGTTGCGGCGCTGGCTGCGTCCGCCATAGCTCCACTGCTGCTGGTCGCCCTGGTAGTTGAAGTCGCGGCCCAGCAGCCAGAGGTCGGCGCCGATGCTTTCCGCGTGCTGGATCAGGGACTGCGGGGGCACCGGGTCGCTGCAGATCGCGGTCTTGCCCGGGCGGAAGATGCCGGCCTTCTCGAAGCCGATCTGTTCGCGGGTGTCGCCCAGGTAGGCGGCATGGTCGATGTCGATGCTGGTGACGATGGACACGTCGGCGTCGATGACGTTGACCGCGTCCAGGCGTCCGCCCAGGCCCACCTCGAGGATGGCGACGTCGACGCCGGCCTGCGCGATCAGGTGCATGATGGCCAGCGTGGTGAACTCGAAATAGGTCAGCGAGACTTCGCCGCGCGCCGCCTCCACCGCGTTGAAGGCCGCGACCAGGGCTTCGTCGCTAGCCATCTCGCCGTTGATGCGGGCGCGCTCGTTGAAGTCGAGGAAATGGGGCTTGATGTAGAGGCCCACGCGGTAGCCGCATTGCAGCAGCATCGACTCCAGCATGGCGCAGGTCGAGCCCTTGCCATTGGTGCCGGCGACCATGATCACGGGGCAGGAAAAGGCGAGCTGCATGCGTTCCTTGACGGTGCGCACGCGCTCGAGGCCCATGTCGATATGGGTTTCGGCGTGGCGCGACTCGATCAGCGCGAGCCAGTCGGGCAAGGTGGTCGGGAGAGTGGACATAGCGGGACGTTTGGCCGGCGCGTTGTAGAAACGCGATGCGGCGCGCCGGGGCGCACCGCAAGGGGATCAATCAGGCAAGCAGGGTCAGGCAAGTAAAGTCAGGCGATGACTTCGGCGGCCTGGTTCTGCAGCAGGGCCAGCAGGCGCGCGATTTCTTCGCGCATCTTGCGGCGGTCGACGATCATGTCGACGGCGCCCTTCTGGACCAGGAACTCGGCGCGCTGGAAGCCTTCCGGCAGTTTCTCGCGCACGGTGTTCTCGATCACGCGCGGGCCGGCGAAGCCGATCAGGGCCTTGGGTTCGGCGATCACCACGTCGCCCATGAAGGCGAAGGAGGCCGAGACGCCGCCCATGGTCGGGTCGGTCAGCACGCTAATGAAGGGCAGCTTCTTTTCCGACAGCTTGGTCAGCATGGCGGTGGTCTTGGCCATCTGCATCAGCGACAGCAGGCCTTCCTGCATGCGCGCGCCGCCGGTGGCGGTGATGCAGATGAAGGGGACCTTCTGCTCCAGGGCCACCTGGGCGCCGCGCACGAAGCGCTCGCCGACGACCGAGCCCATGGAACCGCCCATGAATTCGAACTCGAAGCAGGCCACCACGACCGGCAGGCTCATGATCGAGCCGCCCTGGACCACGAGGGCATCGGTTTCGCCGGTGGCGTCCATGGCCTGCTTGAGGCGGTCCGGGTACTTCTTGCTGTCCTTGAACTTCAGGGTATCGACCGGCAGGGCTTCCTGGCCGATGTCATAGCGACCGCCTTCGTCGAGCAGGGCATCGAGGCGCTCGCGGGCGCGGATGCGCATGTGGTGGGAGCACTTGGGGCAGACGTGCAGGTTGGACTCGAGGTCCGCGCGGTACAGGACCGACTCACAGGACGGGCACTTGACCCACAGCCCTTCGGGCATCGTCTTGCGGTTGGCGGCGTCGGAGCGCTGGATCCGAGGGGGCAGCAATTTTTCCAACCAACTCATCTTATCTCCTTTGCGGCAAATCTTTCAGGTCGCGGTAGTGTATCCGCTCAAGTGCCGCTTGTCGAATCGTAGCAAGCCGACAATTGCCATTTTGACAGCCCGCCAAAGCCCGCCCTTTCAGGCTCAGGAGCGTTCGCCCACCTCCGCCGTAGTGAACTCGAAACCGCCGATGCGCGCCGCCACGAGGTTATAGATCCAGGCGCCAACCAGGGTGAACACGAAGCCGATGACGCAGTACAGGATCGGCATCAGCACCAGCACGAGAATCGACATCGGCTGCTCTCCCATCAGCATCGGGACCGCCATCAGCAAGCCGAAGGGAATCGACAGCACCAGATAAATTGCGGCCATAACCTTAGCCGACTGCATCGCCGAAATATGCACCACCTGTTTTTTCATGATGAGATAGAGAATGACATGCCACATGGCATTCCCACTCTACTCCACCGACGAAGCGCGGAGAATATCGCGCCCCGACTATATGCACCCCGCCTAAGTGCGAGCCTTCAGCAAAACCAAAACTAGGGTCGGAGTCGAATTTTTTGACAACTTTTCTCAGCCGACACGCGGCCGCTCAGCCGTCACCCGGCCGCGTCACAAAGAAATCACTCAAAAAATCGACTCCGACCCTACTTTTGAAGAAGATCGAGACAATTTCTCCGAAATTCGACTCCGACCCTACTTTTGAATCAATTGATCAGGTAGGACTACAGCGGTGGAGCCTCAGAAGATTTGTCTGAGAAGGGTTGCCAGGGAACGAACAATTTCTTGGCGAGTAAATTTGAAGATCAGGACGAGCTGGCGTCCAAAAAGAGAAATAGGGTCGGAGTCGAATTCTTTGACAACTTTGAGGAATTGCCCAAAAAGTCGACTCCGACCCTATTTTTGTTGAAGGTGGTTTGGTGGCGGGAAATGAGGGTCGGTGTCGAGTTTCTGGCAATTCGGGGGAATTGCTCGAAAAGTCGACTCCGACCCCGGTTTTATTTGCGCTCGTCGAGGGCGCTGCGGATGCCGGACGTGAAGCGGCGGACTGCCTCGACGGCTTGCTCCTTGGGCACGGATTCGAGTTCCTGGATGATGCGGCTGCCGATGACCACGGCGTCGGCGACCTCGGCCACGGCTTTGGCGGTCGCGGCGTCGCGGATGCCGAAGCCGACGCCGATCGGGAGCTTGACGTGCTCGCGGATCGCGCCGACCCGACGCGCCACGTCGGCAGTGTCGATGCTGCCGGCGCCGGTTACGCCCTTGAGCGAGACGTAGTAGCTGAAGCCGCCGCCGTGCTTCGCCACCTGCTTGACCCGCTCCGTGGTCGAGGTCGGGGCCAGCAGGAAGATCAGGTCGAGGCCAGCCTCACGCATGGCGTCGGCGAAGTCGGCGCACTCCTCCGGCGGGTAGTCGACCACGATCGCGCCGTCCGCGCCCGCTTCCTTGGCCTGCTGGATGAAGTTCGCCTGGCCGACGCGCTCGATCGGGTTGGCGTAGCCCATCAGCACCACCGGCGTGTGCGTGTTGGTCTTGCGGAACTCGCGCACGAAGCCGAAGACGTCCTTCAGGCCGATGCCGAAAGTGAGCGCGCGCTCGCAGGCGCGCTGGATCACCGGGCCTTCCGCCATCGGATCGGAAAACGGGACGCCGAGTTCGAGGACGTCGGCGCCGCCCTCCACCAGGGCGTGCATCAGCGGGACGGTGAGTTCGGGCGCCGGGTCGCCCGCGGTGATGAAGGTGACGAGGCCGGTCTTGTGCTGGGACTTCAGCGCGCTGAAAGTCTGTTCGATACGGGACATGCTGTGCTCTTTCTGTTCTGGTTGTCTGGGTGCGAAAGCGTCGGGATCAGCTGAAATCCAGCCCCATGCGCTGCGCCACCGTGTGCATGTCCTTGTCGCCACGGCCCGACAGGTTGACCAGGATGAGCTTGTCCTTGGGCAGCGTCGCCGCCAGCTTGACCGCGTGCGCGATCGCGTGCGAGGACTCCAGCGCCGGAATGATGCCCTCGATGCGGCAGCAGTCGTGGAAGGCGGCCAGCGCCTCCTCGTCCGTGATCGAGACGTATTGCGCCCGCGCGCTGTCCTTCAGCCAGGCGTGTTCCGGCCCCACGCCCGGATAATCCAGGCCCGCCGACACCGAATGGGTCTCGATGATCTGGCCGTTCTCGTCCTGCAGCAGGTAGGTTCGGTTGCCGTGCAGCACGCCCGGGAAGCCGGCCGTGAGCGAGGCCGCATGCTTGCCCGAACCCAGGCCCTCCCCCGCCGCCTCGACCCCGACCAGCTGCACGCCAGGCTCGCCGATGTAGGGATAGAAGATGCCCATGGCGTTCGAGCCGCCGCCGATGCAGGCGACCACGTAGTCGGGCTGGCGCCCCGCCAGTTCCGGCATCTGGACCCGGCATTCCTCGCCGATCACCGACTGGAAGTCGCGCACCATCATCGGATACGGGTGCGGTCCGGCCACCGTGCCGATGATGTAGAAGGTGTTTTCGATGTTGGTGACCCAGTCGCGCATCGCTTCGTTGAGCGCGTCCTTGAGGGTCTTGGAGCCCGATTCCACAGGCACCACGGTCGCGCCGAGGAGCTTCATGCGGTAGACGTTCTGGGCCTGGCGCTTGACGTCCTCGCTGCCCATGTAGACCACGCACTCCAGGCCGAAACGGGCGCAGATGGTGGCCGTGGCCACGCCGTGCTGGCCGGCGCCGGTTTCGGCGATGATGCGCTGCTTGCCCATGCGGCGCGCCAGCAGGGCCTGGCCGATCACGTTGTTGATCTTGTGCGCGCCGGTGTGGTTCAAGTCTTCGCGCTTGAAGTAGATCTGGGCGCCACCCGCCAGCTCGGACCAGCGGCGCGCGTGGTAGACCGGCGAGGGACGGCCGACGAAGTGGGCCAGCTCGTAGCGGAATTCCTCGAGGAAGGCGGGGTCTTGCGAATAGCGCGCATAGGCTTCGTTCAGCTCGGCCAGCGCGTGCGACAGGGTTTCGGCGACGAAACTGCCGCCATAGGGTCCGAAATGGCCGGTGGTGTCCGGCAAGGCGTAATCGGGGGTCTTGAACAATGCGGCGGCGCCGCGGCTAGGGACTTCTTTCATGGTTCGACTCGCTTGCAATGATGGCATCGGCGGCCCGCACCGCGGCCACGAAGCCGGCGATCTTACGGGCATCCTTGATTCCCTTGCTCTCTTCGACACCGCTGCTGATGTCGACGGCGTAGGGACGTACGCGCACCACCGCGTCAGTCGCGTTTTGTACGCTCAAGCCACCACTCAAAACGACCCGAGGCGCGAGTTCTTTTGGAATAAGAGACCAATCGAAGACCTTTCCTGCGCCGCCGTAGGCATCTACCCAGGTATCGAGCAGAAGGCCTGCGAACCAGGGACTGGCGGCGCGGTATGCGAGCTCCCATTCTAGCAAAGCGGCGGGATCCGTGTCCGGTTTTACGCGGTAGGCGCGGATGAAGGGCCGCTCTACGGCGGCCGCGATGCGCGCGCATTCCTCGGCCGTTTCGTCGCCATGGAACTGGATCAGGGCAATCGGCATCGCGCCGGCCGCCGCCCGCACCTCGTCCAGGCTCGGGTTGACGAACAGGGCCACCGACTGCACGAAGGGCGGCAGCGCCCTGCCCAACTGCGCGGCCTGCGCCAGCGTGACGCAGCGCGGGCTCTTGGAATAGAACACGAAGCCGAGGGCGTCGGCGCCGGCATCGACCGCCGCGCGCAGGTCCTGCTCGCGGGTGATGCCGCAGATCTTGATACGGGTGCGTTGCATGCTCGTCCTGACAGACCGGGATTACAGCCAAGGCAGGGGCGGCGCATCCTCCTGCGGCAGCCCCCACTTGGGATCGTACTCGATTTTGGCGAAATACAGCCCGTCCGGCATGAAGGTGGGCGCGGCCACGTCGCGCGAGCGGCTTTCCAGCACCTCGCGCATCCAGCCCGGCTCGTTGCGGCCGGTGCCCACGTAGATGAGCGAGCCGACGATGTTGCGCACCATGTGGTGCAGGAAGGCGCTGGCGCGCACGGTGAACACGATGATGTCGCCGTGGCGCTGGATGCTCACCTCGTGCATCTGCTTGACCGGGGTGTTGGCCTGGCAGCCGGAGGCGCGAAAGGCCGAGAAATCGTGGGTGCCGATCAGGTGCTGGCCGGCTTCGCGCATCCGTTCGACGTCGAGCGGACGGAACACCCACCCGGCGCGCCCGGCCAGCAGGGCCGAGGGGTTCGGGTGGTTGTAGAGCACGTAGTGGTAGGTGCGCGAGCGCGCCGAGAAGCGGGCGTGGAACTCCTGCCCTTCCTCGGCCGGCGCGAGCGCGTGGGCCCAGCGCACCACGATGGAGTCGGGCAGGAAGGCGTTCACGCCGCGCACCCAGGACTGGGGCGCGCGTTCGAGCTCCGTGTCGAAATGGACCACCTGCTCGATCGCGTGCACCCCGGCGTCGGTGCGGCCGGCGCAGGTGGTGTGGATCGGGGTGGTGGCGAAGCGCTCGAGGGCGATCTCGAGCTGGTCCTGGACCGTGTTGCGCGCCGGTTGCTTCTGGTAGCCGTTCCAGCCGGTGCCGACGTACTGGACGCCGAGTGCGATCCGGGTCACGCCAACAGCTCGCGCATTTCCCGCGCCCTGCTCACCTGTTCGATATTGCCGCCTTTGATGACTTCATCGAGCAGCTCGCGCGCGCCTTCCTTGTCGCCGATTTCCTGGTAGGCGATGGCGAGATCGAGCTTGGTTTCCATTTCCATGTGTTCGGGCGAGAGCTCGGCCGGCGCGGCGTCGCTGGAGGCCATGGCGTCGACTTCCGGCAGGCTGGCCGATGCGGACTCGCCCGGCAGGTCGAGGTCGATGTCGCCGAGGTCGAACTGCGGCTCGACCGGCACGCCCGGCGACGGCGCCGCGCTTTCGGCCGGCGCGATGGCCGGGACTTCCGGCAGCGCGAACGGGTCGTCTTCGGGAGCGGCCGTGGAAGCCGCGGCCGGCGCGGCCGGGGTCTCGGGCAGGCCGAAGTCCATGGTGTCGAGGTCGAACAGCGGATCGCCCGAGGCCTCGGCGGCCGGGCGGATCGCCGGCACTTCCTCGGCCACCGGGGCCGGGGTGCTGGCCGCGGTCGGCTCGCCGAAGTCCATGCTGTCGAGGTCGAACAGCGGATCCTTCAGGGCGTCGGCCGGGGCTGCCGGCGCGGCGGCCGGCTCGGAGATCGCGGGCAGCGGCGGCAGGCCGTCGAGTTCGCGCGCCAGGTCCTGCATGGCGGCGGAAGGCTGCTGGGCCTGCGGGCTCAGGTCGAGGGTGAAGGCGTCCTCGTCGTCGAAGGGGTCAGGCGCGGCGGCCGGCGCCGGCACGGGCGTCGGCGCAACGGGCGCCGTGTCGAAGTTCATGTCGAAGGCCAGGTCGATCGGCTCGTCCTTGGCTTGTCCTGCCTCGTTCACCGGTTCGTCGGGCGCGGCGCCGATCGGCTCAAGGCTGAAGTCGAAGTCGGGCACGGCGGTCGCGGTCGCGTCGGCGGAGCTCGCGGCCGGCATGGCGATCGCGTCCTTGCTGGTGACCGGCTCGAAGCTCAAGCCGCCGAGGTCGAAGTCGAGCGCGTTGTCGTCGGCGCGCGCGGTCTCGTCCTGGGCCACCGGCACGGCGGTCAGGTCGGCGTCGTCGCGCTTGTCGAGGGCCACGGCGCCGGCGGCTCCTGCCACGGCGCCGGCGGCCAGCGCGGCGCCTGCGGGCGCGCCGCCGCGGAAGGCGTCCTCGAGCTGCTGCGAGAGCATGGATTGCTGGCTGCGGTCCGGGGCGGCGGGAGCGAGCGGCGCGGCCGGGGCGGCGCCGGCGTAGAGCGGATTGAGCGGGTCGATCGCCTGGCCGAGGGCGGCGGCCTGGGCCCACTCCTCGCCTTCGCCGCGCGTCATCGCATACAGCTCGCTGGCCTGGGTTTCAAACGCGCGCAAGTCCTTGCGGGCGGCGTAGATCTCGAGCAGCTTGAGGCGCACCGGATGGCGTTCCGGATGAGTGCGCAGGGCTTCCTTGAGGATCTCCTCGGCCTGGGCGTCGCGGCCATAGGCGATGTAGACGTCGGCTTCGGCCACCGGGTCGACCTCGTTGGTGTCGAGCTGGCTGGCCGAGGGGGCGAAGCTGGAGTTGAAGACGCTGTTGTTGGTGTCCACGCTCTGGCCGCCGGTCTCGGCGAAGAGCGAATGCGCGGCCTGGGTCGGCACGCCCAGCACCGAGGGCTCGGCGGCGGCGGGCTTGAGCGGGGCATCCTTGCGCTTGCGGCGCTGCGAGATGCCGAGGCCCGCCAGCAGCAGCACGGCGGCGCCGGCGGCGATGTACTGGATGTTATCCATCAGCATATCGGCCAGGGTCGGCTCGGGCGGCGTGTCCTTCTTGGCCTTGGGCTTGGCCGGCTTCTTCGGCGCAGGCTCCTCGGCCGGCTTGGCGGCGGCGCCCGCGGCGGCTGCGGCCGCTGCCGCTTCGGCCTCGGCGCCGGCGCGGTTCTTCACCGTGGCCAGGCTTTCGAGCTCGCCCACGTTCTTCTCGAGCTCCTTGACCCGGGCCTGGGCCTGGGCCAGTTCCTTTTCCTTGGCGATGGTGTCTTCGAGCGTGGCGGCGCCGCCTTCCGGGCCGCTCTTCGCGTTCGGCACCGCCTTCGACAGGCGCAGCTGGTCCTGGGATTCGTTGGCCGCGGTCGGGCGTTCCTCGACCTTGGCGGTGATCTTGCCGGTGGCGCTCTGGCTGGCCTGGGGGGCGCGGGCCGGGGCCGCGTTCTCGACCTGGCCGGCCAGCTTGTTGCGATAGGCGTTGAAGTCCGCCGCATGGGCCACGACCACGCCGCGCGCCTCGCCCTGGTCCACGCCGCGCAGGGTGCCGGCATCCGGCACCGTCAGGATCTGGCCGGACTTCAGGCGGTTCATGTTGTTGCCGATGAAGGCGTCCGGGTTGGCGCGGTACAGGGCCACCAGCATCATGTCGAGCGAGATGTCGGCCGGCTTGGTGCGGGTGGCGATGCGGCCCAGGGTGTCGCCCGGGCGCACGCGGTAGGTACTCGGGGCCTCGCCCGCGTCGGCGGCGGCGGCGCGCTCGGTGCGGCGCGGCGCTTCGGGGCTGCGGGCCGAGGCCGGAGCCGGAGCTGGCGTGGCGGCGGGAGCCGGGGCGGCGCTGGCGACTGGCGCCTGGGCGGCCTGGCTGCGCGGCGCGTCCTGGGCGGCCACCTGGGCCGGCTGGGTGGCGCGCAGTTCGGCCGGGTCGAGCAGGAAGGTGTATTCGCGCACCAGGCGTCCATTGTTCCAGGACAGCTCCAGCAGCATGTCGACGAAGGGCTCGTTCAGCGGCTGGGTCGAGGTAACGCGGATGATCGGCCGGCCGCCGCGCTGCTCGACGTTGAAGCGCAGCGACAGCAGGGCCGGATTGAATTCGATGTTCGCGGTGCGGAAGGCGTCCGGGGAGGCCAGGCGGACCGACATGCTGGACGGGTCTTCACCCGCGCTGGTCGTCAGTTCGATCTCGGCGCGCAGCGGCTGGCCGAGCGCCGACAACACCGTCAGCTTCCCGAGGCCGGCCGCGCTGGCGGCGGACGACAGGAACACTGCACTGGCCACGGCGGCGGTGAGCGATTTCAGCGCAAACGCCATGAGCGGAGGACGGTGAGAAGAATGCATAGTTGGCAGCGAAAGAAAGTTGACCAGGGGAAAGGCGGTTTCCCGGGAGTCTCAACATATCATCATGCTCTAGAGCATGCAAGCTCCCCGCGCACAACTATGGCGCGGCAGAGGGAAAGATGTGGCCGAAATGGCCGGATTGGGGCAGGCGCGA
Organism: Massilia sp. KIM; assembly: GCF_002007115.1. Taxonomy (NCBI): domain Bacteria; kingdom Pseudomonadati; phylum Pseudomonadota; class Betaproteobacteria; order Burkholderiales; family Oxalobacteraceae; genus Massilia; species Massilia sp. KIM. The sequence continues at coordinate 1,214,756 of NZ_MVAD01000002.1, read as the reverse complement.
TAGCGTTTCATTACTGCCTGTTAGCGCCTTGATATCGGGTGGGCACGCCGATCGGGGTACGCCCAGTGCGGGGCACGCTGAGTGAGGCGCGCCGGGCGGGGAACGCCGGGTGGGCGCAGCGGGTGGACGCCGGCGGCGCCCACCCGTTGGGACTTAGCGGTCGAGAACGATGCGCAGCATGCGGCGCAGCGGCTCGGCGGCGCCCCACAGGAGCTGGTCGCCGACGGTGAAGGCCGACAGGTAATCGCCGCCCATGGACATCTTGCGCAGGCGGCCGACCGGGATGGTCAGGCTGCCGGTGACGGCGGCCGGGGACAGGTCGCGCATCGAGGCTTCACGGGTGTTCGGCACCACCTTCACCCACTGGTTGTGCGAGGCGATGATATCGTTGATCTCGTCCAGCGGCACGTCCTTGGCGAGCTTGATGGTCAGCGCCTGCGAGTGGCAGCGCATCGCGCCGATGCGCACGCACAGGCCGTCCACCGGAATTGCCTTGGTGCCGGCGAAGCCTTCGCCGCGGCCCAGGATCTTGTTGGTCTCGGCGCCGGCCTTCCACTCTTCCTTCGACTGGCCGTTGCCCAGGTCCTTGTCGATCCAGGGGATCAGGTTGCCGGCCAGCGGCACGCCGAACTGCTTGGTCTCCTCGGCCGACAGGCCGTGCTGGGTGGCCAGCACGCCGCGGTCGATTTCCAGGATGGCGGAGGCCGGATCGTCCAGCAGCGGCTTGACGGCCGCGTTGATGGTGCCGAACTGGGTCAGCAGCTCGCGCATGTGCTGGGCGCCGCCGCCCGAGGCAGCCTGGTAGGTCATGGACGTCATCCACTCGACCAGGCCCTGCTCGAACAGGCCGCCCAGGCCCATCAGCATGCAGGACACGGTGCAGTTGCCGCCGATGTAGTTCTTGACGCCGCGGCTCAGGGCGTTCTTGATCACGTCCTTGTTGACCGGATCGAGCACGATGACGGCGTCGTCCTTCATGCGCAGGGTCGACGCGGCGTCGATCCAGTAGCCGTTCCAGCCGGCCGCGCGCAGCTGCGGGAAGACTTCGGTCGTGTAGTCGCCGCCCTGGCACGAGATGATGATCTCGCACTTGGAGAGTTCCGCGATATCGGTCGCGCTCTTCAGGGTGGTTTCGTTCTTCGCCATCTTCGGCGCGGCGCCGCCCGGATTCGAGGTGGTGAAGAACACCGGCTCGATGTGGTCGAAATCGCCCTCTTCCTGCATGCGCTGCATGAGGACGGAGCCGACCATGCCGCGCCAACCTACCAGACCTACTAATTTCATTTTCTTCCCTTGGGTGTTGTGGTTTTATTCGAGCGCCGCGACGACCGCGTTGCCCATCTCTTCGGTGCCGACTTTCGTGGCGCCTGGTTCGTAAATGTCCGGCGTGCGCAGGCCCTGGGCCAGCACGCGCTTGACGGCGTCCTCGATGCGCTCGGCCTGGTCCAGGCGGCCCAGCGAGAAGCGCAGCATCATCGCGGCCGACAGGATGGTGGCCAGCGGATTGGCGACGCCCTTGCCCGCGATGTCGGGCGCCGAGCCGTGCGAAGGCTCGTACAGGCCCTTGTTGTCGGCGTCCAGCGAGGCCGAAGGCAGCATGCCGATCGAACCGGTCAGCATGGCGGCGGCGTCGGACAGGATGTCGCCGAACATGTTGCCGGTGACGATGACGTCGAACTTCTTGGGCGCGCGCACCAGCTGCATGGCCGCGTTGTCGACGTACATATGCTCGAGTTCGACGTCCGGATAATCCTTGTGCACCTCCGTCACGATATCACGCCAGAACTGGAAGGTCTCGAGCACGTTCGCCTTGTCCACGCTGGTGACCCGGCTGCCGCGCTTGCGCGCGGCCTGGAAGGCGACGTGGGCGATGCGGCGGATCTCGCCTTCGGCATAGCGCATGGTGTCGAAACCCTCGCGCTGGCCGGCGAAGGGACCGTCGGGGCATTCGCGCACGCCGCGCGGCTTGCCGAAATAGATGTCGCCGGTCAGTTCGCGGATGATCAGGATGTCCAGGCCCGACACGACTTCGGGCTTGAGCGTGGAGGCGCCCGCCAGCTCCGGATACAGGATGGCCGGACGCAGGTTGGCGAACAGGCCGAGCTCCTTGCGCAGGCCGAGGATGGCCTGCTCGGGGCGCAGCGCGCGCTCCAGCTTGTCGTACTGGTAGTCGCCGACGGCGCCGAACAGGATGGCGTCGGCCTCCTTGGCCAGCTTCAGGGTGCCTTCCGGCAGCGGGTGGCCGTGGGCCGCGTAGCCGGCGCCGCCGACTTCCGCGCTTTCCATCTCGAAGGGTTCGCCGAGGGCGTTCAGGACCTTGACCGCCTGGGCCGTGATCTCCGGGCCGATGCCGTCGCCCGGCAGGATTGCAATTTTCATCCGCTTGCTTTCAATGGTTCAGATGGAGTTCGCCAGCCAGGGCTGGGCCGCGAGGTGGCGCTGCTCGAAGGCGCGGATCTCGTCCGCGTGGCGCAGGGTCAGGCCGATGTCGTCCAGGCCGTTGAGCAGGCAGTACTTGCGGAATTCGTCGATCGCGAAGCCATAGGAGAGCTTGCCGTCCTTGCTGCCAATGCGCTGGTTCGCCAGGTCGACCACCAGGGTGAAGCCCTCCTCGCTCTCGACCGCCTTGAACAGGGCGTCGACGTCCTGCTCCGACAGCACCACCGGCAGCAGGCCGCTCTTGTAGCAGTTGTTGAAGAAGATGTCGGCGAAGCTGGGCGCGACGATGGCGCGAAAGCCGAACTGCTGCAGGGCCCAGGGCGCATGCTCGCGCGAGGAGCCGCAGCCGAAGTTCTTGCGGGTCAGGAGGATGGAGGCGCCCTGGTAGCGCGGCTGGTTCAGCACGAAGTCGGGGTTGACCGGACGGGTGCTGCAATCCTGGCCCGGCTCGCCGTGGTCGAGGTAGCGCCACTCGTCGAACAGGTTGGGGCCGAAGCCGGTGCGCCGGATCGATTTCAGGAACTGCTTGGGAATGATGGCGTCGGTGTCGACGTTGGCGCGGTCGAGCGGCGCCACCAGTCCTTCATGAATAGTGAATTTTTCCATCTGCCTGCCCCGTATGCCCTGTTATTTGCCGCCGGCGCTGGTGACGACCTGGCCGACCTTCTGGACGTCGCGGCCGATGCCGGAAATGGTGTTGCAGCCGGCCAGCAGGACGGCGATGAGCGAGAGGGCGAAAGCTTTTTTCATGATCTTCCTAGTGCAAATACGGTACGAATAAGGTCTGGATACGACGGGGCACTGCTGTTAACGCATCAGAGCGTTCTTACGTCGACAAAGCGGCCCGCGATGCCGGCGGCGGCGGCCATGGCCGGCGACACCAGGTGGGTGCGCCCGCCCTGCCCCTGGCGTCCCTCGAAGTTGCGGTTCGAGGTCGAGGCGCAGCGCTCGCCCGGCTCCAGGCGGTCGGCGTTCATCGCCAGGCACATCGAGCAGCCAGGCTCGCGCCACTCGAAGCCGGCGTCCTTGAACACCCGGTCCAGGCCTTCGCGCTCGGCCTGCTCCTTCACCAGGCCGGAGCCCGGCACCACCATCGCCAGCTTGACGTTGGGGGCGCGCTGGCGGCCCTTGACCACCTCGGCGGCGGCGCGCAGGTCCTCGATGCGCGAATTGGTGCAGGAACCGATGAACACTTTGTCGATGGCGATCTCGCCGATCGGGGTATTCGGCGCCAGGTCCATGTAGGCCAGCGCCTTTTCCATGGCGTTGCGGCGCACCGGGTCGGCTTCCTCGCGCGGATCGGGCACGCGGCCGTCGATCGAGGTCACCATCTCGGGCGAGGTGCCCCAGGTGACCTGGGGCAGGATCTCGGCGGCGTCGAGGCTGACCACGGTGTCGAAACGGGCGTCCGGGTCGGAACGCAGGGTGCGCCAGTAGGCCACGGCCTGCTCCCACTGCGCGCCGGTGGGCGAGAACGGGCGGCCCTTCACGTATTCGATGGTGGTGTCGTCGACCGCGACCATGCCGGCGCGCGCGCCCGCTTCGATCGCCATGTTACAGATCGTCATGCGACCTTCCATCGACAGGCCGCGGATGGTGGAGCCGGCGAATTCGATGGCGTAGCCGGTGCCGCCGGCGGTCCCGATCTTGCCGATCACGGCGAGCACGATGTCCTTGGCGGTCACGCCCGGACCGAGTTCGCCCTCGACCTGCACCAGCATCGCCTTGCTCTTCTTGGCCAGCAGGGTCTGGGTGGCCAGCACGTGCTCGACTTCCGAGGTGCCGATGCCGTGCGCCAGGCAGCCGAAGGCGCCGTGAGTCGAGGTGTGCGAGTCGCCGCAGACCACGGTCATGCCCGGCAGGGTCGCGCCCTGCTCCGGTCCGATCACGTGGACGATGCCCTGGCGCTTGTCGTTCATGTTGAAGTAGGTGAGGCCGAAGCTCCTGGCGTTGGCGTCGAGCGTTTCGACCTGCAGGCGCGAGGTCGGGTCGGCGATGCCCTGGGCGCGGTCGGTGGTCGGGACGTTGTGGTCGGCCACGGCCAGGTTTGCGGAGGTGCGCCATAGTCCGCGGCCGGCTTCGCGCAGGCCCTCGAAGGCTTGCGGGCTGGTGACTTCGTGCACCAGGTGGCGGTCGATGTAGAGGACTGTGGTGCCATCGGCGTCGGCACGCACGACATGGGAATCCCAGAGTTTGTCGTAGAGCGTTTTTTGCATGGTCGATCAGGTGGTCGGCAGGCCTCTTATGCAGGCCCGGTTTTTGATTATGCCATAATTGTGCAGTGCCGCACCAAGAGGGGGCAATGCAATCTTATGCCACAGACCTTACCATGAGGCAAATTAAATTTGCAAGTATTGACGCGCTTGCAAATAAAAAAAGCCTGCGCGGAAAACGCAGGCTTTTCTATGTGCTTTTGTCAGCGAAGCGAACGGCGTGTTCGTTTTGCGGCGCACCGCGCAGGGCGGCTGTCGCCGCCCTGCGCGGTGTCCCTCAGGCTTGCCTCAGGCCGCCAGGCGTACGCTGTTGCGCGCGCCGTCCATCAGGAAGGACAGGCCCACCACCAGCACCAGCTCGCCTTCGGCCGAACGCGCGGTACCCGTGATGCCTTCGACGTGCAGCGCGGTCATCGGCTTGATCACCAGGTCGGCCGTGCCATCCACCGCCTCCACCGCCAGGATGTAGGGCTGGGGCGCGTTGATGACGATGCCGACCCGCTCGGAGCAGGCTTCGTAGCCCAGCGACAGCGCCAGCGAGCGCACCGGCAGCGGGCGGCCCTGGTCCTTCAGCACCGGGGCGCCGCCCACGCACATGAAGTCTTCCGGCAGCTCGACCACGCGCTCGACCACCGCCATCGGCAGCGCCAGCGAGGCGCTGGAGGTCGACACCAGCATGGTCGGCACGATCGACAGTTCGATCGGCAGGCGGATCGCGAAGCGGGTGCCCTTGCCCAGCTGGGACTCGATGCGGATCGCGCCGCGGTTCTTCTCGACCGCGGTCTTGACCACGTCCATGCCGACGCCGCGGCCGGACACCGACGAGGCCACTTCCTTGGTCGAGAAGCCCGGCAGGAAGACCAGCTGGTAGGCTTCGTCGTCGCTCGGGGCGCCGTGCTCGCCGATTAGGCCCTTGTCGATCGCCTTGCGGCGCAGCTTGACCGGATCCATGCCCTTGCCGTCGTCCTGCAGCACGATCATGACGCTGTTGGCTTCCTGCCAGGCTTTCAGCAGGATGAAGGCCTTGGCCGGCTTGCCGGCGGCGACGCGCTCTTCCGGCGACTCGACCCCGTGGTCGAGCGCGTTGCGCAGCATGTGCACCAGCGGGTCGTAGAGGCTGTCCACCACCACGCGGTCGACTTCGGTCTCGGCGCCTTCGATGGTCAGCTCGACGTCCTTGCCCAGGTCCTTGGCCAGCTCGCGCACCAGGCGCGGGAACTTCTGGAACAGGCGGCCGACCGGCTGCATGCGGGTCGCCAAGGTGGCGCGCTGCAGTTCGGCCGAGTAGCGCGAGGCACGCTCCAGGGTCTCGGTCAGGGTCGCCATCAGGGCGGCGGCCTGGCCTTCGAACTTGAACTGCTGCAGGCGTTCGAGCAGCACGGCGGCCTGGTTGGCGGCCTGCACCGACTCGCCCGCCACTTCGAGCAGGGCGTCCAGCTTGACCGCATCGATACGGATGCTTTCGTCCTTGGCCGGGGCCGCGGCTGCGGCCTTGTTCTCGCCGCGGCGCTCGACGCCGTCCCAGCCGCCCTTGCCCGCAGGCGCGGCGGCGGCCGGTGCGGCCTCGGCGGCGGGCGCCGCCGCCGGCGCGGCTGCGGCGGCCACGGCAGGCGCAGCGCCCGGGGCGGCCACGGCCGCGACCGCGATCGCGGCTTCGGCCGGCACCACGGCGTTGTACATCGCGGTCCAGTCCAGGCCGTCTTCACCGGCGGCGGCCGGGGCGGCAGCGGCGACGGGCGCGGCCTCGACCGCTACCGGCGCGGCGGCGGGCGCCGCAGCGGCGGCCGGGGCCGGCTCGCTGGCGCCCTTGCCTTCGATCGCGTCCTTCAGGATGCGCTCGAGGTCGGCCGGCATCTGGGCCAGGCCTTCCGGCGGGGTGCCATTGTTCAGGTCGTTGAGCTGGTCGGCCACGAAGCCGGACGCCTGCAGCGCGGCTTCCACGGCCAGCGGGGTCACCGGCGCGGCGCCGGTGCGCAGCGCATCGAACAGGTTCTCGGTCAGGTGGCAGGCCGCGACCAGGGCCGGCAGGCCCATGAAACCGGCGCCGCCCTTGATCGTGTGGAAGGACCGGAACACCGCGTTCAGCGTTTCCTTGTTATCGGGATCGCGTTCGAGGCGCAGCAGATGCTCTTCTACATTTACTGCAAGATCCATCGCCTCGACGACGAAATCCTTGAGCATATCGTCCATTAGAATCCCAGCTCGGCAAGAAGGTCGTCAACGTTATCTTGATCCAGCGCCGCTTCCGGCACCGACGGGCCCTGCATCAGCTGCACCGGTGCAGCCGCTTCCTGCTCTTTCTTGAGCAGTTTTTCCTTCAGGTCGGCCGGCGCGTTGTCGCGCAGCAGCTGGGCCAGTTCCTGCTCGACGGTCTGGGTGATCTTGACCACTTTCTTGATCAGCTGGCCGGTGATGTCCTGGAAGTCCTGGGCCATCATGATTTCCAGCAGGCGGGCCTTCTCGGCCTCGGTGGCGACCGACACGGTGGCGGCGAAGGAGCGCGAATCGCCGGCCAGGGCCTTGAATTCGTCCAGGCTCAGCTTGCCCGAGAACAGGTCGGCCCAGCGGGTTTCCATGTCCTTGGCCTGCTTTGAGAGCAGGTCCTGGGCCGGCATGCCTTCGTCCAGGGTGTTGAGCACCTTGTTGGCGGCCTGCTCGGTGAGGCTGGCGACGTATTCCAGGCGGTCTTGCGCGTCCACGATCTGGGACGAGGCTTCGGTCAGGGCCTTGTCGTAGCCCAGTTCGCGCAGCGAATCGTGCAGCAGGCGCACGATGCCGCCGAGGCGCTCGTACATGCCGCGGTCGTGCTCGCTCACCTGAACTTCCTCGGCGGCGGCCGGAGCGGCCACCGCCGTCACGACGGCGGCGGCGGCGGGAGCTGCGGCCGGCGCGGTGGCGGCGGATACCTGGTCGAACAGGGATTCGAGGTCATCGTCATCGCCAGCGGCCGAGGCCGCAGCGGGCGCCGGTTCGGCGGCGGGTGCGGGTGTGCTGGCGCGCTGCGCCGCCACTTCCTCGAATAGTGCGTCGAAATCGTCAGCGGCGTCGGTCATAATCCCTGCTTCTCCATAATGTATAAGTTCGCAATGAGCTCTGCAATTCGGGGTGCTGCGTGCATCTTCGCCGGCGACATGCCTTGCTGAATAGATGGTCTGAGTCTGCATGCGAGTGTAGCAGCGTGGTTGCCGTAGGTAAATCTCGGAAACTGGCACGCAACAAAATGGACAAGGAAACTTAATTCCGCGACAATTAAATCGCGTGGTTCCTGAATGTTTACACAAGCTAGGTGTTGTATTTTGTAATCGTAGGGCCTGTTGCCGCACATTGGTTTTGCGCACACCAAGTCGCTGGCGGCTCAACGGGTGGCTCATTTGATCGAACTCAACTGTTTGCGTCTTAGCAATCGCCGCCGCGCCCGCGACACCCCAGAATGGCGTGGCCTTTGGGAGGAGTCATCATGTACCGCAAAATCCTGATCACCACCGACGGCTCGGCCGTGTCCCAGCATACCGCCTGCGCAGGGGTCAAGTTCGCCCAGCAGATGGGGGCCGAGGTGCTGGCCCTGTTCGTCGCGCCCGAGTACCAGTATCCGGTGTATGTGGAAATCATCCCGCCCTCCTACCCCAGCGAGGAAGAATACCTGGCACAGATGCGGCGCATGGGCGAGGAATACATGGGCAGGATCATGCGCTCCTGCGCCGCCGCCAATCTCCAGCACACCTGCATGACCGCGTTCTCCGACACCGCCGCGCTCAAGATCGTCGACGTGGCCGAGCAGGAACACTGCGACCTGATCTTCATGGGCTCGCACGGGCGCAGCGGCTGGGGGCAGTTGTTGCTGGGCAGCGTCACCAACAAGGTACTGTCGCACACCACCAAGCCGGTGCTGGTGCACCGCCTGATCAAGGAACCCGGCACCGGTACCCAACCCGCATAGTATGAAGAGCGACAAGTTCCTGACCTTGGCACTGTGCTAACCTGTTCCTGCTTGCCGACCGCGGCTGAGGGATGAATATGGTACGAATCGTCATTGCCGATGACCACACGATCATGCGTGAAGGGCTCAAGCGCATCCTGGATGGCGCCGCGGACATCGACATCGTCGGCGAGGCGACCAATGGTTTCGAGGTGCTGGCCCAGGTGCGCCAGGGGGGATTCGACCTGCTCCTGCTCGACCTGTCCATGCCGGGCCGGAGCGGCGTCGACCTGATCCGCCAGGTGCGGGCCGAGGCGCCCAAGCTCGCCATCCTGATTCTCACCATGCATGAAGAGGAGCAGTACGCGGTGCGGGCGATCCGCGCCGGGGCCCAGGGCTACCTGACCAAGGAAAGCGCGGGCACCCAGCTGGTGGGGGCGATCCGCAAGGTCGCCTCGGGCCGCCCCTACATCAGCACCGAGGTGGCCGAGCAGCTGGCGCTCAACATCATGGCGCCGAGCGAGCAGTTGTTGCACAAGCAGCTGTCGGACCGCGAATTCGAGGTGTTTTCGCTACTCGTCGGCGGCAAGTCCATCACCGAGATCGCCAACGGACTGCATTTGTCCGTCAAGACCGTCAGCACCCACAAGACCAGGATCATGCAGAAGATGGGCATGAACTCGCTGTCCGAGATGGTCCAGTACGCCGTTGCCCACCGCTTGCTGTCGCCGATGAAGGCTTGATCAAGCAAGATTAGACCCCAGCCTGGTGTTTTCGTGCCACGCCGCGGCTGCCCGCTCCGCGCTTTCCCTTGCCGGCCGCTGCGCCGGCTCCCCTGCCCTGACCTTGGTCTTCCCTCTCGTTCCCGAAGCGGCGGATCAGAATATTCCTACAAGTACGCCATCTCTCCTACCTACATATTCAGGCATCGCTGATATTCGTGCCGGACTCGTGTTGGCATACTGAATTCAAGCGTTTCGACTTGCTTGCGATCCAAGTCACGGTGTCAGCCGTCCGGATCGTTGCGGGAAACCCTGAGTTCCTTCACCTGGAGATGAGCATGCAGTCCCAGCCAACGTCAGAACAACGCAATGTCACCCAGCCGACCCTGCATTCGCCGATGGAAGCCGGCCGCCAGCGCCAGGGACGACTCTGGTCCAACCTGAAAGAAGTCTGCGACCTGCTCCGCATTCCTGCCAGCGTGTCGGTGACCTCCGAAGAACTCCTTTTCCAGCACGTGCAGTTCAAGACCGGCCAGCGCGTCCACACCATCGGCCAGGCCTTCGACACGCTCTACATCGTCAACTCCGGTTTCCTCAAGACCGTCCTGATCGACGAGTTCGGCAACGAACAGGTGCTGAGCTTCCCCATGAAGGGCGACATGCTGGGCGTGGACGGCATCCACACCCGCCACTACGCCTCGGAAGCGGTGGCGCTGTCGGATTGCGACCTGATCCTGCTGCCCTTCAAGAAGCTGACCGCCCTGGGCCGCGTGCACAGCGAGCTCGAGAACATGATGTACGGCGTGATGAGCCGCGAGCTGGTGCGTGAGCAGACCATGATCGGCATGCTGGGCGCGCTGTCGGCCGAGGCGCGGGTGGCGCGCTTCCTGGTGTCGCTGGCGGACCGCTTCGCCGCGATGGGCTATTCGAGCAAGCTGTTCAACCTGCGCATGACCCGCCACGAGATCGGCAGCTACCTGGGCCTGACCCTGGAGACCGTGAGCCGCACGCTGTCGGCCTTCAACGAGATCGGCCTGATTACGGTCGACCAGCGCACGATCGGCATCAAGGACGCCGACGCCCTGAAAACCCTGCGCCGCCTGCCACCCTCGCGCTCGCGCGCCAAGGGCGGGGCCAAGCAGAAGGCCGAGCAGGAGCAGCCTGGGGACGACCAGGTGTTGGCGACGGTTTGAAACACCAGGCCATTTCCGCAACGCTGACAGTCCACGCACACTAAACGTCATCGCCGCAATTGCCGCCATTGGCGGCAATGGCTTCCCGCGAAGGCGGGAGTCCAATAGCCGACGCACACCTAACGTCATTCCCGCCACTGGCGGAAATAACTTCCCGCGAAGGCGGGAGTCCGATGGCCGACGCACAACTAACTAACGTCATTCCCGCGAAGGCGGGAATCCAAGTTTGCCAGCAGGCCCGACACCTCAAACCGGATTGGTCCTGCTGAGAATCCTCCGCCTTAGCGGGAAGTCATTGCAGCGAACGGCGGCAATGACGTGTCGATGGTTGCTGTCAAAATGCAGCGCTAGCGACTTTACCTGCTGGCTACTGATCCCGCGACAACACCCCACCATTCACCCTCACCCGATCCCCCGCCCTATACCCCGGATCGTTATCGAAGGTAATCGCCTGCGTCGCCCCACTATTCGTATACCGCACGACCACCTCGTACTTCTGCGTCTTGCGCATATTCCTCTCCAGCTGCCGCCCCGCGATCGCCCCACCCACTGCGCCCGCCACCGACGCGGCCGTGCGTCCGCTGCCGCTGCCCACCTGGTTCCCCAGCAATCCGCCCACCACCGCGCCGCCGACCGTTCCCAGATAGCTCCCGTCGCCAGCCACCTCGATCACGTTCACCGCCTGCACCACCGCGCAGCTGGTGCAATAACGCGTTTCCTGCGGCGCCGCGCCCCGGTTGGCCAGCAGCGGCTGCCCCAGGTCGCGCGTGGCGTAGCGCCCGTTCGCGCGGATGGTCGCGGTCACCTTGCTGTCCGGCTGGATGCGGTCGTTGTTGCGCACCGTGTACACCGCGCTGTATTCCCCAGGCCTCACCTCCGGCAGGAAGAACACCCCGCGCGCACCGCCGATCGCCACCTCGACCCGCGAACCCTGGGTCCCGAAGACGGTGAAACGCAGCGTGTTGCCCGGCGCCAGGCTCGGACTGCCTTGAACCTCGAAGCGGTCGATCTTCAGCAAGGCCTCCGAGGCCAGTTGCCCGCGCCTGACCTCGGGCGCCGCGGCGCCCGGCCGCATCAGCGACTCGGCCAGCATATTGGTGGCAACCTGATTGCCCAGGCGCAGGTTGGCCGTGACCGGACTCTCGGGCCGGATGCGGTCATGGGTGCCGATCGTATATGTGCCGGTATATTGCCCCGGTTCCACCTCGGTCAGGTTCAGGTTGCGCGTCGCACCCTCGATGCGCAGGGTGGCGATGGCGCCCGGGCTGCCATAGAGGTCGAAGTGCAGCTCGACGCCGGGCGCCAGGCTGCTCACCTCCTCCACATTGAACCCATTGATCACCGGCCCATAGGCGCGGCTCGTTTCGCTTTGCTGCGCGTGGCTCGGGACGGCCACCAGCAGGGTCAGCAGCGGTGCCAGCGCGGCCGCCAAGGTGCAGAACAAAGTACGCAGGAACATGGCATTCCCTCCATTGTTGCAGAGCGTGGTTAGCCAGACCTTACGCGCCGCATTGGAAGGGGTCGGTTCGTTATCGAACGCAGTGGACGGCCTCGCCCGATGTCACCCAGATGGCGTCCCCGGCCTCGGGCCGGATCGCGTGGCCGCCGGTGAATGCCCCGAAGGAAGGCAGGATCATGCGCGTCTTGCCCACCACGAAACACGGCAGGCGCAGCGCGTCGAAGCGGGTAGCCAGCACGTAGACCGGGTGGATGTGCCCGGCCAGGGCGTAGCGGCCGATGTCCAGATCCGGATGGTGGCAGAAGGCGAAGGGCCCGAGCGCATGCGGCTCGTCCACCAGCTCGATGCCGAGCGCCGCGGCCGGGTCGCCGGCGTGCAGGTCGTGGTTGCCGCGCACCAGGGTCAGGCGCAGACCGGACTGGCGGCGGCGCCAGGCCAGCATCGCCGCCTGGGTCGAGCCGGCGTGCGAGGCGCGCGCGTGCAGGAAGTCGCCCAGGAACATGATGTGGCGGACGTCATAGGCCGCGACCAGGGCGTCCAGCCCGGCCAGGTTTTCCGAGGTCGTGCCGCGCGGCACGGGCACGCCCAGCGAGCGGAAGGCCGCCGCCTTGCCGAAATGAATATCGGCGACGACCAGCATCTTCTGCGCCGGCCAGAACACCGCTTTCTCCGGCAACAGCAACAGCGCTTCGCCGCCGACCTCGACCACCGCACCACCCATGCCACCACTCATGCCGCCGCTTTCTCCAGTTCGCGCACCATGCGCGCCACCCGCTCGGACAGCTTCTCGCTGCTGACCTTCTCGCGGTAGCGCGCCACCATCAGCGTAAACCCGAACGGCGTCGGACGCTTCACTTCACAATACGCGATCCGGCGTCCTTGCAGCTTGACGAGCGTGTCACGCAAGCGGGTCAGTTCCAGTTCCTGCTCCATCACCTCGCGCTGGGCCTGGGTCAGCAGCAGGTTGCCCGCATCGTGCTTGCGGAACACCTCGAAGAACAGCGAACTCGATGCCTGCAACTGGCGCGCCGACTTGGGCTGGCCCGGATAGCCCTGGAACACCAGCCCGGCGATGCGCGCCACTTCGCGAAAGCGCTGCTGCGAGAGCTGGGTCGCGTTCAGGCTGTCCAGCACGTCCTCCAGCAGGGTCGTGGTGTCGAACAGCGCCACCTCGGCCCCGACCCCGGGTGCGAACACCCCGGCCCAGTCGACCGGCTCCGGCGCCAGCAGCTCGAAACCGTAGTCGTTGACGGCGATGGAAAAGGTGATCGGCCGGGTGCGCGCGATGCGCCAGGCGAACAGCGAGGCCAGCCCCATGTGCACCGCGCGCCCGCCGAAAGGGTAGACGAACAGGTGATAGCCCTCGCGGCTCTTCAGGCGCTCGACCACCAGCACTTCCGAAGTCGGCACAGCCGACCATTCCTGCTGGACCGCGATCAGCGGGCGCAGCGCCTGCATCTCCGGCCCCTCGAACACGCCGCGCGCCGCCAGCCGCAGTTCCTCCAGCGTGGCGTCGGCCAGCTCGGTGGACATCGGCATCTTGGCGCCCTGCCAGCGCGTGATCGCGCCGCGCGAGGTATTGGCCCGCTTCACGAACGCCGTCATCTCGTGCACCCGCACGAATTCGAGGATGCGCCCGCCGAACAGGAAGTGGTCGCCTTGCTTCAGGCGCGAGATGAAGGATTCCTCGACGCTGCCGATGCGCCCGCCGCTCAGGTATTTCACCTGGATGGTGGAATCGGACACGATGGTGCCGATGCCCATGCGATGGCGGCGCCCGATCGCGGCATCCGGCACGCGGTAGATGCCCTCCTCGTCCGGCAGCACGCGCCGGTATTCGGGATACACGGTCAGGCTCTGGCCGCCGCGCGCGACGAAGTCCAGCGCCCACTGCCATTCCTCCTCGTCGAGCGTGCGGTAGGACCAGGCGCTTCTCACTTCCTCGAACAGGTCCGCGCTGTCGAAGCCGCCGCCCAGGGCCACGGTCACCAGGTGCTGCACCAGCACGTCGAAGGGCTTGTTGGGCACGTAGCGGCCCTCGATGCGGCGCGCCGCCACCGCCTTCCTGGCGGCCGCGGCTTCCAGCAGTTCCAGGCTGTTGGTCGGCACCAGGGTCACGCGCGACACCCGCCCCGGCGCGTGGCCGCTGCGGCCGGCCCGTTGCAGCAGGCGTGCGATGCCCTTGGCGCTGCCGACCTGCAGCACCCGCTCGACCGGCAGGAAGTCCACGCCCAGGTCCAGGCTGGCGGTGCAGATCACGGCCTTGAGCACGCCGTTCTTCAGGCCCAGCTCCACCCATTCGCGCACCTCGCGGTCGAGCGAACCGTGGTGCAGGGCGATCAGGCCGGCCCAGTCGGGCCGCGCCTCCAGCAGGTTCTGGTACCAGATCTCGGACTGGGCGCGGGTATTGGTGAACACCAGGGTGGCCGCGTGCTGCTCGATCTCGCGGATCACCGGCTCCAGCATCTGCATGCCGAGGTGGCCGCCCCAGGGAAAGCGCGACACCGGGTCGGGGATCAGGCAATCGACCACGATCTTCTTGCGCTGGTCGCCCTCGACGATCACGCCGTCGCCGCCGCCCAGCAGCACCTGGCGCGCCAGGTCGAGGTCGCCCATGGTGGCCGAGACACCCCACACCAGCAATCCGGGACGCCAGCGCCGCAGCCGCGCCAGCGCGAGCTGCACCTGCACCCCGCGCTTGGAGCCCATCAGCTCGTGCCACTCGTCGATGATGATCATGTCCAGATGCCTGAAGTGATCGCGCGCCGCCGCGTGGCTGAGCATCAGGGACAGGCTTTCCGGCGTGGTCACGAGCGCCGCCGGCATGCTGCGGGCCTGGCGCGCACGCTCGGCCGAACCGGTGTCGCCGGTGCGCGCGCCGACCCGCCATTCGGGCAGCAGCACGCCCGCCGTATCCTCAAGCGCGCGCTGGGTGTCGGCAGCCAGCGCCCGCATCGGCGTGATCCACAGCACCCGCAGGCCGGCGGCCTTGCGCTGCTCCGGCAGGCCGGCGCGCTGCAGGGCCGCGAACCAGACGGCGAAGGTCTTGCCGGCGCCGGTGTTCGCGTGCAGCAGGCCGGAGCTGCCCTCCAGGGCCGCCTTCCAGACCTCGCGCTGGAAGGGAAAGGGCTTCCAGCCCTTCTCCTCGAACCAGGCCTTGATGCGGCGGGTGATCTCGTTGCCGCTCATGCGCCTGCGGCGGCCAGCAGGCCTTTCAAGGTGTCGAGGGTGTCGGCTTCCTCGACCGGCTTGTCCTCGCGCCGGCGCAGGATGCGCGGAAAACGCACCGCGATGCCGGCCTTGTGGCGCGGCGACAGGGCGATGCCCTCGAAGCCGATCTCGAACACCATGGTCGGCTTCACCGAGCGCACCGGCCCGAACTTCTCGACCGTGGTGCGGCGTATCGCATTGTCGACCTGGGCGATCTCGGCGTCGGTGAGGCCGGAATAGGCTTTTGCGAAGGGCACCAGGCGCCGCTCCCCGCCCTCCCCGTCCCAGACGGCAAAGGTGTAGTCGGTGTAGAGCGAGGCGCGGCGGCCGCTGCCCGGCTGGGCGTAGATCAGCACCGCGTCCACCGTATAGGGGTCGATCTTCCACTTCCACCAGGTGCCGACGTCCTTGGTGCGGCCGACGCCATAGCGCGCCTCGCGCGCCTTGAGCATCATGCCTTCCACCCCGCGTTCGCGCGAGGCTTCGCGCAGCCGGGCCAACTCGTCCCAGCCGTCGGCCCGGACCAGGGGCGACAGGCGCAGCTGGGGCTGGTCGGCGGCGGCCACTTCCTTTTCCAGCAGGGCGCGCCGCTCGTGCTGGGGCAGGCCGCGCAGGTCGACGCCGTCCAGCTCCAGCAGGTCGTAGCAGCACAGCACCGCCGGCAGCTCGGCCAGCAGCTTGGCCGACAGGGTCTTGCGGCCGATGCGCTTCTGCAGGTCGGCGAAGGGCGCCGGTGACTCGCAGCCCGGCTGCCAGATCAGCACCTCGCCGTCGAGCACCGTCCCCTCCGGCAGGCGCACCGCCGCCAGCTCGGGGAAGCGCTCGGTGATCAGGTCCTCGCCGCGCGACCACAAATAGCTCTGGCCGCCGCGCCGCACCAGCTGGGCGCGGATGCCGTCGTACTTCCATTCCACCTGCCAGTCGTCGACCTCGCCCAGCGCCGCCGGCTCGCCTTGCAATTGATGGGCCAGGAAGAAGGGATAGGGCTGGCCGCCGCGCAGCTTGTGCTCGTCCTCGGTCTGCTCGGCGATCAGTTGCAGGAAGCCGGTGGCGGTCGGCTGCACCCGGCCGTCGGTCCAGCCCATCAGGCGCTGGGCGATCAGCTTGCTGTCCACCGCCGCGATGGCGGCCAGCGCGCGCGTCACCAATAGGCGCGACACCCCCACGCGGAAGCCCCCGCCGATCAGCTTGATGAGCAGGAAGCGCTCGCGCCAGTCGAGTTCGTTCCAATAGCTGAACAAGGCCTCGCGGATGCGCGCCGGCTCGGCTCCGCGCAGCGGCGCGATGCGTTCTTCCATCCACACCGCCAGGCCGACGTCGGAACGCTGGGCGGGCGGCGGCAGGATGTGGGCGATGGTCTCGGCGAAGTCGCCAACGGCGTGGTAGGACTCGTCGAACAGCCACTCGTCCAGGCCCGCGTATTCGATCGCATATTGGCGCAGCAGTTTGGTCGGCACCGCCTGGCGCGGCTTGCCGCCGGCCAGGAAGTAGACCGCCCAGGCGGCGTTCTCCGGGGTCGCGTTGGCGAAGTACTGCTGCAGGGCGTCGAGCTTGCGGGCGGTGGACGTGGTCTCGTCCAGTTCGGCGTACAGGCGGGCGAATTCACGCATCAAGCTCTCCTGCGGACGCCTCCTTGCTCGCGGCGCGGCCGGCCGGCGGCGTCGACTCGTCCTCTTCCTCGTCGCCGTATTCGGTGTCGAAGGCCTTGGCGTCCAGGCCGTTCTGGCACAGCCAGCGCACCATCACGGGAATCGAGCCGTGGGTGACGATGACCTGCTGCGCCTCGGTAGCCTTGATGGCGCTCATCAGGCCCGGCCAGTCGGCATGGTCGGAGAGCACGAAGCCGCGGTCGACGCCGCGCCGGCGGCGCGCGCCGCGCAGCAGCATCCAGCCGCTGGCGAAGGAGTCGCTGTAGTCGCCGAAGCGCTTCATCCAGGGCGAGCCGCTGGCAGAGGGCGGCGCCAGCACCAGCGCGCGGCGCAGCGCGGCCTTCTCGACTTCGCTCACCATGACGGTCGGCGGCAGCGCGACGCCCCCTTCGCGGTAGACCTTGTTGAGCGGCTCCACCGCGCCATGGCAGACGATGGGGCCGATCGACGCGTCCAGGCCGGACAGGATGCGCTGGGCCTTGCCGAAGGCGTAGGCGAAGACCACGCTGCAGCGGCCCTCGTCGGCGTTCTTGCGCCACCAGCGGTTGATGTCCTCGATGACCTGGGCTTCGGGCTCCCAGCGGTAGATCGGCAGCCCGAAGGTGGACTCGGTGATGAAGGTGTCGCAGCGCACCGGCTCGAAGGGGGCGCAGGTCTTGTCCGGCTCGACCTTGTAGTCGCCCGAGGCGACCCAGACTTCCCCGCCGCATTCCATCCGCACCTGGGCCGAGCCCAGCACGTGGCCGGCCGGATGCAGGGAGATGGTGACGCCGTTATGCGTGATGCGTTCGCCGTATTCCAGCCCGTCGACCCGGATCTCGCCCAGTCGCGACCTGAGCACGCCCACGCCCGGCGCCGCCGCCAGGTAGTGGCCGTGGCCCACGCGCGCATGGTCGCCGTGGGCGTGGGTGATCACGGCGCGGTCGACCGGCCGCCACGGGTCGATGTAAAACTGTCCCGGTACGCAATAAAGTCCTTCCCTGCGGACGACGACCATGTCACCCATGCGGTCCCTTCCCGGCTCAAGCCGGTTCCAGATACTCGGCCAGGAAGCTACGGTGTTCTTCCTGGTCCGGAAATGCCAGCGTCACCTGCTCGCCCGCCACGGCGACCACCACGCCCTCTCCATACTTCGGCGCCTTCACCCGCATGCCGACCTCGAAGCGTGGCCCGGCTTCCTCTGGCGCATCGTCCTTGGGGCCGAACTCGTCGTCGCGGATCTCGATGTCCTCGGTCAGGCCCAGCGCCGGCGGGTTCAGGCAGTTATCGCAGCGGCAGCACTTCTCGAAGCCCTCGACCTCGTCGCCAAAATAGTCCAGCAGCAATTTCCAGCGGCAGAAGCCGCTTACCGCATAGCCTACCATCTGGTCGAGCGCCACGCGGTCCCTTTCCTGCTTCAGGACATAGACCTGGGCCAGGGCGGCGAAACTGTCCGCCTTCGCTTCCTTGCTCGTCGGCAGGTATTCGAGCTTGCGGTTCTGGCGCAGCAGCTTGCCGTCCTTAAGCAGCTTGAGACAGACCTTGATGTTGGCTTCCGCGATGTCCTCGAGCATGGACTCGATGCGCGCGACGCTCACCGGCCCCTCTTCCGCCAGGCTGCGCACCGCCTCATGGATGGTTTTGAGCTCTTCGGCGCTGGGGTAATGCTTGACCAGGAAAAATTGCTGGATGCGTTTATCGTCTTGCAAGAAGAGCAAGGTGCACTCGGCGTCCAGGCCGTCACGGCCGGCGCGGCCCGACTCCTGGTAATAGGATTCCAGGTTGGCCGGAATCTGAAGGTGGATCACGAAGCGGGTGTCGCTCTTGTCGATGCCCATGCCGAAGGCATTGGTCGCCACCATCACCCGCCGTTCGCCGCGCATGAACAAGTCCTGGTTGAGCTTGCGCTCGGCCGCCGGCAACTTGCCGTGGTAGATCGTGACCGACTCGCCGGCCTCTTCCAGCACCTCGAGCATCTCCTCGGCCGCCTTGACCGTGGCCGCGTAGACGATGCCGACGCCCGCGGTCTCGCGCACCAGGCGCAGGGCCTGCGCATACTTCTCGTCGGCATTGGTCACCTGGAGCACGCGGTAATGCAGGTTCGGGCGGTAGATGCCGGTATTGATGACGTTCATCTTCGGCCGGTTGAGCTGGCTGGCGATATCGGCCACCACCTCGTCGGTGGCGGTGGCGGTCAGCGCCAGCACCGGCGGCTTGCCGAGGGCGTCGATGGCCGCCGCCAGGCCGATGTAGGCCGGCCGGAAATCATGTCCCCATTGGGAAATGCAATGGGCCTCGTCGATCACGACGATGTCCAGGCTCACCTGGCGCAGCACCTCGATGAACTCGGGCGAGACCAGGCGTTCGGGCGTGCAGAACACGATCTCGCAGGTCTCGGCAGCGATGGCCTCGAGCGCGGCGGCTTCTTCCTCGGCGTTCAGGCTGCTGTTGACCTGGACCGAGCGGATGCCGAGCTCCTCCAGCTTCCCGAGCTGGTCCTTCATGAGCGAAATCAGGGGCGAAACGACGACCGTCATCCCCTGCAGCATCTTGGCGGGAATCTGGTAGCACAGCGACTTGCCGCCGCCGGTGGGCATGATGGCCAGGGTGTCCTTGCCGTCAAGAACGCTGTCGATGACGCGCTGCTGGCCTTCGCGCAGGTGGTCGATCCCGAACACGGACGAGAGCAGGCGGCGGATGGTGTTACGGCGCACGGCGAGCAGGCCGCGGTGCAGGAGGGTGGGTTCGTGTCGGGTCATGATGCGGCCCATTCTCCGGCCGTCGCCCGGGCTCGACTATAGGACCGCACCTACCCATTACGTAGGATGCCCCCTTTTGGGCCTTTCCATGGGCTGGGACAAGGTGTATTCCTACAAATTGACGGAGAATCCGCCGATGCCTACTGTCGGGTCAGATGGATAAGATGTCACCATCCATCAAAAGAATCAACGCAATCGGGAGAATCATCATGGCGCGCCATCATCCAATCACGTGGACCGCGGTCCACCTGGCGCTGGCAAGCGCAGCCACCTGGCTGTTGCTGGAGACCGAGGCGTTGCCGGGGGCCTTGCTGGTCTTCTTCCACTGAGGATGGATCGCGGCAGCTCTGCCGCGTGTCGGAGGCCTATTCTAGCGTCTCCCGACAATCCGTGATCTCAATCGTGCGCGGCCCTTGCGGCATGCATGACGCATGCCCTGCCCATGCCGCGCGCATAAAAAAAGCCATCCCCTGCGGGATGGCTTTCTTGCTTGGGTGGGCCGCCGGCCCGCCCTGTTCCTGCCTCAGG
Source organism: Massilia sp. KIM (assembly GCF_002007115.1). NCBI lineage: Bacteria > Pseudomonadati > Pseudomonadota > Betaproteobacteria > Burkholderiales > Oxalobacteraceae > Massilia > Massilia sp. KIM. The sequence goes on along the minus strand of NZ_MVAD01000002.1, from coordinate 1,194,689 downwards.
CTGCCTCGACCGACACCGGCTTGCGGATGATGTAGTCGAAGGCCGACAGCGCGCTCTTTGCCCCCTCGCCCGCCGCGATCACGATCTGCTTGAACGGCGTGGTGGTCGCGTCACCCGCGGCGAACACACCCGGGATGTTGGTGCGGCCGTGGTCGTCCACGATGATCTCGCCGAAGCGCGACAGTTCCAGCGTGCCTTTCAGCCATTCGGTGTTGGGCACCAGGCCGATCTGCACGAACACGCCTTCCAGTTCCACCAGGTGCTCCTGGCCGCCGATGCGGTCCTTGAAGCGGATGCCGTTGACCTTCTTGCCGTCGCCGGTGATCTCGGTGGTCTGGGCGTTGGTGTGGATGGTCACGTTCTTCAGGCTTTCCAGCTTGGCGACCAGCACCGCGTCCGCCTTGAGCTGGTGGGCGAACTCCAGCAGGGTCACGTGCTCGACGATGCCGGCCAGGTCGATCGCCGCTTCCACGCCCGAGTTGCCGCCGCCGATCACCGCCACGCGCTTGCCCTTGTACAGCGGGCCGTCGCAGTGCGGGCAGTAGTTCACGCCGGCGTTCTTGTATTCCTGCTCGCCCGGCACGTTGACGTTCCTCCAGCGCGCGCCGGTCGACAGGATGATGGTGCTCGACTTGAGCACGCCGCCGTTGGCGAAACGCACCTCGACCAGGCCGTCCGGGGTCGCCGGCGGGATCAGCTGGGCGGCCTGCTGCTGGGTCAGGACTTCCACCCCATAGTGGCGCACCTGGGCTTCCAGCGCGGCGGCGAACTTCGGACCGTCGGTTTCCAGCACCGAGATGTAGTTCTCGATCGACATGGTGTCGTTCACCTGGCCGCCCATGCGCTCGGTGGCGATGCCGGTGCGGATGCCCTTGCGGGCCGCGTACACGGCTGCTGCCGAACCGGCGGGGCCGCCGCCGATGATCAGGACGTCGTACGGATCCTTGGCGTTCAGCTTGGCGGCGTCGCGCTCGCCGGCGCCGGTGTCGAGCTTGGCGACGATTTCCTCGACCGACATGCGGCCCGAGCCGAACACTTCGCCGTTCAGGAAGACCATCGGCACCGCCATCACCTGGCGCTCCTCGACTTCCTTCTGGAAGGCGCCGCCTTCGATGACCACGGTCTTGACCTTCGGGTTCAGGATCGCCATCAGCGACAGGGCCTGCACCACGTCCGGGCAGTTATGGCAGGTCAGCGACATGTAGACTTCGAACTTGTAATCGCCGTCGAGCGCCTTGATGGCGTCGATGGTGTCCTGCTCCACCTTGGGCGGATGGCCGCCGGTCCAGAGCAGCGCCAGCACCAGCGAGGTGAACTCGTGACCCAGGGGCAGGCCGGCGAAACGCAGCGAGGTGTCGCTGCCGGCGCGCGCCAGGGAGAACGAAGGGCGGCGTGCGTCCTGGCCATCCAGGCGCAGCGTGATCTTGTCGCTGCGCAGGCTCTGGATGGTGTCGAGCAGGTCGCGCATCTGCTTGGCGGTGTCGCTGTCGTCCAGCGAGGCGACCAGTTCGAAGGGTTGCTGCACGCGCTGGAGGTAGGCGCCGAGCTGGGTTTTCAGTTCAGGTGTAAGCATGTCGTATCCTTTAAAGTCGGTTTCTGCGGGACCTGAATCCGGTCCAATCGGTTCATGGAGCAAAGTCGTAGATTTGGTGAGATCGCGGCCAGATCGACTACCTTGATCGCCTGGGCATGCCAAGCCGAACCCCGCGAGGTGGGGGTGAAACGAACCGGGCCGCCGCAGCGGCCCGGTGCGACTACAGTGCTACTGGCTTAGATCTTGCCGACCAGGTCCAGCGACGGGGTCAGGGTTTCGGCGCCTTCGGTCCACTTGGCCGGGCACACTTCGCCCGGGTGCGAAGCGACGTACTGGGCAGCCTTGACTTTGCGCATCAGTTCCGATGCGTCGCGGCCGATGCCGTTGTCGTGCACTTCCATGATCTTGATCTGGCCTTCCGGATTGATCACGAAGGTGCCGCGCAGGGCCAGGCCTTCTTCTTCGATCATGACTTCGAAGTTACGCGACAGGACGCCGGTCGGGTCGCCGATCAGCGGGTAGTTGACCTTCTTGATCGCGTCCGAGGTGTCGTGCCATGCCTTGTGGGCGAAGTGGGTGTCGGTCGACACGCCGTACACTTTCACGCCCATCTTCTCGAATTCCGGCTGGAATGCGGCCAGATCTTCCAGTTCGGTCGGGCAAACGAAGGTGAAGTCAGCCGGGTAGAACATCAGGACCGACCAGGTGCCCTTGAAGTTTTCTTCGGTCAGGTCGATGAACTTGCCAGCGTGGTATGCGGTCGCCTTGAACGGTTTGATCTGGGTGTTGATGAGGGACATGGAATCTCCTGTTTGGGGTTAAGTGAAGCAATGACGAACAGTTTACTGACCTGCACGTCGTTTGTGAAATTGATTGAAACGATATTCTTGATTGATTTTACCTATCAGTCAAGTGCTACTCAGCCTTGCTTTGCAAGAAAGGCCAGATTGAAAGCCCGGACAGTGTGGACTAAATGCCTAGCAGGTGCAACCGGGAGCCCGATTGGGATGGCGGCGTGTATGCGTGTCTACGTGTTACCCGTCAGCCCCCAGCGTGTATATGTGTTGCTCGTTAGCCCCCAGCGTGTATATGTGTTACTCGTTAGCTCCCAAACCGTCGTTCCCGCGAAGGCGGGAACCCAAGTTCTACGCCCGCCCTGAACCCGCTGCCTGTGGCCAAGCATACAAACTTGGGTTCCCGCCTGCGCGGGAACGACGTATTCGGCGCTAACTTAGACGCCGGCCGTGCTCTCCGGCTGGAACACCTGCGCCGTGCACGGCAGGTGCAGGCTGAAGGTCGAGCCCTCCCCCGGCGTGCTGGTCACCCGCAGCTCGCCCCCATGCGACACGGCCAGCTGGCGCGAAATGTAGAGCCCCAAGCCCAGCCCCTTCGGCTCGCCGTTGCGCGAACCGCGCTCATAGGGCTCGAAGATGCGCTCGATGTCCCCGGGGGCGATGCCCTTGCCCTGGTCACGCACGTCGACCCGCACCGCGTCCTGGCCTTCCAGGTGCACGCTGACCTCGACCGGCAGCCCGCCGCCGTAGCGCAGCGCGTTGGTCAGCAGGTTGACGATCACCTGCTCGATCCGGAACTCGTCCCAGCAGCCGATCACCGGCGGGTGCGCCGCCAGCGACAGGCTGGCGCCGGTCGATGCCGCCTGCAGCGCCAGGTCGCTCACCACCCGTTCGAGCAGGCTCATGAGCTCCACGTTGCAGGGGCGGATCGACAGCTTCCCGCTGCGCATGCGCGAGACGTCGAGCATGTCGTCGATCAGGCGGATCATGGCCTTGATCTGGCGCTCGTCGCGCTGGACCATGGCGCCCATCTGCTCGGGGCTGAAGGCCGCCGCGTTGCCGCGCCTGAGCTGCAGGCTGCGCATCTGGGTCTCCAGGAACAGGGTGTTGAGCGGCGTGCGCAGCTCGTGGGCCACCAGCGACATGAACTCGTCGCGCATGCGCAGGGAACGCTGGAGCTCTTCCTGGGTCTGGTTCAGCTCGCGCAGCAGCACTTCCTGCTCCTGGCGGCTGCGCTCCAGCGCCGCCATCTGGCGGCGGGTCTCGCGGCGCTGCTGGTCGAGGGCGACGAAGACCTTGACCTTGCCGCGCACCGCGTCCGGATCGAGCGGCTTGTAGAGGAAGTCCACCGCCCCGCTCTCATAGCCCTTGAAGGCGTAATCGAGCTCGCGCCCGGCGGCCGAGACGAACACGATCGGGATGTGGCGGGTGCGCTCGGTCCCGCGCATCAAGGTCGCGAGCTCGAAGCCGTCCATGCCCGGCATCTGGACGTCGAGGATGGCGAGGGCGAATTCGTGGGCCAGCAGCAGGTCCAGCGCCTGCTCGCCGGAACCGGCCTGGTAGACCACGCAGTCTTCGGTGCGCAGCAGGGCTTCGAGCGCCTGCAGGTTTTCCGGCAGGTCGTCGACGATCAGGACTTTGCTTGGGTCTTGGACGCTCATGGTTTCTCCAACAGAGGCAGCAGCGTGCGGATGCCCGCCAGGGGCAGCACGAGGTGCGGGGCGCAGCGCCGGATCGCTTGTTCCGGCATGGTGCTGGCCTGGGCTTCGTTCGGGTCCTGCACGACGGTCAGGCCACCGCAGGCGCGGATGCGGGCCAGGCCGTCGGCGCCGTCGTGGTTGGCGCCGGTCAGCAGGATGCCTGCCAGGGCCGGGCCGTAGACGTCGGCGGCGGACTCCATCAAGACGTCGATCGCCGGCCGCGCGAAGTGCACGGGCGGCTCGCAGCTGAGCGAAAAACTGCGGTCGTTCTCGATCGACAGGTGGTAGCCGGGGCCGGCGAAATACACCGTTCCCGGGGCAATCGTTTCCTTGTCGCGCGCTTCGCGCACCGGCAGCGCGGCGCGCAGGGCGAACAGCTCGGCCAGCCGGCTCTCACGGTCGGCCGGCAGGTGCAGGATGCAGACCACGCCCGGCCCGAAGCTGGCCGGCAGCGCCGGCAGCAGGGCGATCAGGGCGTCCACGCCCCCGGCCGAGCCGCCGATGATTACCAGCTCGAAGCGGCGTCCGTCGAGCGCGGCCGCGATCTGCGCGTCGCTCGTCATGGCGACACCTTGCGGTACAGGCGCTCGCGCCGCGCCAGCACTTCGAAGCGGTTGGCGTAGCTGGAGAAGTCGATCGACTCCTTGCTGCCCAGGCCGAGGAAGCCGCGGTGGCACAGCGACTCGTGGAACAGGCCCAGCACGCGGTCCTGCAGGCGCCGGTTGAAATAGATCAGCACGTTGCGGCAGCTGACGAAATGGGTCTCGGAGAACACGCTGTCGGTCGCCAGGCTGTGGTCGGCGAAGGTCACGTTCTCGACCAGCGAGCGGTCGAACAGCGCGCCGTCGTAGGCCGCGATGTAATAGTCCGAAAAGGCGCGCGTGCCGCCCGACTTCTGGTAGTTCTCGGTGTACAGGCGCATGCGCTCGAGCGGGAACACGCCGCGCCGCGCCGCTTCCAGCGAGGCCGGGTTGATGTCGGTGGCGTAGACGATGCTGCGCTCGAGCAGGCCCTCTTCCTTGAGCAGGATGGCGAGCGAATACACCTCCTCGCCGGTGGAGCAGCCGGCCACCCAGATCTTCAGCGAGGGATAGGTGCTGAGGAAAGGCGCGACCTGCTGGCGCAGCGCCAGGAAGTATTCCGGGTCGCGGAACATCTCGGTGACGGGGATCGTCAGGTATTGCAGCAGCTGGGCGAAGCCGTCCGGCGTGTGCAGCACCCTGGCCTGCAAGGCCGACACGGTCTCGCAGCCCATCTCGCGCATGGCTACCAGCACCCGCCGCTTCTGCGAGGCGCCGGTGTAGTCGCGGAAGTCGTAGTTGTACTTCAGGTAGACCGCCTCGACCAGCATGCGCAGTTCGATGTCGAAATCGCTTGGTGGCTTCGTCAAATCCGCTCCAATGCCGGCATCCACACCCGCAGCAGGGAGTACAGCCGGCTCAGGTCAATCGGCTTGGCCAGGTAGTCGTTGGCGCCGGCCGCCAGGCACTGCTCCTGGTCGTCCTTCATGGCCTTGGCCGTGATGGCGATGATGGGCAGGCGCTCGAAGCGGCCGTCGGCGCGAATGCGGCGGGTCGCTTCCAGGCCGTCCATGCCCGGCATCATCACGTCCATCAGCACCAGGTCGATGCCGGGCGCCGAATCCAGCTTCTCGAGCGCCTCGAAGCCGTTGCGGCCCACCTCGACCTTCGCGCCGCGCTGCTCCAGCGCGCTGGTCAGGGCGAACACGTTGCGCACGTCGTCGTCCACCAGCAGGATGGTGCGCCCCTCGAACACGCGGTCGCGCCCGCGCACCGCCTTGAGCATGGTCTGGCGCTCGGACGAGAGCTCGGACTCGACCTTGTGCAGGAACAGGGTCACCTCGTCCAGCAGGCGCTCGGGCGAGCGCGCGCCCTTGATGATGATCGAGCGCGAGTAGCGCAGCAGCTCGGCTTCCTCGTCGCGGGTCAGGTTGCGGCCGGTGTACACGATCACCGGCGGGAAGGAACACAGCTCCTCGCCCGACATGCGCTCGAGCAGCTCTCGGCCCTGCATGTCGGGCAGCTTGAGGTCGATGATCATGCAGTCGAAGGTCTGGCTGCGCAGCAGGTCCAGGGCTTCGCCGCCGGTGCCGACGGCCGCGATCTCGACGTCGTCGTCGGCGATCAGCCGCACCACGCTCTCGCGCTGGCGCTCGTCGTCCTCGACCAGCAGCACGCGCTTGATCTTCTGCGCCGATTTCTCCTGCAGGCGGCGGAACACCGCCTCCAGTTCCTCGCGCGAGGTCGGCTTGAGGGCGTAGCCGATCGCGCCCAGGTGCAGGGCTTCGCCGCCGTTCTCCATGCTCGACACCACGTGCACCGGGATGTGGCGGGTCGAGGGATTGTCCTTGAGCTGCTGGAGCAGGGTCAGGCCCGAACGGTCGGGCAGGCGCACGTCGAGCAGCACGGCGTCGGGCTTCTCCGACACCGCCAGCGCCAGGCCTTCCTCGGCCGTCAGCGCCACCAGGCAGCGGTAGTCCATCTCGCGCGCCAGGTCGTAGAGGATGCGCGCGAAGGGCGGCTCGTCCTCGACCACCAGCACGGTGCGCCTGCCCTCGGCCGCTTCCTGGCGGTCGTCCGGGAAGGACTCGGCCGGCTCGGTCTTGTCGCCCGGCTTGGCGGTTGCTGCGGGCGGCGCGGACGGCGCGGCCGGCGCCGTCGCCAGCGCGGGCGCGACCGGCGCGGCCATGGCGGCTTCGGACGCCGCCCGCGCCAGCGCCGGCATGCCGCCGCGCGGCAGGCTGAGGGTGAACACGCTGCCCTCGCCCGGCGTGCTGGTGACGGTGATGCCGCCGCCCAGCAGGCGGGTCAGGTCGCGCGAGATCGACAGGCCCAGGCCGGTGCCGCCGAAGCGGCGGCTGGTGGTGCCGTCGGCCTGGTGGAAGGCGTCGAAGATCTTTTCCTGCTGGTCGGGAGCGATGCCGATGCCGCTGTCCTGCACGCGGAAGGCCAGGGTATTGTCCGGCCCCAGGGCAACCGACAGGCTGACCGCGCCCCGGTCGGTGAACTTGACGGCGTTCGACAGCAGGTTCTTGAGGATCTGCTCGATGCGCTGGCGGTCGGTGTAGAGGGTGGCCGGCACGTCGGGCGCGATCGCCACCTTGAAGTCGAGCGACTTCTGGCGCGCCAGCGGCTCGAAGGTGCGCGCCAGGCCCTCGACCACGCGCCGCACCGGCACGTCTTCCGGCACCAGTTCCAGCTTGCCCGCCTCGACCTTCGAGATGTCGAGGATGTCGTTGATCAGCTGGAGCAGGTCGTTGCCGGCCGAGTAGATGGTCTGGGCAAAGCGCACCTGCTCCTCGCTCAGGTTGCCGGCGGCGTTATCGGCCAGCAGCTTGGCCAGGATCAGCGAGCTGTTGAGCGGCGTGCGCAGCTCGTGCGACATATTGGCCAGGAACTCGGACTTGTAGCGGCTGGCGCGCTCCAGCTCCAGCGCGCGCTGCTGCAGTTGCTCCTGGGCGGCGGTGAGCGCGGCGTTCTTCATGTCCAGCGCCAGCGCCTGCTCGGCCAGCTGGTCGTTGGTGGTGCGCAGCTCGGCCTGCTGGTTTTCCAGCGCGATCTGGGACTGCTCGAGCGCGCGCGACTGCTCCTCGAGTTCCTCGTTGGCGGTGCGCAGCTCTTCCTGCTGCACCTGGAGTTCCTCGTTGAGGGTCTGGCTTTCTTCCAGCGCGTGCTGCAGGCGCTGGCGGTAGAGCACCGCCGCCATCGAGGAGCCGACCGCGGGCGCGATCAGCTCCATGAATTCGCGGTCGCGCTCGGAGACGGGATGCAGGAAGCCGATCTCGATCACGCCCTTGACCTTGCCGTAGTTGTAGACCGGGGCGATGATCAGCTCGCGCGGCGGGGCTTCGCCCAGCGCGCTTGCCACCTTGATGTAGTCGGGCGGCAGCTCGCGCAGGACGGTGAGGCGGTTCTCGTTGGCGGCCTTGCTGGCCAGCGAGCCGGTCGGCTGGATCAGCTTCGCATGGTCCTCGCCGTCGTAGGCGAAACCGTAGGCGCCGATGCGGCGCAGCACGCCCTCCTCGCTGCGCACGTACATCGCCGCCACCGCGCCGTCCAGGTAGCGGGTGACGTAGTTGAGGACCGCGTCGGCCAGGGGCTCGAGGTTGTGGATGCCGGCGCTGGCGGCAGCCAGCTCGTTCTGGCCGGTGCGCAGCCAGGCCTGGTGGCGCAGCACCTCGTTGTGCTCGGCCTCATGGTCCAGCACTTCGCGGTAGGCGGTCGACAACGCCATCAGTTGGCGGCGGCCGAACATGGCCAGGCCCCCGCCCACCACCAGGCTGAAGGTCAGGAAGGAAAGCACCGACCAGAACACCACCCGCCGCGCCGATTCGTTCCGCTCCTGCAGCAGGCGCGACTCGGTGGCCAGGATGAAGTCGAAATTGCCGCGCATGTCGTCGGTGAGCACCTTGCCGCGCCCGCTGCGCACGGCGTCGACCACGTCGGCCCCCACCCTGCGCCGCGCGATCATCTCGCCGGCGAAGTTCTCCCACTGCTTCTGGGCCGACTGGATGCGGCGCACGCGGTCGAGCTGCACCGGATTGTCCTCGACCAGTTTGCCGAGGGAGGCCAGGCCGGACTGCATGCGCTGGGCCGCCAGCATATAGGGCGAGAGGAAGGCCTCGTCGCCGGCGATCAGGTAACCGCGCATGCCGGCCTCCATCTCGGCCGACAGCCGGTGCACCTGGTTGGCGTTGCCGATCACCCGTTCGGAGTGCTCCACCCAGTTCAGGATATTGATCAGGTAGGCGATGATCGCCACGAAGACGATCGCGCTCATCACGCTCATACCCAGGGGCAGTGCGACGTTGCGGGTCAGGATGCGGCGGAATTCGAGGTTGTCGATGGAAGGTGCGGCCATGCGCTTGGGCTTTTTTGTTAGAAAAAAAATATCCCAAATGTAACACGAACAACACAAAAGACCGCGCACGGCTGGCGTGCGCCTCTCATCCATACGGGGCGGCCGGCGCCGCCGCCCCGGTGCGGGAAACCGCCCGCCGGCCTAGGCGCGGCGGACCCTGCTGCGCCCCGCCGCGGCCATCAGCGCCGCGGTGGCCAGCGCCCCCGCCGCGCCCAGCCACATGGCGCTGTCCAGGCCGACCCGGTCGACCAGGGCGCCGCCGATGAGGGCGCCTGCCCCGATCGCCGCCTGGGCGCTCGAAACGAACACCGCCGACACGCTTTCCAGCCGGTCCGGCGCGGCGCTGAACAGCCAGCTCTGGACCGCGATCGGCAGCATGCCGAAGGCCAGGCCCCAGGCCAGCACCAGCGCCACCAGCACGGCGTGCCCGAAGCCGCCCGCAGCCATCAGGCCGACCGCCACGCCCATCAGGGCCGCGGTGCCGCCCAGGGTGGCGCGGGTGCTGCGCGCGGCGCACCAGCCGGCCAGCAGGTTGCCCACGAAGCCGGCCACGCCGTAGCCGAACAGGATGGGGCTGATGCTGGATCCGTCCACGCCGCGCTCGAGCAGCCAGGGCGCGATATAGGTGTAGGATCCGAACTGGGCCACGAAGATCAGCACGATCGCCGCCAGCCCGAGCTGCACCTTGGGCACGCGCAACACGCCGGCCACGTCGCCCAGGCGCTGGACGGACGCGGGGCGGATCGGCGGCAACGCGCGCACCAGCATGGCCAGCACCAGCACCGACACCAGGGTGGCCGCCCCGAAGGCAAGGCGCCAGCCGGCCATGCCGCCGAGCCAGGTGCCGACCGGGACCCCGGCCACGGTGCCGAGCGAGACGCCGGAAAAGATCAGCGAGGTGGCGCGCGCCCCTTGCGCCCCGGGCCGCAGGCGCGGGCCGAGCGAGCCGCCCACGGTCCAGAAGCCGCCCACGGCCACGCCCATCATCACGCGCCCGAGGATCACGACCGGGAAACTGTCGGCCAGGGCCACGGTCAGGTTGGACAGGGCCAGCAGGGCGAGCAGCGCCCACATCACGTGCCGGCGGTCGAAGCCGCCGGCGAAGGCCACCGTCAGCGGCGCCGCTAAGGCGGCCACGATGCCGGGCATGGTCACCATCAGCCCGGCCTGGCCCGGCGTCACGCCCAGGTCGCGCGCGATCTGGGGCAGCAGGCCGACCGGCAGGAACTCGCTGCTGACCAGGGCGAAGGCGCCGACGCCGATGGCGGCCACCGCCGTCCAGGGCGCGGCCTGCTGGGCCGGCGCGCTGACGGCGGCCGGCTTGTCGAGGAGTGCGGAATCCACGCTGGGCCCCTTTACACGAACTTGACCAGGTTGAGCGCGGTCAGCGGCCCGCCCGGGAACTGGGTCATGCGTCCGCCTTCGACCAGCCCGCCGAGGTCGATGGCGCCGAAGCCGATGCGCTCGACCAGCTGCGCGACCCGAGCCTTGGACGCGGCGTCGTCGCCGGCCAGGAACAGCAGGCGCTGGCCGCCTTCGGCGCGCGGATTGCCGGCCAGGAGGGCCGGGCGCAGGTGGTTGAAGCCCTTGACCAGGCGCGCCCCCGGCGCCATGCGCGCCACCACTTCGCTCGAGCTCAAGCCACCCAGGTCGAAGGGACGGAAGGCCGGCGCCTCGATCGGGTTGTTGGCGTCGACCAGGATGCGGCCCTCCCAGGGACCGAGGCCGTCGAGGGCGGCAGGGATCTTCGACCAGTTCACGGCCAGGAAGACCAGCTCGGCCTGGGCCGCCTCGCGCACCGTGCCGGCGCGCAGGTTGGGGCCGAGTTCCTCGACCAGGGCCGCGAGCGAGGCCGGGCCGCGGCTGTTGGCGATGGTCGCTTCGATGCCCGAGCGCGCCAGGGCGCGGGCGATGGCGGCGCCGATCGCGCCTGCTCCGATGATGCCGATGCTCATGATCTGCTCCTTGCGCGGTAGGGGGGACTCAGGCGGTGAAGCCGCCGTCGACCAGCAGCTCCGCGCCGGTGACGAAGGCCGCTTCCGGCGAGGCCAGGTAGGCCACGGCCGAGGCGATGTCGCTGCCGTGGCCGTAGCGGCCGACCGCGATGCCGGGCTTGACGAAGTCGGCGACGGCGCCGTCGGCCGGGTTCATGTCGCTGTCGGTCGGGCCGGGGTGGACGGTGTTGACGGTGATGCCTTTCGGGCCAAGGTCGCGCACTAGGCCGCGGGTGAAGCCGGCCACCGCGCCCTTGGTCAGGGTGTAGGCCGAGGCGGTCGGAAAGGCCGCGTACTGGACCATTGAGCTGCCGATGTGGATGACGCGGCCGCCCTGCCCCATGTGGCGCAGCGCCTCCTGGGTGGCCACGAACACGCCGGTGACGTTCACCGCCAGGATGCGCTCGAAGTCGGCGAAGGCGATGTCGGTCGGCGCGCCCAGCACGCTGATGCCGGCGTTGTTGACCAGGATGTCGATCCGGCCGAAGCGCTCGGCCACCTGGGTGACGGCGCGGCGCACCGCCTCCGGGTTGCCGGCATCGGCCTGCAGGGCGACGGCCTTGCCGCCTTCGGCCTCGATGGCGTCCACGACCTGTTGGGCCTTGTCGGGCGAAGCGTGGTAGGTGATGGCGACGGTGGCGCCCTCGCGCGCCAGGCGCTTGGCGATGGCGGCGCCGATCGAGCGGCTGCCGCCGGTGACGATGGCGATCTTGTCCTGCAGGGTGGTGGTGGTGTTCATGGTGCTTCCTTTCGTGGTGGGTGGTGGATGGAAGCAGTGTGCGCCGGCGCCGCTCCAAGCGGAACTCGCAAGCGGCTATAATCAGTTTCAAGCAAACGTTGAAAGTCCAGGCATGGAAACCCTGTCGAATCTCGAATCCTTCGTGCGTAGCGCCGAGTCCGCAAGTTTCTCCGCGGCGGCCCGGCGCCTGGCCCTGACGCCCGCCGCGGTGAGCCGCAACGTGGCCCAGCTCGAGCGCAACCTGGGCGTGCGCCTATTCCAGCGCAGCACCCGCGGCCTGACGCTGACCGAGGCCGGCGAGCGCTTCCTGGCTACGGTGGGCGCGGGGCTGGACACGATCCAGGGCGCGATCGCCGACCTCAGCTCCAAGGCAGGCCAGCCGGCGGGCGTGCTGAAGCTGAACGCCGCCCACCTCTTCGGCTGCCAGTACCTGCTGCCCCTGATGCCGGCCTTCCTGGAACGCTATCCGGCGGTGCAGCCGGACTGGCACTTCGACAACCGCCAGGTCGACCTGATCCGCGAAGGCTTCGACGCGGCCGTGGGCGGCGGCTTCGAACTGCGTCCAGGCCTGGTGGCGCGCGAGCTGGCGCGGGTGCACATCGTGGCGGTCGCCACGCCCGAGTTCATGCGCGGCCGCCGCGCCCCGGCCTCGCCCGGCGAGCTGCGCGACATCGAGTGCGTGGTGCAGCGCTCGGTGTTCAGCGGCCGGATCGTCCAGCGCACCCTGCGCCACACCTCCGGCAAGACCGAGCTGTGCGAACAGCAGGCGCGCATGACGGTCAACGATCCCGATGCCATGCTCAACAGCGTCCTGATGCACATGGGGATCGGCCTGATCGCGATGCCGCATGCGGTGAGCCACCTGGAAAGCGGCGCCCTGGTGCGGGTGCTGCCCGGCTGGCACGAGGATGCGGGCGCGATCTCGCTCTACTTCACCAGCCAGAAGCTGCTGCCGGCGAAGACGCGCGCTTTTGTGGATTTCGTCACCGAGCAGTTCCGCGCACGGAAACTGGCGCAGCGTTTCCTGGCGACCTAGCGCGAATGCGCGTGCGTCAGGCGCACCGGCCCGGCGCAATGCAGGCCGATGCTACCTGCTGGCGGCCCCGGTCGAGTTCCGCCCGGCCAGCGCGGCCGCCAGATAGGGCGCGGTCCGGCTTTCCCTGTTCTTCGCCACTTCCTGCGGCGGGCCGCAGGCCACCAGCCGGCCGCCCTGCTCGCCCGCGCCCGGCCCGATGTCGATCACCCAGTCGCTGCCGGCCACCACGCGCATGGTGTGCTCGACCACGATCACCGTGTTGCCGGCGTCGACCAGGCGGTTGAGCTGCACCATCAGGCGGTCGGCGTCGAAGGGATGCAGGCCGGTGGTGGGTTCGTCCAGCACGTACAGGGCCTTGCCGCGGGTGGCGCGCTGCAGCTCGGCGGCCAGCTTGATGCGCTGGGCCTCGCCGCCCGACAGTTCGGTGGCCGGCTGGCCCAGGCGCAGGTAGTCGAGGCCGACCTCGGCCAGCACTTCGAGCGAGCGCTCGACCAGGGGTTCGTCGCGGAAGAAATCGATCGCCTCGCCAACCGTCATGCCCAGCACCTCGGCGATGTTGCGGCCCCGGTAGCTGACTTCGAGGGTCTTGGCGTTGTAGCGCGCGCCGCCGCAGGTGGGGCAAGGCGCGTACACGCTGGGCAGGAACAGCAGCTCGACCATGACGAAGCCTTCGCCGGCGCAGTGCTCGCAGCGGCCCTTGGCGACGTTGAAGGAAAAGCGCCCGGCGTCGTAGCGCCGCCTGCGCGCGTCCGGGGTGGCGGCGAACAGCTTGCGCACCTGGTCGAACAGGCCGGTGTAGGTGGCGAGGTTGGAGCGCGGGGTGCGCCCGATCGGCTTCTGGTCGACCCGCACCAGGCGCCGCACGCCGGCCAGTCCGGCCGCGATGCGGCCCTCCAGCGGCAGCGCTTCCTCGCGCTCGAGGTCCGGCTCGCCCGCCGTCTCTTCCTCTTGCTCCGCGCCATGTCCGAGGGCGGCGCTCACCAGCTCGACCAGCACCTGGCTCACCAGGCTGGACTTGCCGGAGCCGGACACGCCGGTGACGCTGGTGAGCACGCCCAGCGGGAAGTCGACGTCCACGCCGTGCAGGTTGTTGCGCCTCACCCCTTCGAGCCTGAGCCAGCCGCTGGGCGTGCGCGGCGCGCGCGCCGGCGGCGGCGCCTCGCCGAACAGGTAGCGCCGCGTTTGCGAGGCCTCGACCCGGCGCAGGCCTTCGGGCTCGCCGCTGTAGAGGATCTGGCCGCCGCGTTCGCCGGCCAGGGGGCCGACGTCGACCAGCCAGTCGGCCTGGCGGATCACGTCCAGCGCGTGCTCGACCACGAACAGCGAATTGCCGGCCGCCTTGAGCTGGGCCAGCGCCTCGAGCAGGGCTTCGGTGTCGGCCGGGTGCAGGCCGGCGGAGGGCTCGTCCAGCACATAGACCACGCCGAACAGGCTGGAGCGCACCTGGGTCGCCAGGCGCAGGCGCTGCAGCTCGCCCGGCGACAGGGTCGGCGTGCTGCGCTCCAGCGCCAGGTAGCCCAGGCCCAGGCCCAGCAGCACTTCCAGGCGCGCGTGCAGGTCGGCGGCGATGCGGCGGCGCACGATCAGCTGCTCGGCGTGCAGCTGGCCGCCATCCTTGTCCCTGCCCTCGGCGTAGGGACGCAGCAGGCTGGCCAGGCGCTCGAGCGGCATGCGCGAGATCTCGGCGATGTCGACGCCGGCAAAGGTGACCGACAGCGATTCCTTGCGCAGGCGCTTGCCCCCGCACAGCGGGCAGGGCGTGCTCACCATGTAGCGCGCCACGCGCTTCTTCATGGAGGCGCTCTCGGTGTTGGCGAAGGTCTGCAGCACGTAGCGGCGCGCGCCGGTGAAGGTGCCCTGGTAGCTGGGCGGGTCCTTGCGCCGCAGGGCCGCCCGGGTCTCCTTGGGCGTCAGGCCGGCGTACACCGGCACCGTCGGGGTCTCTTCGGTGTACAGGATCCAGTCACGGTCCTTCTTCGGCAAGTCGCGCCAGGGCGTGTCGACGTCGTAGCCCATGGTGACCAGGATGTCGCGCAGGTTCTGGCCGTGCCAGGCCGGCGGCCAGGCCGCCACCGCGCGTTCGCGGATGCTCAGGCTGTCGTCCGGCACCATCGACTCCTCGGTGACGTCGAAGATGCGGCCCATGCCCGAGCAGCGCGGGCAGGCGCCCTGCGGGGTATTGGGCGAAAAGGATTCGGCGTACAGCAGCTCCTGGCCGGGCGGGTAGTCGCCAGCGCGCGAGTACAGCATGCGCAGCGAGTTCGACAGGGTGCTGACGCTGCCGACCGAGGAGCGCGCGGTGGGCGTGCCGCGCTGCTGCTGCAGGGCGACCGCCGGCGGCAGGCCTTCGATCTCGTCGACCTCGGGCACGGGCATCTGGTGGAACAGCCGGCGCGCGTAGGGCGAGACCGATTCCAGGTAGCGGCGCTGGGCTTCGGCGTACAGGGTGCCGAAGGCGAGCGAGGACTTGCCGGAACCGGACACCCCGGTGAAGACCACCAGGGCGCCGCGCGGAATGTCGAGGCTGACGTTCTTGAGGTTGTGTTCACGCGCGCCGCGCACGCGCACGCAGCCTTCGAGGGCGGGCTCGAGCGCGGGGGTGGTCTTCTTCTTGTTGGGCATATGCCCTCCGGCATTGTAACGGTGGCATATTACAGCGCGATCGGGGGAATCTGTCGGTGCGATCACCCACAGTGCCGGGTACCCGGTCGACGATGCGGCGTTAAGCGCTCAGCAGGAATTCCAGGCGCAGGCACAGCGCGGTGGCGTCGGGCGGCGCCGCCAGCCGGGCCGCGACTTCGCTCGCGCGGCGAGCCGGCGCTTCCCTGCCGAGCAGCTCGCGCAGGGCCTGCGTCAGTCGCGCCGCATTCAGGCGCCGGGCGTGCAGGCTCATGCCCACGCCGAGGGCCTCCACCCGCGCGGCGTTGTCGAACTGGTCGTGGGCCAGCGGCACCACCAGCTGCGGCGTGCCGGCCCGCAGCGCTTCCGCCGTGGTCCCGATGCCGCCGTGGTGCACCAGCGCCGCCGCTTGCGGCAACAGGCTGCGCAACGGAACATAGTCCTGCCACAGCGTTCCAGCCGGCAAGACCTCGGGCAACTGCTCCCGGTAAGGCGTCAGGAACACCGCGCGCAGGCCGAGCTCCCGGGCGGCGCTGGCGGCGTCCTCGAAGTAGCGCCGCGCCTGGCGGTTGCCGGTGCCCGGGGTAAATACCACGGGCCGCTCGCCGCTGGCCAGGAAGGCCTCCAGCGCCGGGCTGGGGGCGGCGTCCGGCGCCGGGTCGTAGAGCGGAAACCCGCAGCGCAGGAGCGGGCGCGGCCAGTCCGGCTGGGTCGGCGCGAACCATTCCGGGAACAGGGTGATGGAGAGGTCCGGGATATGGCTCAGGTAGCGGATCAGGTTCTTCACCGGCGGCTGGCCGGCGGCCGCGCGCGCCGCGTTGACGTCCGGCAGCGCCACCGGATCGATCAGGGCAGCCGCGAGACCGCGCCACAGCAGGCGCCGGACTGGGTGCGGCACCCAGGGCGGCACGCGCCAGGGGCCGAGCAGCAGCGGGTCGTGCACGGTCGGCAGGTTGGAGGGCGCCAGATAGGCCGCCGCGATCTTCATCAAAGGCTGGGTGTCGCGGCAGAGCTGGGCCTCGGGCAGGGCCAGCGGATGCACCAGCAGGATGCGCGGCTCGTCCGGATCGAGGGCGTCGACGAAAGTCGGGACTTCGATCATCGCCGGCCGGGTCGCCTTCCAGACCACGGCCAGTCCGCGGGTCGGGTGCCAGAGGTCGGGGTGATCCAGCACCGCCGGGTCGGCCGGCAGGCCGTGGAAGTCCAGACCGGCCTGGCGGACCCAGGGTTCGTGCTGGACCGGCGCCAGGAAGTCGACACGGTGGCCGCGCGCGCGCAGCGTCCTCCCCATCCAGAGGAAGGGAAACAGGTCCCCGGCGGAACCGATCGTGACGACGACAACGTGCATCAGAAAGTCAGGCGGCCCTCGATCGAGTCGTCGAGCGTCTTGCCGACGATGGCGCCCACCGCGACCTTGGCGCCCGCCACCGCGTCGCCGTGCTTGTTGTCCCAGTAGTAGCCGCTGCGCGGGACCACCTTGAGCACGGTGATGCGCGGGTCGTCCTCGCCCTCGGTAAACCAGGTGCGCAGCATGAAGTTCCAGAGCTGCCTGATGCGCGCCTTGTCCTGCGAGACCTCGGCCTGGCCGTCGAGCTCCAGGAAACCGGAATGCTTGCCGGTCTGGAAGTAGAGCTTGACGTTGGGGTCGAGCGCGAGTTCCTGGTTCTTGTGGCTGTCTATGCTGCTGAGAAACCACAAGGCGCCGTTGTCGTCCGCCTCGCGCAGGCTCATGGGCCGCACGCCGCGGCTCGGACCGAGGCTGGCGGCGGTGCAAAAGAAGCAGGTGTCGGCGTCCTGCGCCATGTCCTTCAGGCGCGCGATGGCCTCGGCCCCGCTCAGGTCGCGGCGGTTCAGTTCCGGTTGATTGCGATTGATCGAATCCATGCTCCCGCCTCCCGTGGCCTATGTCCTTGCTTCGACTGTAACGGGAAACCGGTGTTCCGTATGTGCCCGGGCGAACGTTCACGCATGGATCGGGGTCAAAGCCGGGTCGCCTGCTCCAGCCAGCGCGCCACCACGGCCAGCTCCTCCCGGGTGAAGCCCTGGGTCAGGCGTGCGTTCAGTTGCGCCAGGGCGGCGGTCGCCTGGCGGCTGGCCTCCCTGCCCGCCTCGCTCAGCCGCAGACGGGTCAGGCGCGCGTCGTGGGCATCGGCCACCCGCTCGACCAGGCCGGCCGCCTGCATGCGCTTGGACAGGTTGGTGACCGCCGCCGGCGCCACGTCCAGGGCCTGGGCGATCTCGCCGATGGCGGCGTCCTCGCGCGCGCTGAGCAGGAACAGCAGGCCGGCCTGGGCGGCGCTGGCGCCTTCCCAGGCTTCTGGGCGGCCCTCGATCCAGCGCTGCATGACGCGCTGGGCGCGGTTGACCAGGGCGACGAAGCGCGGCTGCTTGTGTTCAGGCATGCTGCGCTTCCTGGCGCGCGGCGCAGTGGGCCAGCAGCCAGTCGGCCGCGTCGGGCCACAAGGCGGCGCTGCCGCGGCGGAACCAGCCCATGTGGCCGATGGCGCGCACGCCGGCGGCGCGCGGATCGACGTGGCGGCGCTCCAGCCGGGCGTTGACCAGGCGCGAGACCAGCATCTCGACCGCCACCGGGTTGGCCCAGGGGTCGTCCGCGAAGCTCAGCACCTGGAGCGGCAGGCGGTTGGCGGCCATGCGCCGGGCCGCGTCCATGGCCGGGTCGTCGAAGAAATAATTCGGGCGCTCGCACCAGCCGGCCCATTGCAGCATCACGCCGCTGGGCAGGTCTTCGCCCAGGCCGAGGCGGCTGCCGGGCATGTAGCCGAGCAGGCGGCACAGCAAGGGGCTGAGGACGCTCAGCACGAAGCGCACCCGCTGGCGCTCGCCCCAGCCGCGCACGGTGCGGGTGGCGCCGGCGTGGGAGGCGACCAGGATGGCGGCGCGCAGCCCGGCGCTGCTCGGGGACAGGGCCAGAGCGTGGCCGCCGATGCTGTGGCCGACGGCGAGCAGCGGCAGGCCGGGGAAGCGCTGCGCGGCCCAGGCGGTGACGGCGGGGACGTCGGCGTCGATCCAGTCGGCCATGGTCACGTCCAGGCCGCGCAGGCTGGACGGGCGCGAGCGGCCGGTGCCGCGGTAGTCGTAGGTGATCACCTGCAGGCCGCGGCTGGCCAGGTAGGTGGCGAAGGCGGTGTAGAAGCCCTGGGTGACGGCGGTGGCGGGGTGGACGATCACGACGCCCTGGGGGTCGGGGACGGTCCAGCAGGTGGCGCCGAGTTCAGAGCCGGCGACGGGGATGGTGATGTCGGTGGTTTGCATGGGCGGGCGCGTTGATCGTTAACGTGTTAACTAACTTAGCATGCGCCTGCGGGGTGGGCAAGTTGGGAATTAGAGGGAGTTGTCGGGTGGGAGGGTGCGTCGGGGTTGGTTGGGGAACTTGGATCCCCGCCTGCGCGGGGATGACGTTGTTTGAGGTGCGCACCGGATCAAGCTACCCGATCTAACCCACACCCACTTCACGTCCGCACCCACTGCACGTCATCCCCGCGCAGGCGGGGATCCAAGTTTGCACGCAGGCCAGCGGCCCGGACTCGACCTCAGAGAAAGCGATCCAGAATCTTCCTGCTGTGCTTGTCAATCCGATACATATCCCGCACCAGGAAATTGATGCCGTGGCTATCCGACACCAGCAGCGAGCTCTCGCCCACCCGCCGGATATCCTCGTCCACCTTGAGCACGAACTCGGTATCCCCCCTGTCCGTCTGCACGAACCAGGTGCAGGGCGTGGCGAAGCTCGATACGTCCTTGATGCGCAGGATCTCGGGAATGAATTCCCGGCCCTCGATCTCTTCCTGGATCAGCCCGCGCAGCTGCGCCGGCAGCGCGTCCAGGTCGTCGATCCAGGCCACTTCCTTGCCGCCGTCGCGCACCAAGGAGATGCCCTTGGTCGGCGCCTGGATCGGAAAGGCGCGCACCGGGATCACGCCCACGTGTTCCTCGCCCGAGTCCAGGGTGATCACCAGCTTGCCGAAGCTGTCGCGCCGCAGTTGAAAATCGATGCCGTTCATTTATGCGTCCTTGTCGTCCATGTCCTGGTCCACGTTGCGCGCCTGCGCTTCGTAGAGGCGGTGGTAAGCGCCTTCGCGCGCCATCAGCTCGTCGTGGCTGCCCTCTTCCACCACCACGCCGCGGTCGAGTACCACCAGGCGGTCGGCCCGGTGCAGGGTCGACAGGCGGTGCGCGATGGCGATCGTGGTGCGGCCCTGCACCAGGTTGTCGAGCGCCTTCTGGATTTCCTTCTCGGTCTCCGAGTCCACCGACGAGGTCGCTTCGTCCAGGATCAGGATCGGCGGGTCGATCAGCAGCGCCCGCGCGATCGAGATGCGCTGGCGCTCGCCGCCCGACAGGCCCTGGCCGCGCTCGCCCACCATCGAGTCATAGCCCTGCGGCAGGCGCAGGATGAACTCGTGGGCATGGGCCGCGCGCGCCGCCGCGATGATGTCTTCGCGGCTGGCGCCCGGCTTGCCGTAGGCGATGTTCTCGGCAATCGTGCCGAAGAACAGGAAGGGTTCCTGCAGCACCAGGCCGATGTGGCGGCGGTAGTCCGCCACCGCGAAGGAACGGATGTCCTTGCCGTCCAGCAGGATCGCGCCTTCGGCCACGTCGTAGAAGCGGCAGATCAGGTTGACCAGGGTCGACTTGCCCGAACCGCTGTGGCCCACCAGGCCGACCATCTCGCCGGCGCGGATCTTGAGCGAGATGCCGCGGTTCACCGCCCGGTTGCCGTAGCGGAAACCGACTTCGCGCAGCTCGATCTCGCCGCTCACCTTGTCCAGCTTGGCCGGGTTGGCCGGGTCGGGCACGCTCGAGACGTGGTCGAGGATGTCGAAGATGCGCTTGGCGGCCGAGGCCGACTTCTGGGTCACCGAGACGATGCGGCTCATCGAATCCAGGCGCACGTAGAAGCGGCTGCTGTAGGCGATAAATGCCGACAAGGTGCCGACGGTAATGTCACCGCGCGACACCTGCCAGATGCCGAAGCACCAGATCACCAGCAGGCCCAGCTCGGTCAGCAGCGAAACGGTGGGCGAGAACAGCGACCACACCTTGTTCAGCTTGTCGTTCACGGCCAGGTTGTGCTTGTTGGCGTCGCGGAAGCGGACCGCCTCGCGCTTTTCCTGGGCGAAGGCCTTGACCACCCTGATGCCGGGGATGGTGTCGGCCAGCACGTTGGTCACCTCGCCCCACACCCGGTCGATCTTCTCGAAGCCGGTGCGCAGCTTGTCGCGCACCACGTGGATCATCCAGGCGATGAAGGGCAGCGGCACCAGGGTCACCAGGGCCAGCCAGGGATTGATCGTGAACAGGATCACGCCCGTCATGATGATCATGAGCACGTCGGACAGGAAGTCGAGCAGGTGCAGCGAGAGGAAGACGCAGATCCGGTCGGAACCGCTGCCGATACGCGACATCAGGTCGCCCGTGCGCTTGCCGCCAAAGAACTCCAGCGACAGGCGCAGCAGGTGCTCGTAGGTGGTCGAGCGCAGGTCGGCGCCGATCCGTTCCGACACCAGGGCCAGCACATAAGTCTTGGCCCAGCCCAGCGCCCAGGCCAGCATGGCCGCGCCGAACAGCCCGCCCATGTACATGTAGACGAGATTGGTGTCGATGCGCTGGCCGTTCTGGTAAGGAATCAGGACATTGTCCAGCAACGGCATCGTCAGGTAGGGCGGAATCATGTGCGCGCCCGTCGAACCCAGCATCAGGATGAAGCCCAGCAGCAGCTGGCCCTGGTAAGGCTTGGCGAAGCGCCACAGGCGGAACAGGGTCCAGGTCGAGGGCGGCGTGTGCAGCACCTTCTCGCAGATCGGGCAGTCCTCCTGGTCCGCCTCCAGCGGGGCCTTGCAACTTGGACAAGTATGCTGCTCCGGCGGCTGCACCGGGATACCGCTGACCACGCTTTCGAGCTGGTCGGCGAAATGGTCGACTACGCGCATCGCGTGCAGGTTCTGGCCGAGGGTGAAGCGCCAGGCGGCCAGCAGGCCGTGCTCGTCCACCAGTTCCAGGTGGCCGACGCCGGCGTGGTCGTGGTGGCGCAGTGCCAGGCCGGCGCGCAGCGGCCAGTCGCGCCACTGGCTGTCGCCGGGGGCGCGGGCCAGCAGGCGGCGGTTGGTGACGGCCACCAGCCCCTTCATGAAACGTAATTTCGCGTCGAGGTCAACCTCGACGCTGGCTAAAACGTTTTCCCCTGGTGCAAGCTGTTTCGTAACGTCACTTTGCCAATGTTCAGGCAAAAAATTGGCAGCTACCGCCAGTGACGACGGACTAGCAAGTTGTTGAGTTGTCATGTATTGCGCCCGAGATCAGGCAAAGTTTCTGGTGAGGGGGAGCAGACGGCCGGCTCGCAAGGCACAAATAGGGCTGTCCAGTGCGTCGCTGCGTGAAACGCTCCACAGAGCGCTATAACGTTCTTGGGTATCCTTTGGATGACAAGGGGCGATACTGGCAGAAAAGGTTGCGGCGCGGTAATCTTCGTTACCGCAGAAGTATACATGATGCGCGCGGCGGACAGCGGCCGGTCGCGCGTTACAGGATAAGGCATTTGTCCAGGTACGCGAACGGGCGTGGCGGACTAAGATATTGTTAAATGACCAAGAAGAACGACATCAAGTTTCTCCGCGTGAGCTACCTGCGCGGACCGAACATCTGGACCTACCGCCCGGTGATCGAGGCCTGGATCGACATCGGCGAGCTCGAGGACTACCCCTCGAACAAGCTGCCCGGCTTCAACGGGCGCCTGACGGCCCTGCTGCCCGGCCTAATCGAGCACCATTGCGGCGTCGGCCACCGCGGCGGCTTCCTCGAGCGCCTGGAATCCGGCACCTGGGCCGGCCACATCCTCGAGCACATCGTTCTTGAACTGCAAAACCTGGCCGGCATGAAGACCGGCTTCGGCAAGACCCGCTCCACCGGCGAGCACGCGGTCTACAAGATGGCCTTCCGCACCCGCGACGAGACGGTCGGCCGCGCCGCCCTGGAAGCCGGCCACCGCCTGCTGATGGCGGCCATCAACGACACTCCCTTCGACCTGCCGGCCACCGTCGCCCACCTGACCGAGCTGGTGGACCGCTACTGCCTCGGCCCCTCGACCGCCCACATCGTGGACGCCGCCACCGAGCGCGGGATCCCGTCGATCCGCCTGACCGAGGGCAACCTGGTCCAGCTCGGCCATGGCGCCGCCCAGCGCCGCATCTGGACCGCCGAGACCGACCGCACCAGCGCCATCGGCGAAGGCATCGCCAGCGACAAGGACCTGACCAAGACCCTGCTCGCCTCCTGCGGCGTGCCGGTGCCGGAAGGCGCGATCGCGCGCAGCCCGGAAGACGCCTGGGACGAAGCCCAGGACATCGGCCTGCCGGTCGCGGTCAAGCCGATCGACGGCAACCATGGCCGCGGCGTCTCGCTCAACCTGATGACGGAAGCCGAAGTCAAGGCCGCCTATGCGATCGCCGCCGCCGAGGGCGACAGCAAGTCGGTGCTGGTCGAGCGCTTCATCACCGGCAACGAACACCGCCTGCTGGTGGTGGGCCGCGAGGTGGTGGCCGCCGCGCGCGGCGAATCGCTGTGGGTGACCGGCGACGGCAAGCAGACCGTGGTCCAGTTGTGCGAGACCCAGATCAACATCGACCCGCGCCGCGGCGAGAGCGAGGAGTTCCCGCTCGGCCTGGTCAAGCCCCAGGAAAGCGAAGAGATCCAGCTCGACCTCAAGCGCCAGGGCCTCACCCCGGACTCGGTGCCCCAGGCCGGCCAGAAGGTGCTGATCCAGCTGAACGGCAACGTCGCCGACGACGTCACCGACCTGGTGCACCCGGAAGTCGCCCACGCCGCCGCCCTGGCCGCGCGCGTGGTGGGCCTGGACATCGCCGGCATCGACCTGGTGTGCGAAGACATCTCGCGTCCGCTGCAGGAGCAGCGTGGCGCGATCATCGAAGTCAATTCCAGCCCCGGCCTGCTGGCCCACATCAAGCCGGCCAGCGGCACCCCGCGCAACGTGGGCAAGGCTATCGTCGCCCACCTGTTCGCGCCCGAGGAAGACGGCCGCATCCCCGTGGTGGGCGTGACCGGCACCAAGGGCGGCAGCCTGATCGCGCGCCTGATCGGCTGCCTGGTCCACATCACCGGCAAGCACGTGGGCGTGGCCAACGGCGAAGGCCTGTACCTGGATGCGCGCGCGGTGTCGAACCGCGATTCCACCGGCGTCGACGCCGGCCAGCGCCTCCTGATCAACCGCACCGTGCAGACCGCCGTGTTCGAGTCGAACGCGCGCTCGATCCTGGCCGAGGGCCTGCCCTACGACCGCTGCACCGTGGGCGTGGTCACCGACATGGACGGTATCGAGGACGTGCACGAGTTCCACATCCGCGACCAGGACGCGATGCGCAACGTGATCCGCAGCCAGGTCGACGTGATCCTGCCGCAGGGCGCGGCCGTGCTGAACGCCGCCGACGAGGCGGTGGCGGCGCTGGCCGAGCTGAGCGACGGCCGCGTGATCTTCTACGCGGAAGACGAGCGCAACGCCATCCTGGCGGCGCACCGCGCGAGCGGCGAGCGGGTGGTGTTCGCGCGTGAAGGCCGTATCGTGCTGGCCGAGGGCGAGCAGGAAACCCCGCTGCTGGAACTGGCGAAGATGAAGCCCTCCACCGTCAAGCACCCCGAAAACGTGCTGGCGGCGGTGGCCGCGGCCTGGGCGCTGGGCGTGCCCTCGGACCTGATCTGCGGCGGCCTGCGCGCTTTTGATGCCACCCCGAAGAAAGCGAATCACTGATAGAACAACGGCCCGGCGCGCCGGGCCATGGCCGGCCCCGCCCACCCGGCGGGGCGGCCCGCGAAAGGACTGACGGTTTATGGAAGTATCACGCGTACGGGCCCTGCGAGGCCCCAACCTCTGGAGCCACCACACTTCGGTGGAGGCGATCGTCTCCTGCACCCCGGAGGAAGAATCGGTCGGCGCCCTGCCCGACTTCGAAAAGCGCCTGCGCGCCCGCTTCCCCCAGATCGGCCACCTGCAGCCGATGGGCCATGACGACAAAATCCCGATGGCCCAGGTGCTGGAACTGGCGGCCCTGGCCCTGCAGGCCGAAGCCGGCTGCCCGGTCACCTTCAGCCGCACCACCGCCACCATCGACCGTGGCATCTACCAGGTGGTGGTCGAATACACCGAGGAAGACGTCGGCCGCCTGGCCCTGGACCTGGCTCAGGAGCTGATCAAGGCGACCCTGGCCGACCAGCCCTTCGACCTGGCCGGCGCCCTGGCCCGCCTGCGCGAACTCGACGAGGACGTGCGCCTCGGCCCCTCGACCGGCGCCATCGTGCAGGCCGCGCTGGCCCGCAACATCCCCTACCGCCGCCTGACCGAAGGCAGCCTGGTGATGTTCGGCTGGGGCAGCCGCCAGCGCCGCATCCAGGCCGCCGAGATCGACGCCACCGGCGCCATCGCCGAGTCGATCGCCCAGGACAAGGAACTGACCAAGAAGCTGCTCGACGCCGCCGGCGTGCCGGTGCCGCACGGCCGCACCGTGAGCGACCCCGAGGACGCCTGGCTGGCGGCCCAGGAGATCGGCCTGCCGGTCGTGATCAAGCCCAAGGACGGCAACCAGGGCAAGGGCGTGACGGTCAACGTCACCACCAAGGAGCAGCTCACCGCGGGCTTCCATGCCGCCAGCGAATTCCGCGACGAGATCATGGTCGAGCGCTACCTGCCGGGCCACGACTACCGCCTGCTGGTGATCGGCGACAAGCTGGTGGCCGCCGCGCGCCGCGATCCGCCCCAGGTGGTGGGCGACGGCAGGCAGACCGTGCGCCAGCTGGTGGAGCAGGTCAACCGCGACCCGCGCCGCGGCGACGGCCACGCGACCTCGCTGACCAAGATCCGCTTCGACGACATCGCCCTGGGCACCCTGGCCAAGCAGGGCCTGAACGCCGAGTCGGTGCCGGCCGTGGGCCAGCGCGTGGTCCTGCGCAACAACGCCAACCTGTCGACCGGCGGCTCGGCCACCGACGTCACCGACGACGTCCATCCGGAAGTCGCGGCGCGCGCCATCGCCGCCGCCCACATGGTGGGCCTGGACATCTGCGGCGTCGACCTGGTGTGCGACAGCGTGCTCAAGCCCATTGAGGAGCTGAACGGCGGCATCGTCGAAGTCAACGCCGCGCCCGGCCTGCGCATGCACCTCTCGCCCTCCTTCGGCAAGAGCCGTCCGATCGGCGAAGCCATCATCGACACCCTGTTCGAGGACGGCGACGACGGCCGCATCCCGGTGGTGGCGGTGACCGGCACCAACGGCAAGACCACCACCGTGCGCCTGATCGCCCACCTGCTCACCGCATCGGGCCTGCGCACCGGCATGACCAACACCGACGGCGTCTACATCGAAGGCCGCCGCATCGACAGCGGCGACTGCAGCGGCCCGCGCAGCGCGCGCAACGTGCTGCTGCACCCGGACGTGGACGCGGCCGTGTTCGAGACCGCGCGCGGCGGCCTGCTGCGCGAAGGCCTGGCCTTCGACCGCTGCCAGGTGGCGGTGGTGACCAACATCGGCGCCGGCGACCACCTCGGCCTGAACTACATCACCACGCTCGAGGACCTGGCGGTGCTCAAGCGCGTGATCGTCCAGAACGTGGCCGACAAGGGCATGGCCGTGCTGAACGCCGCCGACCCGGTGGTGGCGGCGATGGCCGAGGTCACCCGCGGCGACGTCACCTTCTTCGCCCAGGACGTCAACACCCCGGTGCTGTCGATGCACCGCGCCCAGGGCCGCCGCGTGGTGTTCGTGGAGGACGGCCACCTGGTGGCCGCCCAGGGCAAGTTCGAGATGCGCATCCCGCTGTCGGAAGTGCCGATCACCCGCAACGGCACGGTCGGCTTCCAGGTCGAGAACGTGATGGCCTCGGTGGCCGCCGCCTGGGGCGTGGGCACCGCCTGGGACACCATCCGCGCCGGCCTGCGCACCTTCGTGGGCGAAAGCGACAACGCGCCCGGCCGCTTCAACGTGTTCGACTATCGCGGCGCCACCGTGATCGCCGACTACGGCCACAACCCGGACGCCATCGCCGCCCTCAGCAACGCGGTGCAGGGCATGCCGGCCAAGCGCCGCTCGGTGGTGATCAGCGGCGCCGGCGACCGCCGCGACCAGGACATCACGCAGCAGACCGAGATCCTGGGCAAGGTGTTCGACGACGTGCTGCTCTACCAGGACCAATGCCAGCGCGGCCGCGAGGACGGCGAAGTGATCGCGCTGCTGCGCAAGGGCCTGGATGGCGCCACCCGCACCAGCCACGTCGAGGAGATCAACGGCGAGTTCGTCGCGATCGACCGCGCGCTCGAGCGCCTGCAGCCGGGCGACCTGTGCCTGATCCTGATCGACCAGGTCGACGAGGCCCTGGCCCACATCACCAAGCGCATCGCGGAGTCGAAGGCCGCGGCCTGACCCGCCTTCGCCTTTCCCGCCCGGGGCGGAAAGCGTTATCCTTGCGGGGATGAGCTTTCCGCCCCTTCCACATGTGGGCGCGCCCCTGCTGCTGCGCGCCCTGTTCAAGCGTCCTTCGCCCCAGGCCCAGGCCGGGTTCAGCGCCGGCTACCGGCTTGCGCGCATCGACGCCGGCCACGTGCGCCGCTATCGCGCCGCCTTCGGCATCAAGGGCGAGCACCTTCCCCTGCCCTACCTCTACCTGATCGCCCAGCGCGCCCAGCTGGCCGCGATGCTGGACCGTCCGCTGCCCTTCCGGATTCCCGGCCTGATCCACATCGACAACGACTTGCGCCTGCACGCCACGGTCGAGCCGGGGCAAGCGCTGGACCTGGTGACGGAGCTGCGCATGCAGGAGCCCGCGCCCAATGGCGCCGTCCACGCGCTGCTGGAGACGCGCGCGCTGGACCGCGAGCGGCTGGTGTTCAGCTGCGCCAGCACCTACCTGGTGCGGCGCGGCGCCCGCCGCGAAGGCGGCGCGCCCCAGCCCGCCGCGCCGCCCGGCCGCGAGATCGGCCGCTGGCTACTCGCCCCGGACGCGGGCCGGCGCTACGCCGCCCTGTCGGGCGACTGGAACCCGATCCACCTGTGGCCGTGGTCGGCGCGCCTGATGGGCATGCGCTCGCCGATCATCCACGGCGCCCACACGATGGCGGCGGCCTGTGCGCGGATCGAGGCCGAGACCGGGCGCGCGGTCGCGCGGCTGCGCTGCCGCTTCCGCCAGCCGGTCGCGCTCGGGTCCGAGCTGACACTGTTCCTGGACGCCGCGGACGGCGCCTTCGCCGCCGTCTGCGGCGAACGGATCGCCGTCGAGGGCGCGGCGCTAGACGGCGTGTGAGGCCACGGGCGGCGGCGGCGCGTCCGGCAGCGGCACGAACTCCTGGTCGTCCGCATCCGGCAGCTTCATCCGGCCAGCCTTCCAGTCCGCCGCCGCCTGCGCCAGCCGGTCCTTGGAGGACGACACGAAGTTCCAGTACAGGTGGCGCTCGCCGATCGGCTCCCCACCCAGCACCATGACGGTCGCATGCTCCAGCGCGCGCACGCGCGAGGCGCGCTCGCCCAGCACCAGCATGCGGCCGCTCTCGTGGCGCATGCCGCCCACCTCCACCGAACCGCTGGCGACGTAGAGCGCGCGCTCCTTGTGGCCGGCGGGGATGCCGGCGGTCGATCCCGGCTGCATGTCGAGGTGGGCGTAGAACAGCGGCGAATGGGTCGACACGCCCGCCGTCAGGCCGTAGGCGCTGCCGGCGATCAGCTGGCCGCTCACGCCGCCCTCCTGCCACTGCGGCAGGTCGGCGCCGGAGTGGTGCGAGAACGAAGGGGCGATCTCCTCCATCCCGTCGGGCAGCGCGACCCAGGCCTGGATCCCGTGCAGGTGGTCGCCGTGGGCGCGCGCATGCTCGAAGCGCTCGCTGTGCGTGATGCCGCTGCCGGCCGTCATCCAGTTGACCTCGTGCGGGCGCACCGGCAGTTCGTAGCCGAGGCTGTCGCGGTGCATGATCTCGCCGGAGAACAGGTAGGTCACGGTCGACAGGCCGATGTGCGGATGGGCGCGCACGTCGACCTCGCGGCCTACGCCCGGCGCCAGGTCGAGCGGCCCGATATGGTCGAAGAAGATGAAGGGGCCGACCATGCGCCGCTTCGCGTAGGGCAGCACGCGGCCGACCTCGAAACTGTTGCCGAGGCTGCGGCGTCGCTGCTCGATGACCATCTCAATCATGATGTCTTGTGCTCCGTGGTGTGATGAACGTTAAGCCCGGGCGGGCTGGGAATGCGGCCAGTTGCGGGACATGGGCGGATCGGACTCGAAGTAGGCGATCAGGAGCTCGGTCAGGACCCGGATCTTACGCGCCGGATGCTGGCTCGGGGCCCGCACCACATACACGCCCGCCTGTGGTATCGGATAGCGCGTCATGACGGGAACCAGGGCGCCCGAATCCAGGTGCTCGAGCATCAGGCCGACCGGCAGGTAGCCGACGCCCAGTCCCGCCACCGCGGCCGCCACCAGTGCGATGCCGTTGTCCGCCTTGAAGCGCCCCTGGGGGCGGATCGACACGATCCTGTCGCCATCCATGAAGTGCCAGGACTCGGCGGCCTGCATCAGGGCTTCGTGGGCGAGCAGCTGGTCCGGCGTCTCGGGGGCGCCGTGCGCCGCGATATAGGCGGGACTCGCGACCACGGCCCCATGCAGCGGCCCGACGCGCCGCGCCATCAGGTTGGAATCGTGCAGGAAGCCGAGCCGGATCGCGCAATCGTAGCCTTCGGTGACGAGATCGACCAGCCTGTCGCTGTAGCAGGTGTGGATGTGCAATTGAGGGTGGAGCCGCGCCATCTCGGCCAGCACGGGCGCGAAATGGGTCGGCCCGAAGGACAGCGGCACGGCCACGCGCAGGCGCCCGCACAGCTCTCCTTCGGGCACGATGGTTTCCTTGGCCTGGGCGATCTCGGCGCAGGCGCGCGCCGCGTAGTCGCGGAAGGCGGCGCCGGCTTCGGTCAGCGAGGCGCCTCGCGTGGTGCGCGACAGTAGCTGGATGCCCAGCTCCGCCTCGATCCGCGCCAGCCGCCGGCTGACGATGGATTTGGACACGCCCAGCCGGAGGGCGGCCGGCGAAATGCCCCCCGCGTCGGCGACTTCGACGAAGGTCTGCAACTCTTCGATATCCACTACGATGCTCCCGGTGGCGCGGCGCGGCGCGATGAACGATGCACGCCACTATACCGAAGGCCTGCCCAGACGCCGAGGCGCCTGGAGACGGGCGCGGTCACCACGGCCTCCCCCACCAGGACCACGGCGGGTCCCATCGTCCGTCCAGGCTTGCCTCCACCATCCGCTTTCCTTTTCAAGTCCCCGAACGCGCCGCACCGGCCGTCGGGGCGGCGGCGTTCCAGTTCGCGCAACACAGCAAGTCCAGCAACGCTACTAGCGCCTGCCTTGCCAAACCTGCAAAATCGATTGGGTGTTAGCGCTTATACAAGCTCGCTTCACACCCCCTAAACCATTCCGGGCTTCTTCGCCGACGATGATGATTATCCCCGCACGCGCCACCGGTTTTACCTCAGGCATGCGCATGGGTGGCGAGGAGCTGAAGCTCCCACGCGAGCGCGACGGACGCGCCGCCGCCGTTCTCGGCGACGACCCTGGCGATGCCCTCGCCCGTGGGCCGCGCATGGTCGCGCTGCCATTCCGACATCACCGCCATCCAGGTGATCGGCACGCATCCGGCCGCCACCATGCGGCGCACCGCCATGTCGTGGGCTTCCGCCGACACGCCGCCGGAGGCATCGGTGACGATGAAGACGTCGTAACCGTCGGCCAGCGCGTGGATGGCCGGCATCGCCAGGCAGATTTCGGTATAGAGCGCCGCGAGGATCAGTTGCTTGCGACCGCTCGTCCTCACGATCTCGGTCACGCGCGCATCTTCCCAAGTATTGATGAAGGTGCGATTGATCGGCTTTTGTTCAGGGAAGAGATCTTGCAATTCCTTGATGATGTATCCCCCGCGCTCTTCCAGGACCGTGGTCAGCACGGTGGGCACGCCGAAGACCTTGGCCGACTTGGCCAGGCCGACCACGTTATTGATCACCATCGTCGGTTCGTGGCTGTGCAGGGTCGCGAACTGGAAGGGCTGATGATCGATCAGCACCAGGATGCTGTCTTCGGGCCGGAGGAGCGCGTCGAGTCCGTTCTTGCTCATGTTGCTGTCCTTTGTCGTGGCGTGTGAGTGGAGAGGCGTCGAGACAGAACGATAGCAATGCGATATCGCAGCAACAATGTCCGTTCCTGCTGTTGATGGTCCGATCCTGCGCCCGGCTTGCCGGCGCCGGCGGGACTGCCCGAGGGAACACCGTCCGGCGCATGCCGGACGCATCTTGATGAACCAGAGAAGGAGAAGACCATGCGCGCCCAGCCCGCACCACCACGAGCCCTGTCCCCGAACGTCGTCGGCGTGGCGCAGTCGCAGCGCGCATGGCGCGGCGTCAAGCTCGCCGTCACGCGCTACGACTGCGTGGGCGAATGCGTCAGCCTGCTTCCGAATGGGGCCCACCCGCGCCTGAGCGTCGTGCTGGAGGAATCGGGCGGCGTCTGCGAGCCGCGCCTGCAGGCCAGCACGCCCTGCCCGGTCGCCCACGCGCCGCGCCATATGTATTTCGCCCCGGCCGGGCTGGACTTGTGGGGGCATTCGATGAACGCGCGGCGCATCGTCGACGCCGCCTTGGTGTTCGACTTCGATGTCCTGAGCGAATCGATGCAGATGACGATGGACGCCAACAGGGTGAGCGCGCCGCGGCTGCGCTTCACGAACGAGCGGATCTGGAACCTGACCAGGCTGCTGTCGGAAGCGGTCAACCATCCCGATCCGTCGATGCAGCTGTATGGAGACGGCATCATCACCGCCATTACCTCGCAATTGTTTTCGGTATCGCCGGTGAGCGATTACAAGCCCGGCGGCCTGGTGCCCTGGCAGTTGCGGCGGGTGGTCGACTACATGGAGGCGCATTTCCCGGACCGCATCGAGCTGGGAACGCTGGCGGGCATCGTCAACCTGTCGCAGGCCCATTTCAGCCGTGCCTTCAAGACGTCCACGGGACTGGCGCCCTATCAGTGGCAGCTCAATAGCCGGATCCGGCGCGCTCAGACGATGCTGGCCAGTTCCGATCTGTCGCTGGCCGATGTCGCGCAGGCGACTGGCTTTGCCGACACGGTCCATTTCGGACGCACTTTTCGGAAACTCGTGGGCGTTGCGCCCGGGGCATGGCGCGGCGACAGCCGGCGCTAGGAGAGCGAGTTGGATGGGATCGCGGCATCGGCAGGAGCGGCGCGCCGGCCCAGAATGTGGAGGCAAGTGTCGGAGAAATTTACATTCAGGCGAGAAAATGTGAAAGGCCAGGAACTAACTGTTTGTTTTTGTTAGATTATTTCCTAGGGGCACGCTTTGTGCTTGTCACACTCAGGCTCGCCACGCTTCTCCAGAACTGTAGCAGCGCAATATGCCGGCCCCATGCGAGTTCATCATAGGGCCGGGACTCATCCATGTTTTAGGTAAAGAACGACCTTATGAAAACCGTACTCCACGCGCTGCTGGCAGCGATCCTCACTCTCGCTGCGATGTGCCAGCAGGTGTCGGCCGCAGTCATCAACTTCGATTTCGAAAACCTGACCGGCTCGGAAAACCCGACTGCCAACCTTGTCATCGGCGACTTCGTATTTTCTGCGCGCTGCCATTTTCATGTTAATACCCAATACATGGGTGTGCCCTCGCCCTTCGGGAAGTCGCTCACCTTCGATAACAGCGGATGTTATGAAGGCTCGACGTTCGGCTATAACAAGGACTATCTGGGGAAGAGCGAGCTTTTGCCCGATGGCGTCTATTATCCGGGACTCATGTACGTGGCCCGGGTCGACGGTGCGAGCTTCAGCCTGAAGTCGCTGATGTTTACCGCAGGGCTTGACGGCGGCGCCTACTCCCTGAGCTCTTCCAAAGGTGGAACCGCCTATGCCGACTACTACAGCGATCTGTATCAGACGCTCGAGTTCCACGGCCCGCTCTGGACGAATGTCGATTGGCTCGTGTTCGAGACTTCTGGTGGAGACGACCCCGTTGGTTTCGACAACCTCAGCGTCGTTACCAGAGCGGTCCCGGAACCGGGCACCGTATCGCTGTTCGGAATCGCGCTGATTGCGCTCGCCAGCAGGGCCCGAAAAGCACGCCGCCATCGGACGACGGCGCTCAAGTAAGTCCCCGCAAACGCTGGCGGCGCCGCCGACGCTAACGCCGGCGGCGCGCGGCCAGCATACCGGCCAGGCCCAAGGCCAGCAGCCCGAGCGAAGCCGGTTCCGGCACCCGTCCGCCGGGCGTTTCCTCGCCTTCCTCTTCTTCGCCGGCGAAGGTGACGATCAGCTGGGAGAAATAATATTCGAGCGGATCGAGGCGCCTGGTGTCGCCGAGTTCCAGCGTCCACGCGCCGAAAGCGTCGAGCTTGTCGAAGGCGCTCAAGCTGCCGACCGGCTTGAAGCTGCCGCCCTGCACCTGGGTTCCGAGCGGCGCGCCTTCGTCATCGAAAATCAGGCTGACCTGGCCGGCGCCACTGCTGCCCAGGTTAAAGGTGTTCTCCAGCACGAGGTCGACCTTGACGCCGGTCGGGCTGGTCAAGCGCATCACGATCTCGTTCTCGTAGGGCGTGCCGGCGCCGGCGCAGGCTCCGCCAACCGCGCCCAGCACCGGATTGTCGCACTTGGAGAAGGACACCAGGATGTTCAGGTCGGCGATCGTGCCGTGGGTCTTCACGTCCAGGGTGCGGGTGCCGGTGTATTTGTCGAACACGCCGTAGGTATTGTCGCTGGCGATCACCCCGGCCTGCGCGCCGGCCGCGCCGAGGACCAGCGCCATTACCCCGATAGTCTTGCAAATGATGCGTTTCATGTTGTTCTCCCAGATAACCGGGATTGTAAGCAAGAATTGCACCACGGATACTAACATGTCGTCAAATCAATGACTTAGTTCAAGCGTGGTTTTCCGTCTGGCGTCGAGTGTAAAAAAAACCGACACTCAGGCGTGCTGGCTCGCGCGAACCCACCGTGTGCTTTTTGCAGCATCCAGCCGAGTCGATCGCGGTAAAATGGCAAGCCTTGGCTCCGCCGCTACCCGCCGTACCGAATCAACAAGAAATGAACGCTCCCAACGAGATCAAGGCCAGCGCGGTAGAAGAACACACCCCAATAGCCCACTCTGCACCATCGGACGCCCGCTAGATACCTCGGAAGAGCATGCGGGTCGAGCCCATCAAAACAACTCTCGCGTCAACTAACGCGGCCCGCACGCGCTGCATCGTCGTCGAATCGTTGGGTCGACAAAGCCGCAGCTCGTAGCTGGCGGCGACTGCCGCGAGCGAGATTTGCCCTTTCTCACCTCGTTCTGCCTGGATTTCGCAGTCAGACTCACACTTCCCGCAGGTACGCAGAGCTCTAACAATACTGTACATTTTTGCAATTTGTCATGCATATGTACGCAGCCTTTGAATTTGCCTATTACATGTGTTGGCAACGGGCAACACGCATGCAATCTGCGTTGTGTTATTCTAATCACGAGATATAATTGCCCTGATAAAACTTACCCAAGGGCAATTAATGTCATCTACTTTTTCATGCGGCCAATGCCACTTCGAGTGCAGCTATGGCGCCCACGTTTGCCGTGGTTGCGGCGGTGATATCGTCTATGGCGCAACCAGTGAGGAGAAAAAGCAGGGACTGATATTCGGCGCAATCGTCGGCATGGTCTCGGCAATGATCTTGCTGGAATGGCTCCCATCAAAACTAGCCGGCTTATTTGGAGCCACAGCGTCCTTGCTTAACGTTCCATCCGGACTTGCGTTCGTTGGCATCGGGGCTTTAGCTGGCGCGTACCTCGTCAGTCGTGGTGCGACCGGAAAGGTGCGAACGTTCCGCCAACGACGAGTCAGCTAAAAAGGAGTCCACTAAACGCCGGCACTGCCGGCGTTTTCTATTAGAAGAGCCCAGCCGGCTCGGTCACCCTGTCCAAGCTGTAAATAATCAGCTCGGAGCAATCGGCACCGCGGCCGCCGCCGTCGCAGATGTTCATGATGAGGACCGAGACGATGAGCGAGGTGATGCTTCGCGCGCTTCGAAATCTAATCGCGAACGATGGCTATGCGATGACGTTCCATTCGATGAATCAATATCGCGCTGCCCTGGTTCGTCACTTCGACAATGGGACTGACGCCCCCAAAGCGAAGTACAGCCGGCCAGCATTGCTCAGGGATGTGCGTTGTATTCATGCGCTGGCGGGGCGGATCTCGACGTGGATCGACAAGATCAGATCCAGACAAACTCGCTAATAACGGACATGAGCCTACAATGCGCTCGGAACTGATAACACGCTCCCCAGCTGTCTGTCTGGCTGTCGTGCCGCCAGCCACTCAGAGCCAAACACCTGTCGAAGTGCTTGCTAAGTCGATACACCGTCAGCACTTTTGAACGATAGGAGAAAACCGCGAAGCCGCTGTATGTTGAACTGGAAGTGGTTGCCGGTGCTGTAGCGCTAGCAGCAACAACCATTCAACGGTTGGTCCGAGAAAACAATTTCTCTCACCCCCGGCCGCTCTCCGGCCGCCGGGTTGCTTGATTAACAAGAGAAAAAGAGGAATGGGCTGATACTAGACCCGTTTCAGACTTACCCCCCCCCGCATCCAAACACGGGGAGGCGCCAATATACAGGAGCATGAGCACTGCAATAAAAGTTGCAGCTTTTGAAGGCTTAATGCTTAAGGCCCTTATAGCTTACTTGAAATTCCCTCCGCTAGCTCATTAGCTGAAAATCGATTGTTTGCGATCGCCTGCTTCAACATAGTTTTACACTGTCCGGCCGTAAGTCTTTTCGCCTTATCCTCAGACAAAAGCCGCTGTATTATCTTAGCTACGGTTTGCAGGCTATCTAGGTCTAAGTCTGCGATATCTCGGTGACGAGACTTCAGCGCCTCCGGTCCAACAGTCGGGAGGCTTTCCACGACCTTCAGTCCCGCCTCTTGAACAACAGAAAGGGGGATTTCAACGAAGTCGATAGTCGCCGGTTTGTTCGTCGCGGCGAGCATCGCAAGCCTGGCATCGTCAAGATCTTGCTCATCCTTCGCGTACCAAACAGACAGTTCGCTTGCCATAGGCCGAATGCACGATGCGACTACATCTGCTTTGATTCTTGCCCCAATTTTCTCAGATCCAGCCCACTTTGCACGCTCAATCTTTCGAACCAAATAACTCATGCGCCACCAAGATCCTGGATAACTTGATTTCTATATCGGTCCAGCCATGGCCATGGGCACTCGATATCTCGCAGTATCGAAATCCCCTCGGGATGTCCCCACGCTTCATAGACGCGAATCGCTGCTTCTTTAACCTCTACAGAGGGATTAGTTACTGCGGCCACCGCTGTAATTTGACCGAATGGCTTGACTGAGTCGTAACTCATCGCCCCAATTGCGTTTAGCAACGCGACTACCACTGTTGGCTCACCTGCCATTTTTAGGTAGATACTCTGAACAACATTCCCTAGCAACTCTGGATACTCTTTTGCGAAACTGCTCAAATAGCGCTCAGATGGAGGTGTATAACCGTATTCAAAGTGCTCAGATTTTGCAATTTCCGCAAATTTCACTTGGGCATCGACCGAAATCTTATTTCTTCGAAGCGCTGCTTCCGACACGAAACCGCTGCCTTCGTCAACCTCGGAATCAATATTGGAAGTTGCAGTTTGCTGCACACCATAGACATTGATGACTAGCCCAGTTCCGCCGCCAGCGTATCGAACCGGCTCGATCAATCGTATCCTTCTTACATCCGGCTTCAAAAGTCCAGGCGAGATGGTAGTTCCCGTCTTCGCGTCCCGTTGAAAACTATCCACTGAAAAGGATGTCATGTCCATTTTGATCCACTAAAACTGGAAGGAAAGTTTCTGTCGCTCAACAATTGCCGCCATTGCCGCAAGAGCCTCGGCTAAATTCTTCGAGTCGTAGCGTGCCCCAGGCGCGTTTTGCAGGGTGCTAACGTCGTGCATCACCTTGATGCCATTGATTGGGGTTACCTTGTTGTTTACGACCATGGCTAACCCTGGCGCAAGCATTGCTTCGAAACAGAGGTTGTAGTCCATCCCATCTACAGTGACAGGGTTTACCCAGCGAGCCGTCCACTCGATCGAATCTTCACCGCTTTCGGGCAAAAGTTTCCGTCGCACAGCCAGCGTCTTCTCCGGCGTCTCCGCTTGAACGTCTATTTCATGAACGAGGCCTAGACGAGTAAAGGTAAGCGAACTGTCCAACCGCTGTACGTAGGTGACTACTTCCGAAAGGAACGAGTTCAGGTTTTCACTCGACGGCAAAAAGCTAAAAACATCGATGCGGTCATTGCCGAAATGGATCTGATCAGTTCCTCGCACCAGGCTAATTTTCTGTGCAGACAGCCCGTTGGTTGGATCTACGGATGTCACAATCTGGGGGAGGAACCCTAGCGTCGCAAACGCATTGAGCAGCTTTATCGTGGTATCCGGAACGGCTGGGAAGCTGAAGCTACCAAATAGTGCAACCTGATTTTTGAGTGCAGTGCGTTGCATAGAATTTCGAAAATCTCTTAGAGGTTAGGAACGGTACAGTCAATCATCATACACTACGCACCGAACTCCCCTTCTAATGCGCCTCAAGTGGTGGACACAGTCACCCGGAGCCATGCTAGAAGCGAGCCCGATACTAAGCGCGCAACTCATCTAAACCGTTACGCAAGCGAACTGTCACTGCCGGCCAAGGCCTCGTAGTGCTTGCTTAGCCTGCCAAGCCAAAGGCGCCGCTCCTGATCATAGCGATGCAAGTTATACACGCCCTCAATCCCGGACGGCATGTGGCCGAGCACGGCTTCAGCGACATCTGAGTTGCATCCAAGCGCCGTCAGCTGGGTGCGACCAGTGCAACGTAAGTCGTGGACTGACCAGTGCGACACCGGCAGCCTGGCACGCTTATAGTCCGGCCGGGTGGACGCATAGGGCTGGTGCATCCACACCATCGCGCTCACGGTCTCCTGCTCCACGTGTCCACTCTTTCCGGTGGAGGGGAACAAATATCCTTCCCCTACCGCCTGCATCCGCCGGGGCACGATCGCCTCGGCCCGACCAACGAGCGGCACGCGCAGATCGACCGCCTGCTCCCGCCACGAGTTTTTTGTTTTCGCTTTCGGGACAGTCCACCACAGGCCGTCCTTCTCGCGCGTGATCTCTTTGACCTCCATTTCCAGAATCTCGCTGCCCCTCGTACAGGTCCACATGTAGAGAGAGCACGTCCTCAACCAGACGAGAGAAGTTCGGCAGCCAGGTGATCAGCGTTCCTATCTCGGCCGGGCTGAGCACGCGCTTCACTGTGCCGATGCGCTCGCCCTCGCGCACGCGGCCCTTGCTGCGAAGCTTGCCGCGCATAATCTGCCTCCACCAGTTCGGCACCTCGGGATCTAGCCGGCGGAGTCGTGCGCGTATTCCCAGGCAGCACCGAGCTCCATCCTGATCCGACCTGCCTGAACTGGCGTTTGGACATAGGACTGCAGGATGTCGAAGGCAACCGCACGCGTTACCTGGGCAGGATCCATGTTCGCGAAGTCTGGATGATCCGCGAAAACCTTATCGATTGTGCGCCCGGTCTCAGCGATGCCCTTCGGCTGACGGTTCACCGATACGTGCCCCTCAAAGTATGCGCCACACAAGGTCCGAACGGATGCGCGGCGCGCCGCAGCGGCGCGCGCTTGCTTGGCGGCCGCCCTGTCTTGCTCACGCGCTTGACGCCGCACTGCTCCGGGGTCAACGCCGGCCGCGCGAGCGTCCCTGAGCTTCTCCCATTCGACCTCGGCGCGCGCTGGCGACATCTCTGGCCAACTGCCGATCTTCACTTGGCGCATGCCTTGAGCGAGAGGGCTTTTGTAGCGGTAGGTCCACGCTCTACCCTTCGTTTAGACCTCGAGTCGCAAGCCCTGTCAGTCGGAAATGGTAAAGTGTTGACCTGGCTGTAGTAGCTTGGCAGCGCGTGCATCGAATTGCATGTGTGATCTCCGGCGTAACTTTGGCGTAGCTTTCAATGTCCCGCTGGCACGGAGATTGGAATTTTAGCGTAGGTTTCTTTCCGGAACATTGAAAACATACGCCAAACCGTGAAGTGCAGTGACATTTCCCGACACTTTATGACATCAGTAAAAACGCCATACAGTCAAGCGTTAAGCCCAACAAATCATGCACTTAGATAGAGAAATGCCGTTAGATCAACGAGTTACTAGAGAACAAAAAAGTACCCACACGCCAATGATGCAACAATATCTGCGCATCAAGGCCGACTACCCGACCATGCTGGTGTTCTACCGCATGGGCGACTTCTACGAACTCTTCTTCGACGACGCCGAAAAAGCGGCGCGCATCCTCGGCATCACGCTGACCGCGCGCGGCGCCTCGGGCGGCAATCCGATCAAGATGGCGGGTGTGCCCTTCCATTCGCTGGACGGCTACCTGGCCAAGCTGGTCAAGCTGGGCGAATCCTGCGCCATCTGCGAGCAGATCGGCGACCCGGCCCTGAGCAAGGGTCCGGTGGAGCGCAAGGTGGTGCGCGTGGTCACCCCGGGCACCCTGACCGATGCCGACCTGCTGCCGGAAAAGGCCGAGCGTCCGCTGCTGGCCCTGTGCCTGCTCAACGGGCGCAAGACCGTCACCGCCGGCCTGGCCTGGCTTTCTCTCGCGAGCGGCAACCTGCGCCTGATGGAATTCTCGGGCGAGCAGCGCCAGGTCGAGGGCCGCCTGCTGCATGAACTGGAACGCATCGCCCCGGCCGAGATCCTGCGCGCCGACGGCGCCGACCTGTTCGAGGGCGCGCCGGTGGCCCACACCCAGCGCGTGCCCGAGTGGCACTTCGACGTGGTGAAGGGCCACGCGGCCCTGCTCGAGCAACTGGGCGTGGCCACCCTCACCGGCTTCGGCGCGGACGGCCTGGGCGCGGCCTTCGGCGCGGCAGGCGCCCTGCTGCGCTATGCCCAGTCGACCCAGGGCCGCGGCCTGCAGCACGTCAAGAGCCTGGCCTGCGAGAACGAGAACGAATACATCGGCCTGGACGCCGCCACCCGCCGCAACCTGGAACTCACCGAGACCATCCGCGGCCAGGAGTCGCCGACCCTGTTCTCGCTGCTGGACGGCTGCCGCACCGCGATGGGTTCGCGCCTGCTGCGCCACTGGCTGCACCATGCGCGCCGCGACCAGCGCGTGGCCCGCGCGCGCCACGAGGCGATCGAGGCCTTGAGCCAGGCGGACGCCTGCGACAACCTCTCGGCCACCCTGGCCCAGGTGCCGGACATCGAACGCATCACTACCCGCATCGCCCTGCTGTCGGCGCGCCCGCGCGACCTGGCCAGCCTGCGCGACGGCCTCAAGGCGCTGCCGGAACTGCGCCGCCAGGTGGCGCGCTGCTTCATCCCGGGCGACACCTGCCTGCTGCGCGAGGTCCACGAGGACCTGGCCACGCCGGAAGCCTGCCTCGACCTGGTGACCCGCGCAATCATGGAAGAACCGGCCGCGATGGTGCGCGACGGCGGCGTGTTCGCACGCGGCTTCGACGCCGAGCTGGACGAGCTGCGCGCCCTGTCCGAGAACGCCGGCCAGTTCCTGGTCGACCTCGAGACCCGCGAACGCGCCCGCACCGGCATCGCCAACCTGCGCGTCGAGTACAACAAGGTGCACGGCTTTTACATCGAGGTCACCAACGGCCAGGCCGACAAGGTGCCGGACGACTACCGCCGCCGCCAGACCCTGAAGAACTGCGAACGCTACATCACGCCGGAACTGAAGGCCTTCGAGGACAAGGCCTTGTCGGCCCAGGACCGCGCGCTGGCGCGCGAGAAGATGCTGTACGACCAGCTGCTGGCCGACCTGGCCCCGCACATCGCCTGCCTGCAGACCATCGCGCGCGGCCTGGCCCAGATCGACACCCTGGTGGCCCTGGCCAGCCACGCGCAGCGCAACAACTGGTGCGCGCCGCAACTGGTGAGCGAGCCCTGCCTGACCATCGTCGAGGGCCGCCATCCGGTGGTCGAGAACCAGATCGAGCGCTTCATCGCCAACGACTGCCGCCTGTCCAACGAGCGCCGCCTGCTCCTGATCACCGGTCCGAACATGGGCGGTAAATCGACCTTCATGCGCCAGGTGGCCCTGATCACCCTGCTGGCCTACGTCGGCAGCTACGTCCCGGCCAGCGAGGCCGTCATCGGCCCCATCGACCGCATCTTCACCCGCATCGGCGCCAGCGACGACCTGGCCAACGGCCGCTCAACCTTCATGGTCGAGATGACCGAATCGGCCGCCATCCTCAACGGCGCCACCGAGCACTCGCTGGTGCTGATGGACGAAGTCGGCCGCGGCACCTCGACCTTCGACGGCCTGGCCCTGGCCTGGGCCATCGCGCGCCACCTGATCGAGACCAGCCGCAGCTTCACGCTGTTCGCGACCCACTACTTCGAGCTGACCCAGTTGCCCGAGAGCCACCCGAGCGCGGCCA
This sequence comes from Massilia sp. KIM, assembly GCF_002007115.1. NCBI lineage: Bacteria > Pseudomonadati > Pseudomonadota > Betaproteobacteria > Burkholderiales > Oxalobacteraceae > Massilia > Massilia sp. KIM. The sequence continues at coordinate 1,153,842 of NZ_MVAD01000002.1, read as the reverse complement.
ACGTGCACCTGTCGGCGGTCGAGCACAAGGACAGCATCGTGTTCCTGCACGCGGTGCAGGAAGGCCCGGCCTCGCAAAGCTACGGCCTGCAGGTGGCCCAGCTGGCGGGCGTGCCGCCAGCCGTGATCAAGGCCGCGCGCAAGCACCTGGCGCGCCTGGAAGCGCAGGCGCTCGACGCTACGCCCCAGCTCGACCTGTTCGCTGCGCCCGGCGCCGATGCGCCCCAGCTCGAAGAAACGGCGCCGGCAGCCTACGCCTCCGAGCCGGCGGACGACGGCCTGCGCGACGCGCTGGCCGCGATCGATCCCGACGCGCTCACGCCGCGCGAGGCGCTCGAACGGCTCTACGAGCTCAAACGCTTCGCCGCCTGATGCGAACGCCGCGCCCGCCCCTGCTCCTGGCCGGCGCGCTCGCCGCGCTGCTGGCGGCGGCGCCGGCGGCCAGCCGCGAGAAGGACAAGGACAAGAACGACGAGCACGCGCACCGGTTCGCGGTGATCGGCAACGACGCCAAGGCCGGTGGCGAGGACCGCCTCGAGCAGGCGCTCAAGGAGACCTCGGCGAAATCGCTGTCCTTCGTGGTCCTCACCGGCATCAAGGGCGAGAAGGAAGGCTGCGGCGACCGCCTGTACCAGAAGCGGCGCGACCTGATCGAGCGTGCGCGCCGTCCGGTGATCGTCTCGCTGGCGGGCAGCGACTGGACCGCCTGCCGCAATTCGCTCGGCCGCACCAACGCCATCGAGCGCCTGAACCGGCTGCGCGAGCTCTTGTACGGCGAACCGTCCTCGCTCGGGAACGACAAGCTTTCCCTGACCCGGCTGTCGGCCAGTCCGCGCTTTCGCAGCTATGCGGAGAACGCGCACTGGCAAGTCGGGAAGGTCTTGTACGCCACCATCAACCTCCCTGCCGGGAACAACCACTACCTGCCGGCGGCGGGCCGCAACAGCGAGTTCGAGGACCGCACCGTGGCCAACCGCTTCTGGCTCAACCGCCTGTTCGCGATCGCGCGCAGCGACAAGGCGCAGGCGGTGGTGCTGTTCTCGGAAGGCGATGTGCAGCCCTTGCTGCAGGAGCAGAACGGTGGATTGAAAGGGCTGCTGCGGCGCCAGCCGGCGGTCTACGACGGCTTCCAGGAGACGCGCAAGCAGATCCGCACGCAGGCCGCGCGCTTCAAGGGCAAGGTGCTGCTGGTCGATAGCGGAGCCGTCGACGGCAAGCGGCCGAAGATCGCCTGGCGCGACAATATCGGGCAGCTATCGGTCGGCACGGAGGCCGTGGAGGTGAAGGTGAAGCTCGGGAAGGATGCCGAGTTCGAGCTCGGCGACGTCGAGAAGTGAGCGCGCGGCCACGCCGCCCGGCATGGCCGCGATGGGCAGACCGCGATCGCCGGCCGGCAATCGCGTTCGATCGGGATTACTGCAGCGGCTGGCTACGGAAATGGTCGCCCGGCTCGCTGTCTTCCGCGTCATGGCCGTGATGGTGACCGTGCGCGCCATGCACGTGACCGTGCGACACTTCCTCTGCGGTCGCTTCGCGCACGTCGATCACCGACAGCTCGAAGCGCAGCGCCATGCCCGCCAGCGGGTGATTGCCATCCAGCACAACCTTGTCATCCGCGATGTCGGTCACGGTGAAGATGGTCGGCTCTTCGTCGCTGCCCTCCGCCATGCCTTCGAACTGCATGCCGACTTCGATCGGTTCCGGCAGGCGGTTGCGGTCCTCGACCTTCACCAGCGCCGGGTCATAGTCGCCAAAGGCATCGTCCGGCTCGACCTGGATGGTCGACGAATAGCCCGGTTCCTTGCCGTCGAGTTCTTCCTCGATTTTCGGCAGGGTATTTTCGTAGCCGCCGTGCAGGTAAACCATCGGCTGGGCGCCTTCCTCGATCAGGTTGTTCTGGGCGTCCGACAGCTTGTAGTTAACCGTCACGACCGTATTTTTGGCAATCTTCATCGCACATCCTTTCGTTGTAAGGTGCGGATTATACCCCCGATGGAAAGAGCGGCTCGCCCGGGATGGTTATAATGGCGCATGAAAAAAATACAGCTTCTTGGGGATATTACTCCCGCTCAGTTCTTGCGCGATTACTGGCACAAGAAACCGCTTTTGATCCGTCAGGCCATTCCCGGCTTCAAGCCTTTACTCAAGTTCGACAAGCTGGCCGAGCTTGCCAAACTTAATTATGTCGAGTCGCGCCTGGTCACCCAGCGTAATGGCCAGTGGGACATGCAGCACGGCCCGCTCGAGCAATTACCGTCGCGCAGCGAACCCGGCTGGACCATGCTGGTGCAAGGCGTCAACCTGCACGACGAGCGCGCCGACGAACTGCTGCGCCAGTTCCGCTTTGCTCCGGACGCCCGCCTGGACGACCTGATGATCAGCTACGCCAGCGACGGCGGCGGCGTCGGTCCCCACTTCGATTCCTACGACGTGTTCCTGCTCCAGGCCCACGGCAAGCGCCGCTGGAAGATCGGCTCGCAGCAGGACCTGAGCCTGGTCGATGGCCTGCCGCTGAAGATCCTGGCCAACTTCGAGCCGGAAGAGGAATTCGTGCTCGAGCCGGGCGACATGCTCTACCTGCCGCCCCACTACGCCCACGACGGCATCGCCGAGGGCGAGTGCATGACTTATTCGATCGGTTTCCGCTCGCCCTCGTTCCAGGAACTGGGCGAAGCCTTCCTGCAGTTCATGGCCGACTCGATCGACCTGCCGGGCCGCTACGCCGACCCGGGCCTGCAGCCGGCCAAGAACCCGGCCGAGATCCCGAAGGACATGCTGGCCACCGTCACCGAGGAACTCAACAAGGTGCGCTGGGACGAGGAAGACGTGACCGTCTTCCTGGGCGAATACCTGTCCGAGCCCAAGCACAATGTGTTCTTCACCGGCCCGGCCAAGCCGCTCACGGTGGGCCGCTTCATGGAGACGGCGGCCAAGCGCGGCCTCAAGCTGTCGAGCAAGACCCTGATGCTCTACCGCGGCAAGCACGTCTTCATCAATGGCGAGTCCTTCGCCGTCGGCCGCGCCGACAAGGCGGTGCTGGACGTGCTGGCCAATGAACGCCGCCTCGACGGCGCGCAGCTGGCCGATGCCACCGACGACGTGCTGGAAGCCCTGTACACCTGGTACCAGGACGGCTGGGTCGAGCTGGGCTGAGCATGGAAACGGGCGCGATCCGCTTCGATACCCGGGCCGCCCTGGACGAGCAGTTCCGGGCCTGCCTGGCCGCGTCCAGCGTCCGCCTGGACCTGTTCGATCCGGATTTCGCCGTCTTTCCCCTCGGCGCCTCGGAGGTGGACGCGCTGCTGCGCGCCTTCCTGAAGCGCGGCGGCAGCCTGCGCCTGGCCTTGCACGACAGCGCGCACATCGAGCGCCACTATCCGCGCTTCCTGCGCCTGCTGCGCGACTACAGCCACCAGTGCGAATGCCGGCAGACCCCGCGCGCCCTGCGCGAGCTGCGCGATTCATTCTGCATCGGGGACGACAGGCATGTGGTGCGCCGTTTTCACAGCGATCATATGCGCGGCGAAGCGGCCTTCGACGCGCTGGGCGCATGTGAGCTGCCGGGTCAGCGGTTTCTTGCCATTTGGGAAGAGTCGCGGGTGGTACTTCAGGCCACGACGACCGGCCTGTGAGCCAGCTTATCAGTGAAAAATTGCTTTAGAAACAGGGATTTCGGCTTCAGTTGCATCTTGTAACAATATGAAGCTTGGTTCTTCACAAAATACTTTCACTGAGGAATGAGTTCGCTATTGCGATTCAGTAAATTTGGCTATAATATCAGGTCAGGAAGGTTCCGTTGCCGATCTGGCAGTATTGCTATTTCTGAAAGCACGAGAATTCCGCCGAGCAATAATTACCGGTAATTATTATTCGCAACAAGCAGTAATACTTTTGTAAATACTAAGGAAAATCATGAAAAAATCCCTGCTGATCGTTTCCCTGATGGCTGTTGCTCTGGCTGCTTGCAGCAAGAAAGAAGAAGCCGCTCCGGCCGCTCCGGCTGCTACCGAAGCTCCGGCTGCTGCTCCGGCTGCTGACGCTGCTGCTCCGGCCGCTCCGGCTGCTGACGCTGCTGCTGCTCCGGCTGCTGACGCTGCCGCTGCTGCTTCGCAAGCTGCTTCGACCGCTGCTGACGCTGCTGCTGCCGCTTCGGCTGCTGCTTCGGAAGCTGCTTCGGCTGCTGCTACCAAGTAATCAGATTTTTTCTGGTTCGAAGAACCGGCCTGCGGGCCGGTTTTTTTTCGCCTGTACGATTCGTGCTCCACGATGGGCCCGGCGCCTTGTTCCAGCGCTAGCCTTCGAGTCGTGGCCGACGATGGGTTCGGCACCTTATTCCAGCGATAGCCTTGGATACGTGGCCGAGGACGGATTCGGCACCTTATTCCAGCGCTAGCCTTTGATACGTGGCCGAGGACGGATTCGGCACCTTATTCCAGCGATAGCCTTTGATTCGTGGCCGACGACGGGTTCAGCACCTTATTCCAGCGATAGCCTTTGATACGTGGCCGACGACGGGTTCGGCACCTTATTCCAGCGATAGCCTTTGATACGTGGCCGACGACGGGTTCGGCACCTTATTCCAGCGATAGCCTTAATTCGTCATTCCCGCGAAGGCGGGAATCCAAGTTGTTTGCGCTGTCGAGACGCGTGCGCACTTGGATTCCCGCCTTCGCGGGAATGACGTACTGGGGCTGCGGGACTGACGTTTTGGGGCTGCGGGACTGACGTTTTGGGGCCGTGGGACTGACGTTTTGGGACCGTAGGACCGACGTTTTGGGGCCGTGGGACTGACGTCTCTAGGCCGCGTGGATGACGTGTTGAGGGTCCGGGAATGAGGTTTTCGGGTCGTGCGACCCAGGATTCGCGCCAAGGGACCAGGCATAAAAAAACCGGCCCGCAGGCCGGTTTCTCATCGCATCACGCCGCGATCACTTGAGCTCGTCGTTCAGCAGCTTCAGGATCTTGGCCGCGGTCGCCGAGCTGTCCGGCTGACCAGCATTGGTCTGCACCGTCACCTCGCTCACGCTCGCACCCTGCGCGGTCTTGACCAGCACGCGGTAGCGCTGCGCTTCCTTGGCCTTCTCTTCCGAGCTGCCGAAGGTGAACAGGCGCTTGAAGAAGCCATCCTTGTTCTGCGCATCCGGATCGACGTAACGCACGAAGTAGATGCCCTGCACGCGATCGCGGTCCTCGACCGTGAAGCCGACGCGGTCCAGCGCCAGGCCGACGCGGCGCCATGCGCGGTCGAAGCCTTCGTCCACTTCCACCTTGTCGCCCACCAGCTTGGCCTTCTGCGGCGTCAGCGGCGCGTTGGCGACCGTCGCCTCGGCGGTCTTGACGTCCTTGCTGCCGGTCAGGTGCGCCACCATGCGGCTCAAGAACTGCGATTCCAGGCCCGGATCGTTCGGACGCACGGTCCAGACCGTGGTTTCCTTCTGGGCGCCGGTCAGCACCTCTTCGGCGCCACGGTGGCTCACGTAGATCTCGGTCGAGCCATCCGGCAGACGCTCCAGGCGGGTGCGGAACTTGTCGCGCTCGCCGGTCGAATAGGCGCGGTCGAACACCCGGCCCAGGGTGTTGCGCAGGAAGTCCTGCGGGATCTTGGAGCGGTTCTCGACCCAGTTGGTCTCCATCGTGCCAGTGGTCGCCGATTCGCTCTCGATGGCGAAGCCATTGTCTTCCCAGAACTGGCGCAGTTGCGGCCAGAGCTGTTCCGGAGTCTGCTTGACCACCAGCCAGCGCTGGTCGCCGGCGCGCTCGACGCGGATGCCTTCGAGGGTCAGCGGGCCGATCTGCTCGGCGCCGGCAGCCACCGGCGCCACGGTGGCGCCCTGGCTACGCTGCTGCTGGAAGCCCGATGCGGTGGCCACGCCCTTTGCGTCCGGCACCGCGTAGCGGTTGTCGCGTTCCAGCTTGGTCAGGTCGGGCGGCACGTCCAGCGGCGCGGCTTTCTTGGCGCCCCGGTAGTCCACACGGTCCGATTCGAACACGGTGGTGCAGGCCGCCAGGCTGAGCGCGAGCGCGGTGAGCGTCAGCGCGCGAGCGGCGGGAGCGGAAACCAGGGTCGTTTTCTTGCAAATAGTCATGTCGTTCGATGTCTTTACTAGGAAGCCGAAACCTTGCGGCTCAGGACTGCGGGAGAAGGCCGGCGCCGGTCAGGGCGGCGCGCACGGTCTCGTGGAATTGGGCGGACAGCGGGGCCAGCGGCAGGCGCAGGCCTGCAGGCATCTTGCCCATTTCGGCCAGCGCCCATTTGACGGGAACCGGGTTCGGTTCGACAAACAGCTTGGCGTGCAGGTCCAGCACGCGGTCGTTGATCTCGACCGCGCGCGCGATGTCGCCGGCCATGGCGGCCGCGCACAGCTCGTGCATGGCGCGCGGCGCCACGTTGGCGGTGACGGAAATGTTGCCGGCGCCGCCGCAGAACATCAGGGCCATCGCGGTCGGATCGTCGCCCGAGTACACGGCGAAGGACTTGTCCACCGCGCGCAGCAGCTCGATGCCGCGGCCGATGTTGCCGGTCGCATCCTTGATGCCCACGATGTTGTCGATCGCGGACAGGCGCACCACGGTGTCGTTGGCCATGTCGGCGACGGTGCGGCCCGGCACGTTGTACAGGATGATCGGCAGCTCGACGCTTTCCGCGATGGCGCGGAAGTGGCGGTACATGCCTTCCTGGGTCGGACGGTTATAGTAGGGCACGACCTGGAGCGAAGCGTCCGCGCCGACTTCCTTGGCGTGGCGGGTCAGCGCGATGGCCTCGGCGGTCGAATTGCCGCCGGTGCCGGCGATGACCGGGATGCGCTTGGCGACGTGGTCGACCGCCAGCTTCACCAGTTCGCAGTGCTCTTCCGGGGAAACGGTTGCGGACTCGCCCGTCGTGCCGACGATGACGACGCCGTCGGTGCCTTCCGCGATGTGCCAGTCCAGCAGCTTGCGCAGAGAGTCGCGGTCAAGACTGCCGTCTTCGAACATCGGGGTGACGATTGCTACGATGCTGCCCTTAATCATAATCTTTGGACCGTGCCAGTAAATAAAAGCCTGATTGTAGCGGATCGCCCGCCGCTATGGTTCATTCCTGACCACAATATGGTCGAGCCGTGCCTCGGTTTTGGCGTAGGCCGGACCCGCGGCGCATAGGCGCTGCACCTGGGCGGGATGGGGACGCTCGACGTGGCCGTCCTCGTAGGCCAGCACCTGCAGGCCGCCGTGCGCCGCCAGCGCCAGCAGCTCGCCCGGCGCGAGCAGGAAATCCGGATTCGACGGTTTCCCGTAGATCTGGTTCCCCTGGGCGAAGGTTTCGTAGATCAGGATGCCGTCCGGGCGCAGGCTGGCCGCCAGGTGGGCGAACAGCGGCCGGTACAGGTAATTGGTGACCACGATCGCGGCGAAGCGCCCGGCCTCGAAGGGCCAGGGCGAACCGTCTTCCAGGTCGTATTCCATGGTGGCGATGCCGGCGCCGGCCAGCGCCGCCAGGGCCTCCGGCTTGCGGTCGAGCGCCAGCACCGGATGCCCGAGGCCCGCCAGCAGGCGGCTGTGGCGCCCCGTGCCGCAGGCCAGGTCCAGCACTTCGCCCTCTTTCGCCAGCGGCGCGAAACGCGCCACCCAGGGCGAAGGCGGCAGGTTCATCATGTTCACCGGGCTCATTCCCGCTTCCTTGCTCATGTGTAGGATATCCCCATCGCTTCGCGCACGTCGCGCATCGTTTCCTGGGCCAGCTTGAGGGCCCGCTCGCAGCCATCGGCGACGATGGCGCGCACCAGGCTCGGGTCGTCCAGGTAGGGCTGGGCGCGCTCGTGCATCGGTTCCTGTTCGGCCAGCACGCCGTCGACCACCGGCTGCTTGCATTCGAGGCAGCCGATGCCGGCGCTGGTGCAGCCCTTCACCACCCAGTCGCGGGTGGCGGCGTCCGAGTACACCTCGTGCAGCTGCCACACCGGGCAGCGCGCCGGGTCGCCCGGGTCGGTGCGGCGCACGCGCGCCGGGTCGGTGGGCATGGTGCGGATCTTCTTGACCACGCTGGCGCGGTCTTCGCGCAGCGCGATGCCGTTGGCGTAGCTCTTGGACATCTTGCGGCCGTCCAGTCCCGGCAGGCGCGCGGCCTCGGTGAGGCGGGCCTCGGGTTCGACCAGGATGATCTTGCGGCTGCCCTGCAGGTAGCCGAACAGGCGCTCGCGGTCGACGTTGGACAGGCTGCCCGCGTCTTCCAGCATGGCGCGCGCCTGGTCGAGGGCTTCGTCGTCGCCCTCCTGGTGGTAGGCGGTGCGCAGCTCGAGGTAGAGCTTGGCGCGCTTGCTGCCCAGCTTGCGCACGGCGGCCATGGCCTTCTCCTCGAAGCCCTTTTCCCTACCGTAGATGTGATTGAAGCGGCGCGCGATCTCGCGCATCATCTCCACGTGGGGCAGCTGGTCCTCGCCCACCGGCACCATGCTGGCGCGGTAGATCAGGACGTCGGCCGCCTGCAGCAGCGGGTAGCCGAGGAAGCCATAGGTGGCCAGGTCCTTGCCCGCCAGGTTCTCGATCTGGTCCTTGTAGGTCGGCACCCGCTCCAGCCAGCCGAGCGGCGTGGCCATCGACAGCAGCAGGTGCAATTCGGCGTGTTCCGGCACCCGCGACTGGATGAAGATGCTCGCCTGCGAAGGGTCGATGCCGGCCGCCAGCCAGTCGATCACCATGTCCCAGGCGCTGCGCTCCACCACGGCCGGGTCGTCGTAGTGCGTGGTGAGCGCGTGCCAGTCGGCGACGAAGAACAGGCAGGGGTGTTCGGACTGCAGCCGGATCCAGTTCTTCAGGGCGCCGTGGTAGTGCCCGAGATGCAGCGCCCCAGTGGGGCGCATGCCGGAGACGACGCGGTCCGGGTACATGGATCCTTAGCTCAGGAAGATCGTGAGCGGCGCCGCGATCAGGTGGATCAGGAAGCGGCCGACCTCCATCACCGGCACCACCCAGTAGCCCAGCACGCCGACGAAGATCAGCGCCAGCACGATGAAGAAGCCATAGGGTTCGATGCGCGCGAATTTATAGGCCAGGTTGTTCGGCAGGATGCTGGTCAGCACGCGCCCGCCGTCCAGGGGCGGCAGCGGCAGCAGGTTGAAGGCAAAGATCAGCAGGTTGGTGAACACGCCGGCCTGGGCCACCTTGTGCGGGAAGTTCTCCTCGACCTGGAAATAAGCGAGCAGGAGACCCAGCACCAGCCACATGAAGGCCATGATGAAGTTCGCCATGGGTCCAGCCAGGGCCACGAAGGCCATCTGCTTCTTGGGGTTGCGCAGGCGGCTGAAGTCCACCGGCACCGGCTTGGCGTAGCCGAACACGAAGGGCGTGAACAGGTAGAGCGCGATCGGGATGACGATGGTGCCGAGCAGGTCGACGTGGACCAGGGGATTGAGACTCATGCGGCCCTGCGCATAGGCGGTGTTGTCGCCGAAGTACTTGGCGGCGTAGGCGTGGGCGGCTTCGTGCAGGGTGATCGCAAAGAGGACGGGCAGCGCGTAGACTGCGATGTTGCGTATAGTTTCAGGATCCATGAGCGGGATGATAGCAGAGGTGGCGGCCGCGGCCCGGACGGGCGGCGGGACGGCGGGAGCGCGCGCACGCGCTACCCTCAGGTGAAGGCAAGGTCGGCAATCGCAAGTCCGCTCAGAGGCCGAAGGCGGCCGGGTCTCCCCTGCCCTCGCGCACCAGTTCCGGCGCCGGGCCGGTCAGGTCGACCACGGTGGTGGGCTCGAGGGTGCCGGCGCCGCCGTCGATCACCAGTTCGATCTGCTTGGCCAGGCGGTCGCGCACTTCTTCCGGATCGGACAGCATGTGGTCGTCGCCCGGCAGCTGCAGGGTGGTGCCGATCAGGGGTTCGCCCAGTTCTTCCAGCAGCGCCAGCGAGATGCGGTTCTCGGGCACGCGCAGGCCGATGGTCTTGCGCGACGGGTGCGAGAGGCGGCGCGGCACTTCGCGCGTGGCCTCCAGGATCACGGTGTAGGGTCCGGGCATGGTGGCCTTGAGCAGCCGGTACTGCTGGTTGTCGACCTTGGCGTAGAGCGCGATCTCGGACAGGTCGCGCACCAGCAGGGTCAGGTGATGCTTCTCGTCGACGCCGCGGATGCGGCGCAGCTTCTCCACCGCGCCCTTGTCGTCCAGGCGGCAGACCAGGGCGTAGGCCGAATCGGTGGGAATCGCAATGATCCCGCCCGCGCCGACGATCTGCGCTGCCTGCTTGATCAGGCGCGGTTGCGGGTTCTCGGGGTGGATCTGGAAGTATTGGCTCATCGGGCAGCAGCTTCGTTGTCAAGGATGCGACATTATCGCAGCGCCTGGAGGGCGGCGATGCGCTCCTCCATCGGCGGGTGGGTGGAAAACAGCGCGCCCCAGCCGCCGCCGCTGCCGGAAATGCCTGACGCGGCGATCGACTGCGGCAGCGCGCCGGGAGCGAAGCCGCCCAGGCGGGCCAGCGCATGCTGCATCGGCACCGCACTGCCCAGCAGCTTGGCGGAACCGGCGTCGGCGCGGAATTCGCGCTTGCGCGAGAACCAGGCGACGATAATGGAGGCCAGGATGCCGAACACGATCTCGCACACGAACACCGTCACCATGTAGCCGATGCCGGGGCGCTCGCCTTCGCTGCGCAGCAGGACCTTGTCGACGAAGTAGCCGACCACGCGCGCGAAGAAGACCACGAAGGTATTGACCACGCCCTGGATCAGGGTCAGGGTGACCATGTCGCCATTGGCGATGTGGGCGACTTCGTGGCCCAGCACGGCCTCGACCTCGTCGCGGTTCATGCCCTCCAGCAGGCCGGTGGAGACGGCCACCAGGGCGTTGTTCTTGAAGGCGCCGGTGGCGAAGGCGTTCGGCGCGCCCTCATACACCGCGACCTCGGGCATGCCGATGCCTGCCCGCTCCGACAGGCGGCGCACGGTCTCGACCAGCCACAACTCGGTCGAGTTGGCCGGCTGGTCGATGACGCGCGCGCCGGTCGACCACTTGGCCATCGGCTTGCTCAGCAGGAGGGAAATGAAGGAGCCCGTGAAACCGACCACCAGCGAGAACACCGCCAGCGCGCCGACATTGATCCCCTCCCCCGTCACGGCGCGGCCCAGGCCGAGCAGGTTGACGACGAGCGACACCACCAGCACCACGGCAAGGTTGGTGGCAAGGAACAGGACAATGCGTTTCATGGAAAAGCCTCCTGAAGTCGGGTATGACAGGAGGCAAGATAGGGATGCGATATGAAAAAATCAAGGACACATCCTTAGCCAGGCCTTAATCAGGCCTGGATGACAGCTCAGTGCGGCCGTTGGGCCAGGAAGAAGCGCAGCATTTCCTTCGAGGCCGAAGGACCGGCGGCGTCGGTATGCGAGCCGGCCGCGTTGCCGCCCGACCAGGCGTGGCCTGCCCCGTGCAGCAGCCAGTGCTCGGCCACCGGGCGCCCCTCCCCGTCGCGCCAGGACTGCACGGTGCAGCGCCGGCCGGCGTGGTCGTGTCCCTCGGTGTGGCGCTCCAGCCCCGGGCCACGGGCCGCGGTGAACTGGGCCAGCACCGCCTCGCCGTTGGCGGCGTGGACCAGGTGGTCGGCGTCGCCGTGGAACACGATCAGGGGCGGCGCGCTGCGCAGTGGCCGCCACTTGCCGGGCTGCTTCATCGCCTTCAGGCCCGAGATCATGTCCCTGGCGCTGCCTGCCGCCAGGCCCGAGTGCACGCCGACCGCGGCATACAGTTCGGGATATTCGGCGCCGAGGATGGCCGCCATGGCGCCGCCGGCAGACAGTCCGGCCACGAAGACGCGCTCGGGGTCACCGTCATGCTCAGCGAGCACCCGGCGCGTCATGTCGGCAATCAGGGATGCTTCCCCGCTTCCGCGCTGCTGGTGGGCGGTCTCGAACCAGTTCCAGCAGAGCGAGTGGTTGGCCGCGCCGTCCTGCTCCGGGTAGAGCACCAGGCAGCCGTGCTCCTCGGCCAGCCGGTTCATCGTGGTGCCGGTCGCGAAATCGTCCGGGTTCTGGGTGCAGCCGTGCAGCATCACCACCAGCGGACGCGGCCCGCTTGCCGGCTGGGCCGGGACGTAGAGCTTGTAGCGGCGCGTTCCCGCGCCGGAAGTGAAGCTGCCGGCGAGGAAGCGGCCGGGGGCCTGCACCTCGTGCTGCGCGCCGCCGCGCGCCCTGGCGGGGCCGCGCGGGCGGGCGCTCCAGGAGGGCGCCGCATTGAGGTCGACGAAGGGCCGGGGGCCCGGCGACGGCGACGGCGCCGTTGGTGTCGTGGCGCTTTGGGGTAGCAGGCCGGATTCGGCCAGCGCTTTCTGGATCAGGGCGGTGGCTGCGGGCGCGTCCTGCGCCTGTGCGAGCCGCGCCGACTCCACCATCTGCGCGATGAATTGGTCGAGGGGTTTCATGGGTGTCCTTTAGGTATGGATGCGGTCCGCCAGGGCTTGCCTGGTGGCGGGCGCCGCGATGAATGCGCCGAGAACCTGGACCGAAGCGATGGCCTGGCGCGCGAGTTCCGGATCGACGTCGTCCTCGATCACGGCCAGGCCCAGCACATGGATTTCCAGCTGCTGGCCTTCCGCCACCACCTGCTCCAGCTCGCGCCGTGAATAGCGGTACAGGCCCATCACGTAGCGCTTGCGCACGACCGTCTGGCGGATCGCGTCTGCATGCTGGTGCAACAGGTTGCGGATGGCGGTGCGCACGAAATCGGTGCGGTTCGAGTAAAAGCCTTCTTCGACCAGCAAGTCCATCTGGGCCAGGTCGACCAGGCCGACGTTGACAGTGACCTTGTCACTGTCCGGCAATTTCTGTTGTGTTGAAACGAGCTTCATATCCCCTCCTATCCTCCTTACATACTCCAGTTGGAGTATAAAACGGGTATTTCAAGGGCTGGGAGATATTTCTTTTCTGGAGGGCGATGAAAAAAGCCCGCATGCGCGGGCTTCGTCGTGCCGCCTGCCGGCGGCACGGAAAGGGCGGGCGGTCCGTCGCCGGACCACGGCCTCAGATGCTGCGGATGTTGCTGGCCTTGTCGCCCTTGGGGCCACTGGCGCGCTGGAAGGACACGCGCTGGTTCTCCGCCAGGCTCTTGAAGCCTTCGGACTCGATATCCTTGAAGTGGGCGAACAGGTCGCCGCCGCCCTGGTCAGGCGTGATGAAGCCGAAGCCCTTGGAATCGTTGAACCATTTGACGGTGCCGGTTTGAGTAGTCATGTAAATACCTTGAGTAAAGATGGGGGCAATGCTGCCGAAATGCACAGGCAAGCAAGAAGGATGCGACTGGTGGGAATCAAACAGGAGTGCCGAATGGCGAAACGGGAAAGAGACCGACGTTGACGACGTCTTGATGTTGTGCGCGATTGAAGATACAGGACTCAGCGCGATTCACCTAATCATTTCGAAAGTATTTTTCGCGGCCGTGTGCGGATCTTGCGATCCGCACACCCTTGGCCTCAGAACCAGTCGTGCCAGACCGGCGTGAGCCCGGCCGGCAACGGCGGCAGTTCCGCGAACTCCACCCGCGCCTCGCCCGGGGCGTGGAAGTCGGTCCCGCGCGACGCCAGGAAGCCGTAGCGACGCGCCAGCTCGGCATAGGTCGCGTACTGGTCGGGCGTATGGCTGCCGGTGACCACCTCGATGGCGGTGCCGCCCAGCTGGCGGAATTCGTCGAACAGCGCGCCCTGGGCCGTGTCGCTGAACTTGTAGCGCCCCGGGTGGGCGATCACGGGGATGCCGCCGGCGCTGCGGATCCAGCCCACCGCCTGCTCCAGGGTGGCCCAGCGGTGCGGCACATAGCCCGGCTTGCCCTCGGTGAGGTAGCGGCGAAACACCTCGGTGGTCGAGCCGCATACGCCGATCTCGCACAGGTAGCGCGCGAAGTGGGTGCGCGACATCAGGTCGGGGTTGGCGACGTAGTTGAGCGCGCCCTCGTAGGCGCCCGGGATGCCTGCCTTGGCCAGCTGGTCGGCGATTTCGCGGGCGCGACTGTCGCGGCCGTGGCGGGTCGCGGCCAGGCCCTGGACCAGGGTGGGATGGTCCTCGTCGACCTGCAGGCCGACGATGTGCACGGTTTCCCCGGCCCAGGTGACCGAGATCTCGACGCCCGCGACGAAGCGCATGCCGAGTTCGCCGGCGGCGGCGCGCGCGGCCTTGAGGCCGCCGACCTCGTCATGGTCGGTCAGGGCCCAGACGTCGACGCCGCTCTTGCGCGCATAGGCCGCCACCGCGGCCGGCGCGAGCACGCCGTCGGAGACATTGGAATGGCAGTGTAGGTCGACTTTCATGGCAGGGCGAAGCGAAAACGCGTTCTGAAACAACACATTGTACGCGGATTGCCGGCCCTGCGCCGCGCTTTCGCCCGGCCGCGGGGCGCTCAGTAGGGCTGCAGCATGGAGCGGATGGTGCCGCCCTTGGCCAGCACGAAATCGTGTCCGGCAAGCACCAGATTGGTGGTCGGCTGGATGACTTTCATGTTGATGAAGATGGTGTCGCGGGTCTCGGCATAGGAGCCGACCACGACCGCCTGGGCGTTGTGGGTGCTGGCCACGTCGCCGATCTCGCGGGTGAGCATCAGCTCGCCGCCGTTGCGTTTCAGGTAGACGCTGTTGCGCAGCTTCATCTCCAGCATCTTCATGCCGTTCTGGGCCATGCGGGTCGAGATCTGCTCGGACACCAGGCGGCCCAGCATCGAGGTCTGTTCGAGCGCGTCGATGTTGACCACGGTGGCCATGATGAGGGGCTTGTCCTCGGCGAGTTTACCCTTGAGCTGGGCCGCCAGGGCGTCGGCGGCGCGGTAGTTGGCGGCGACGAAGGCGTTGGCGGAGACCGAGCTGTAGTCGGTGTCTTCGCGGGTGCTGGCGCAGCCGCCCAGGAACAACGGCAGCGCGAGCGCGAGGAAGCGGAACGAAGTCGGGAAGCGCATCATGGTCAGCGGTCGCGCACGGCGAAGGTCTTGGTCGGCTGGAAGGCCGCGTCGTAGAGGGCGCGGTCCTGGTCGGTGGTGTAGTAGACCGAGGTGGTGCGCGCGTAGTAGCGCTGGTCGTCGGCCACAGACAGGCTCACCAGGATCTCGGTCTTGGGCGTGGCGCCGGGGGCGAACTGGGCGTGGAACCATTCGTAGGCATCGTGGCCGAAGACGGCGGCCGAGGCCAGCCATTCGGGGCTGTGCTCGATGCTGGTCAGGACCCAGGCGCCCGCCACCAGGGCGCTGCGCTCGCCGGCGTAGCGGTACTGCGGGCGATTGGCCGCGAAGCTCACCACCTGGGTGTCGAATTCGACTACCAGGGCGGAAGGGTCCGGGTGCTTGAGCACCACGTAGCCCTGGTTCACGAGCGCGGTGTTGAGCTGGGAGGCGACGGCCTGGCTGAACGGGGATTTCTGCTGGGGCGAGACGTAGAGCGAACGGCGGGCGTTCACTTTCAGGGTCGGCTCCAGCTGGGTGACCATGTGGCGTGCGATCACGCCCCAATGGGCGGCGGCCTGCAGCTTTTCCTGCTGGGTGCTGGGGAAGTTGGTGGCCACCGGGACCGGGCTGTAGGGGACGGCGCAGCCTGCCATGAGCAGTGCACCGGCGAGCGCGAGAGCGGCTCGAATGGCCATCGTCTATCCTGTTCAGTCAAAAAGCGGCACCAGGGTTTGGTGCGGGTCGGGGAGGACTGTAGCACAGGCGTTGCCTTGGGGCAATTTCACTGAGGGGTGAACGCAACGCTTTAGGGGTGTTCGTGCAACTTGGGTCCCGGCCTTCGCCGGGACGACGTTTACGCTGACGTATCAGGAATCGAGGTGTTGGCCGACCCGCGCCTCCAAACAACGTCGTCCCGGCGCAGGCCGGGACCCAAGTTCCCCCGCGCACCGCCAACGCATTCCTTGCACTACGCCTGCAGAAACTCCTCCACCATCCCCGCCAACACCTCCGGCTGATCGTGATGCAGCATATGCCCCGCCCCCGCCATCATCTTCGCCGTGACCTGCTTCAGATGCCCCATGCGCCGGTCGATCTCCGCCCGCGCCTGCTCCTTCGGCCCCATCCAGCGCCACATCTCGGTCTCTTCCGCCTCCACCCACAGCACCGGCGCCGTGATCGCGCTCCAGCAGGCCATGATCTCGTCCACGTGATACAGCAAGGGCCCGCTCTGCTTGTGCGCCGGATCGCCCAAAATACGCCACTGTCCGTCGGCCTCCTGCGCCGCCCAGTGCCCGGCCAGGAAAGCCGCCCGCTCCTCCGACAGGCGCGGATTGGTCTTGCGCAGGCGCGCCGCCACCTCCTCCAGGCTGGCGTAGCCGCGCATGGTGGGCCGCTCGCGCAGCTCATCCAGCCATTTGGCGACGCGCCCCGGATACTGCGAGGCCCTGGTCGCCGGCAGCCCGAAGCCTTCCAGGTTGATCAGCTTGCCCACCCGCTGCGGCCGCACGCCCGCATACAGCCCGGCGATGTTGCCGCCCATGCTATGCCCGAGCAGATTGACCGCCTCGCCCGGCGCGTAGCGGTCCAGCATCACCTCGAGGTCGGCCAGGTAGTCGGGAAACCAGTAGGTGTCCGAATGCGTGCGCTCGCTCAGCCCGAAGCCGCGCCAGTCGGGCGCGATCACGTGCCAGTCGCGGCGCAGGCAGTCGACCACGAACTGGAAGGACGCCGACACGTCCATCCAGCCGTGCAGCATGAAGAGCTTGGGCGCGCCCTCCTCGCCCCAATGGCGGATGTGGCTGCGCAGGCCGCGGACGGTGAGGAATTCGGAACGGGAGGGTTTCATGCTGCCTCAGAAAAAGAACGGTCGTTCGTATGATTATAAGGGCGATCGGTTGATTTCGCGCGCCCCGGCCCCATCTGGCGTGGATCGCCGCCACGGACGGTGGCGGACGCAGGGGGTAAAATAGCGTTTATCTCCATCTTCCGCGAGCACATCCATGGCGATTTACCAGCTGGGCGAGCATGCGCCCGAGATCGACGCATCGGCCTTCGTGGCCGATTCCGCCACCCTGGTCGGCAAGGTGACCCTCGAGGCGAACGCCACGGTGTGGTTCGGCGCCACGATCCGCGGGGACAACGAGCGCATCACGATCGGCGAGAACAGCAATGTGCAGGAAGGCACGGTGATGCACACCGACATGGGCTACCCGCTCACCATCGGCAAGAACGTGACCATCGGCCACCAGGCAATGCTGCACGGCTGCACGGTGGGCGATGGCTCGCTGATCGGGATCCAGGCCGTGGTGCTCAACGGCGCGAAGATCGGCAAGGGTTGCCTGGTCGGCGCCGGCGCCCTGGTCACGGAGGGAAAGGAATTTCCGGACCACTCGCTGATCCTGGGTTCGCCCGCCAAGGTGGTGCGCACCCTCACGGAAGAAGACGTATCGCGCCTGCAGGCCAGCGCCGCCAGTTACGTGGCGCGCGGGCAGCTCTTCAAGGCGCAGCTTAAGAAAATCGGATAGAGAATGACGACAAACGACACCAGGGACACCCTGCAAAAATTCATCTTCGACAATGCCGCCGTGCGTGGCGAGCTGGTCGAGATTTCCGACACCTGGCGCGAGATCCAGGCGCGCCACGCCTACCCCAAGGCCGTGCGCGCGGTGCTGGGCGAGATGGTGGCGGCCGGCGCCCTGCTGTCGGCGAACCTGAAGTTCAACGGCTCCATCGTGATGCAGATCCATGGCGACGGCCCGGTGCGCCTGCTGGTGGTCGAGTGCGATGCCCAGCTGCGCACCCGCGCCACCGCCAAGCTGGCGCCGGACGCCGACATTCCGGATGACGCCAGCCTGCGCCAGCTCTTCAATGCGCACGGCAAGGGCCGTTTCGTGATCACCCTCGACCCGGCCGACAAGGTGCCGGGCCAGCAGCCCTACCAGGGCGTGGTGCCGCTGGACGGCGAGGACATGGCGACCGTGATCGAGAACTACATGCTGCGCTCGGAGCAGATGGACACCCGCCTGTGGCTGGCCGCCGACGACAAGGTCGCGCGCGGCATGCTGCTGCAAAAGCTGCCGCGCCACAGCGGCGTCGAAGGCCAGACCAAGCAGGCCACCGAGGCCGAAGACCTGGAAACCTGGAACCGCGCCGTCATGCTGGGCAGCACCCTCAAGCGCGAGGAGATGCTCAGCACCGGCATCGAGACCCTGCTCCAGCGCCTGTTCTGGGAAGAGACGATCCGCGTGTTCGATCCGGCGCATCCGCAATTCCACTGCAGCTGCAACCGCGACAAGGTCGGCGGCATGCTCAAGATGCTGGGCAAGGAAGAAGTCGAGTCGGCCCTGGCCGAGCTGGGCACGCTGGGCATCAACTGCGATTTCTGCGGCAAGCACTACTCCTTCGACAAGGTCGACTGCGCCCAGCTGTTCTCGAGCCAGGATCCGGTGCAGACCATGATGCCGGCCAGCGGCAGCACCCACTGACAGGACTGCCGATGCGTGACACGCCCCGTAGCGCCTTTGCCCACTTCCTCGCCATGCCGACGCGCTGGATGGACAACGACAGCTACGGGCACGTCAACAACGTCAATTACTACAGCTTCTTCGACACGGCGGTGAACCGCTACCTGATCGATCAGGGCGTGCTCGACATCCACAAGGACACGACCGTGGGCCTGGTGGTGGAAACCGGCTGTTCCTACTTCAGCTCGATCTCCTTCCCGGATACGGTGCACGCCGGCATCCGGGTCGCCAAGCTGGGCAACTCCAGCGTGCGCTACGAGATCGCGCTGTACCGCAACGACGAGCAACTACCCTCGGCTGCGGGGCACTTCGTCCATGTCTATGTGGACCGGGCGAGCAACCGGCCGACGCCGATCCCTGCGGCGGCGCGGCGGGTGCTGGAGACCCTGGTTCTGCCCCAGAACCCCTGACAGAATCCTCGGTTTGTGTTCATGGCGCCGAGACAATCAGCTACTCCGGGCTGGAACGGTCGGCGTCGGCCACAGGCGGACCTTAGGATGCTTTCCGCGGGGCTGCTGGACTTTGTAAACTTGCCTTGTCCAACCGAAAATCCAAGGCCTCTACTCCCCCTTATTGGCGCAGTTGAGCGACCAGTTGCGCTACCAGGCCAGCAAACCATTGCACTGCTGGATCCGCATTTTTTCTGACGTGCCACAGCAATGCGACATCGAATGTCGGTACCTGGATAGGTGCTTTGCTCAGCTCGAGATCGAATTCCTTGGCATAAATGCGCGCTGCTGTGGCCGGCATGTTGACTACTGATGGGGTGGTGCGCAGCAAGAACGGCATGAGTGGGAAATGGGCGACCGACACGAGCACCGTGCGCGATCGTCCTAGCTCTCGCAGTTGCTCGTCGATCGGACTATGCAAGTGCCCGAGCGGCGACAATAACAAATGCGGATGAGCGACATAATCGTCGAGCGACAGGTCTCCGCGCAGCCCGAGTTGAGTCCGGTCGTACAGCGTCAGGAAGCTTTCCTGGTGGAGCACACGATGGCAGTGCCAGGACTCCAGCTGGTCCGGCATTGCCGTTAACGCCAGATCGCAATCGTCGCGATCGAGCGAATCGAGCGCATGCCGATAGTCGGACGGCCGAACCACCAGCCGGACCTTGGGAGACGCCCGCCGCAGATGCGCGAGGATCAGAGGAACCAATGCCAGTTCAAGGTCGTCCGGAGCGGCGAAACGAAATGTCTTCTCCAGTTTCGACGGATCGAACTGAGCCGGGGTGAACAGGACCTGATGCAGTCTTCCGATCGCAGCTTCGACGACTGGGTACAGTTCCAGTGCACGTGGCGTCGGCTCCATTCCTCCCTTCGCTCTCACCAACAGAGGGTCGTCGAAGAGTTCGCGAAGCCGTCGTAGCGCCATGCTGACCGCCGATGGGCCCAGAAACATGCGGGCAGCCGCCCGCGTCACGCTGCGTTCCCTCATCAGCGCCAGAAAAATCAGGAGGACATTGAGATCGACACCCCTGAATTCATTTTCATTGAATAGATCGTTCATTTTGTTCAATTTGATTATGCAGCGTGCAGCGACGACACTGCAAGCACAGGAGCGCATCTCGGCGCACCATGAACAAGGAGATGAAGATGAAAACGTTTCGTATTGGCATTCTTGGGAGCGGCAACATGGGGCGGACGCTCGGACTGCGCTGGGCTGAAGCAGGTCACGAAGTCTTCTTCGGGTCGCAATTCGAGCATGAACTGGCAACGGTGCGCCAGCACGCTACCGTCCCGGTCAGCACAGGCAGCCTCGACGAAGCTGCCGGCTATGGCGACATCCTGCTATTCACTGCACGAGGCTTGATGCCGTCTCAGCTGATCGACAAGACTTTGGCAAAAGGGAAAATCCTTGTCGATCTCAACAACTTTTCGATACCCGAGGGCTTCAATTATCCGGCCGTTGAGGACTCTCTTGCTGAACGGGCCCAGCGTGATCTCCCGGATGCGCGGGTGGTGAAGGCTTTCAATAATCTTGCGATGGAAGCATATGAACTTCCTGCGGACCAGCTTGAATCGTTATCGGTATCCGCCTTTATCGCCGGCGACGATGCGACAGCAAAAGAAGACGTCGCACAGCTTGCACGTGTTCTCGGTCTGCAACCGATCGATGTCGGACCGCTGCGTCAGGCTCGCCTACTGGAGAGCATGGGCGATCTCATCCGGCTACTGATGGGTGGCAGGCCCGGCTTCGGACCGATGGCTCACCTCTCGATGCATCGCTTGCCTGCTGCATCGGCTACGCGTCTTGGCGGCCGCCAGCCGTCCCTGCTTGACTCCTAGTGCGCAAGCCCGTCGTGAAGAGCAAGCCCGACAAATCCGACTTCGTCCGGATGGCCATCGGCACTCTCGCTGCTGCTGCATCGGCGCTGCGACAGAAAAGCTCGCATCGAAAATGGCGCACTACGTCGCCACTCATGCAGGGGGCATCGAGTTTGTTGGCGGGCATGGCATCCGGGAGACCCGCCTCTCTTCCCCTTGCGGGAGGCAATCCAGGGAAGCCTGCCGACACGCGATTGAACCGGGTCAGCGGGCTACGTCCTCCGGGCTTCGGTGCTAAGCTGTGGCATCTTTGACAGTGTTGCTTTTTCGCATAGCGACCCTATCTGCCCCTTATGCAAACAACGGAGGACCATCTATGAATATCGATATCGGCATCAACCAGGAAGACCGCGCCAAGATCGTCGAGTCGCTGTCGCGCGTGCTCGCGGACAGCTACATGCTGTACCTGAAGACCCACAATTTCCACTGGAACGTCACCGGCCCGATGTTCTCGACCCTGCACGTGATGTTCGAGGAACAGTACACCGAGATGTGGAACGCCCTGGACGACATCGCCGAGCGCATCCGCGCGCTGGGCCACTTCGCGCCAGGCACCTACAAGCGCTATGCCGAGCTGTCGAACATCACCGAGGAGGCCGACGTGCCTTCGGCCAAGGAAATGATCCGCCAGCTGGTGGACGGCCACGAGACCCTGATCCGCACCGCGCGCGAAGCGGTGAAGGTGGCGGACGACCTGGATGACTTCCCGACTGCGGACATGCTGACCACCCGCATGGAAGTGCATGAGAAGAATGCGTGGATGCTGCGTGCCTTCCTGGAGCACGGCGCGGGATCGATGCAGGGTGATGCGTCGTCGGACTGATTCCGACCACTGAACCAAAGACCGTCGTCCCCGCGCAGGCGGGGACCCAAGTTCTGTTCGCGTCAACGAAACGCTAGCAAACTTGGGTCCCCGCCTTCGCGGGGACGACGTTTTGGGGCTAACTATTAGTTCGGTGCCGCTACCAGCTCGGTGTCCGCTACTACTTCGGTGTCCGCTGCTAGTTCGGTGTCCGCTACTACTTCGGTGTCCGCTGCTACTTCGGTGTCCGCTACTACTTCGGTGTCCGCTACTAATTCAGTGTCGGCTATCAGTCGGCGTCGGCTGAAAGCTACGGCGCTCAACCCCGCCCCGACATATGCAGGTCGACCACTTTCATGATCTCCAGCGTCAGGTCCAGGTCGAACTCGCCCGACGCCAGCGCGCCCTGCAGGTGTTCACGGCTCACGCCCACGGCGGCGGCCAGTTCCGGCAGGGCCGGGGCGCGCGATACCGCCAACAGGGCGGCCGCGACCAGCTCGCCCTCGCCGTCCTCGAAGGCATCGGCCAGATGATCGGCGATCGCGTCCAGCGTGTCGAGCTGCGCGGGGTCGAAGGAAGGTGAAGTCATAGGAAGATGCGCGAAGCTCAGTGCTTCGCCTTGTCCTTCGGCGGCGGCGGAGGCGGCGGCTCGGTCATCGAGACCGCGGGCTGCTCGTCCTTGCGCAGCACCTGCACGAAGATTTCGTTCTGCTTGATCATGCCCAGCTCGTAGCGCGCGCGCTCCTCCACCGCGCCCGTCCCGTCGCGCAGGTCGCGCACCTCGGATTCGAGCTTAGCGTTGCGCGCCTTGAGCTGTTCGGTCTTCAGGCGCACGGCCTCGACCTGCCCCTTCATGTCGGCCACGGACAGCCAGCCGCCCTTGCCGAGCCAGAGCGGGTACTGGATCAGCAGGAGCAGAGCGGCAAGGGCAATCGTAATCAGGCGCATGAAGAAGAAGCGGTATCACCGCCGGCCGCGCGAACGCGGCCGGCGCGGGTCTTACTTGAGGTTGTAGAAGGCGTCGCGGCCCGGGTAGGTGGCGACGTCGCCCAGGTCTTCCTCGATGCGCAGCAGCTGGTTGTACTTGGCCATGCGGTCCGAACGCGACATCGAGCCGGTCTTGATCTGCAGGGCGTTCAGGCCCACGGCGATGTCGGCGATGGTCGAGTCCTCGGTCTCGCCCGAACGGTGCGAGATCACGGCGGTGTAGCCGGCGCGCTTGGCCATCTCGATGGCGGCGAAGGTCTCGGTCAGGGTGCCGATCTGGTTGATCTTGATGAGGATCGAGTTGGCCACGCCCTTCTGGATGCCCTCTTTCAGGATCTTGGTGTTGGTGACGAACAGGTCGTCGCCCACCAGCTGCACGCGCTTGCCCAGGGCCTGGGTCAGGGTCGCCCAGCCGTCCCAGTCGCCTTCGGCCATCGCGTCCTCGATCGAGATGATCGGGTACTTGTCGCACCAGGTGGCCAGCATGTTGGTGAAGTCGGCCGCGCTCAGCGACAGGCCCTCGCCTTCCAGCACGTACTTGCCGTCCTTGTAGAACTCGCTCGCGGCGCAGTCCAGGCCGATCGCGATCTGGCTGCCGGCCTGGTAGCCCGCCTGCTCGATCGCCTGCATGATCAGCTTGATCGCTTCCTCATGGTTGGCCACCGACGGGGCGAAGCCGCCTTCGTCGCCGACGGCGGTGTTCAGGCCCTTGCTGTGCAGGATCTTCTTCAGGGTGTGGAACACCTCGGCGCCGTAGCGCAGCGCTTCCTTGAAGGACGGCGCGCCGACCGGGATGATCATGAATTCCTGGATGTCCAGGTTGTTGTCGGCGTGGGCGCCGCCGTTGATGACGTTCATCATCGGCACCGGCATCTGCATCGCGCCCGAACCGCCGAAGTAGCGGTACAGCGGCAGGCCGGCTTCCTCGGCGGCTGCCTTGGCCACGGCCATCGACACCGCCAGCATGGCGTTGGCGCCCAGGCGGCTCTTGTTCTCGGTGCCGTCGAGATCGATCAGGGTGCGGTCCAGGAAGGCCTGCTCGTTGGCGTCCAGGCCCATGATCGCTTCGGAGATCTCGGTGTTGATATTCTCGCAGGCGCGCAGCACGCCCTTGCCGAAGTAACGGCGCGGATCGCCGTCACGCAGTTCGATCGCCTCGCGCGAACCGGTCGAGGCGCCCGACGGCACCGCGGCGCGGCCCATCACGCCCGATTCCAGCAGCACATCGCATTCCACGGTCGGGTTGCCGCGCGAGTCGATGATTTCGCGGCCGATGATATCAACAATAGCACTCATGTATTCAGTCTCCGATAGGGTAGATAAAACGTGAAAAGGGCGCCCAGCCGCGGGGCGCCCTTGATCATGCTGTTACTTGAAGTCCGCTTCGAGGAAACCGGACTTCTTGACGATGCGGTCGAGTTCGACGAGCGTGGTGAGCAGGTCTTTCATGCGTCCGAGCGGCACCGCGTTGGGGCCGTCCGACAGCGCATTGGCCGGATCAGGGTGGGTCTCCATGAACAGGCCCGACACGCCCGCCGCAACGGCGGCGCGCGCCAGCACCGGCACGTGCTCGCGCTGGCCGCCGGAGGAGGTGCCCTGGCCGCCCGGCAGCTGCACCGAGTGGGTGGCGTCGAACACCACGGGGCAGTTCGATTCGCGCATGATGGCCAGGGAGCGCATGTCCGAGACCAGGTTGTTGTAGCCGAACGAGACGCCGCGCTCGCAGGCCATGAAGTTGTCTTCCGGCAGACCGGCTTCGCGCGCCGCATTGCGCGCCTTGTCGATCACGTTCTTCATGTCGCCAGGCGCCAGGAACTGGCCCTTCTTGATGTTGACCGGCTTGCCCGAACGCGCGCAGGCGTTGATGAAGTCGGTCTGGCGGCACAGGAAGGCCGGGGTCTGCAGCACGTCGACCACGCTGGCCACGACCGGGATCATCTCTTCGTCATGCACGTCGGTGAGGACCGGCACGCCGATCTCCTTGCGCACGTCGGCCAGGATCTCCAGGCCCTTCTCCATGCCCGGGCCGCGGAAGGACTTGCCCGAGGAGCGGTTGGCCTTGTCGAAGGACGACTTGTAGATGAAGGGGATGCCCAGCGCGCTGGTGATTTCCTTCAGGGTGCCGGCGGTGTCGAGCGCCATCTGGCGCGATTCGATCACGCAGGTGCCCGCGATCAGGAAGATCGGGTGCTCGAGGCCGACGTCGAAACCGGCGAGTTTCATGCTGCATCTCCTTGCAGGGCGGGCGCTTGCGCGTTCGCCGCCACATTGGTGTTGGCCGCCTGGTGCTTGAGGGCGGCCTGGATGAACGAGGTGAACAGCGGATGGCCGCTGCGCGGGGTCGACTTGAACTCGGGGTGGAACTGCACGCCCACGTACCACGGGTGCACCTCGCGGGGCAGCTCCATGATCTCGAGCAGGTCTTCGTTCGGGGTGCGCGCCGCGACCACCAGGCCGGCCGCTTCGATCTTCGGCAGGTAGTAGTTGTTGCCTTCGTAGCGGTGACGGTGGCGCTCGGTCACGACGTTGCCGTAGATGTCGGCGGCCAGGGTGCCCGGGTTCACCGCGCAGGTCTGGGCGCCCAGGCGCATGGTGCCGCCCAGGTCGGAGTTGACGTCGCGCTTCTCGACCTTGCCGTCGTGGTTCTGCCACTCCGTGATCAGGGCCACCACCGGCTGATCGGTCTCGGGATCGAACTCGGTCGAGTTGGCGTTCGGCAGGCCGGCCACGTGGCGCGCGAATTCGATCAGCGCGACCTGCATGCCCAGGCAGATGCCGAGGTAGGGAATCCGGTTCTCGCGGGCGTAGCGCGCCGCCATGATCTTGCCTTCCACGCCGCGCTTGCCGAAGCCGCCCGGCACCAGGATGGCGTCGTACTTGGCCAGGTGGTCGCAGCCGCGGCTCTCGATCTCTTCCGAGTCGAGGTATTCGATGTTGACCCGGCTTTCGGTGTGGATGCCGGCGTGGCGCAGCGCCTCGGTCAGGGACTTGTAGGATTCGATCAGGTCGACGTACTTGCCCACCATGCCGATGGTCACTTCGTGCTTCGGGTTTTCCAGGGTGTGGATCAGCTTGGTCCACACCGACAGGTCGGCCTTCGGCGCCTCGATGCCGAGCGCCTCGCAGATGATGTCGTCCAGGCCCTGGTCGTGCAGCACCTGGGGCACCTTGTAGATGGTGTCCACGTCCCACACCGAGATCACGGCCTGCTCTTCCACGTTGGCGAACAGCGAGATCTTGGCGCGCTCGTCGTCCGGGATGCGGCGGTCGGCGCGGCACAGCAGGGCGTTCGGCGAAATGCCGATCTCGCGCAGCTTCTGCACGCTGTGCTGGGTCGGCTTGGTCTTGAGTTCGCCGGCCGAGGCGATGTAGGGCACCAGGGTCAGGTGCACGAAAGCGGCCGACTTGCGGCCCACGCGCAGCGACAGCTGGCGCGCGGCTTCCAGGAACGGCAGCGATTCGATGTCGCCCACGGTGCCGCCGATCTCGACCAGCGCCACGTCCACGCCTTCGGCGCCGCGGCGGATGTAGTCCTGGATCTCGTTGGTGATGTGCGGAATCACCTGCACGGTCTTGCCCAGGTACTCGCCGCGGCGTTCCTTGCGGATCACCGATTCGTAGATCTGGCCGGTGGTGAAGTTGTTCACCTTCTTCATCCGGGTGCTGATGAAGCGCTCGTAGTGGCCGAGGTCGAGGTCGGTCTCGGCGCCGTCATCGGTGACGAACACTTCGCCGTGCTGGGTCGGGCTCATGGTGCCCGGGTCGACGTTGATGTACGGGTCCAGCTTCAGGAGGGTAACCTTGAGGCCGCGGGACTCGAGAATCGCGGCGAGGGAGGCGGCCGCGATCCCCTTGCCGAGGGAAGACACGACGCCGCCAGTGACGAATACAAATTTGGTCATTGTGCAGAAAGTGCCGAACGGCACGTGCGGGAAATAGAAATTATACCTTAAACGCGCAAAGTCTTCGACGAAGTCTTCTTGTCAACCACGCCAGGCTCCGCCCGGGGTCCGGCGCGCGAGCAAGGCCGGGGCCTGTCAAACCGAGTAGTAGTAATGACAATGTTGTATCCGAAATGCGACGCGCGAGACAAAATAATACGTGACTCTATGGTTGCCGTTCGGCAATAATTGTGACTTTCCGACTCGGCTCGACCGCAACCACGGCTCCGCGAGGCCTGCTGGCCCGCATCCCTCCGCCGCTCCGGTCAGTCTCTCCCACCATGATCACATTTAACAAATTGAACATCGGCACGCGCCTCGCCGCGGGCTTCGCCCTGACCCTCCTGATGACCGTCCTGATCGCGGCCGCCGGCGTCTGGCGCCTGAATCAGGTGGCCGCCGAAACCCGCGAGATCATGGCCGAGCCGATCGCCAAGGAGCGCATGATCGCCGAGTGGTACACCCAGATCTTCGCCGCCGTGCGCCGCACCGCCGCCATCGTCAAGAGCAGCGACCCCTCGCTGACCACCTACTTCAAGGAAGACTCGGCCGCGACCTCCAAGCTGTCGACCGAACTGGTCAAGCGTATCGAGCCGATGATCAAGGGCGAGGACGAGACCGCCCTGTTCAAGGCCGTGATCGAGCACCGCAAGACCTACAGCACGGCGCGCGACAACGCCGTCAAGGCCAAGGCCGAGGGCAACGTCGAGCTGGCCGACCAGATCCTGGAGCAGTCCTTCACTCCCGCCGCCAAGGCCTACCAGGAACAGGTGCGCAAGCTGCTCGAGCTGCAGCACCAGCGCATTGCCGCCAGCGCCGCCACGATCGACGCCAATGCGCGCAGCGGCGAGACCATGATCATCGCCCTGGCCGCCGCCGCCCTGGCCCTGGGCGCCGTCTTCTCCTGGCTGCTGACCCGCAGCATCACCGGTCCGCTGCGCGAAGCGGTGAAAGCGGCCGAGACCGTCGCCGCAGGCGACCTGACCGTGAGCCTCGACACCTCGCGCCAGGACGAGACCGGCGCCCTGCTGCGCGCCCTGCGCCACATGAACGACAGCCTGGCGCGCATCGTCAGCGAAGTGCGCACCGGCACCGAGCAGATCAGCACCGCCTCGGGCGAGATCGCTTCCGGCAGCTTCGACCTGTCGGCCCGCACAGAGCAGCAGGCCGCCTCGCTGGAGGAGACCGCCGCCTCGATGGAAGAACTGACCGGCACCGTGCGCCAGAACGCCGACAACGCCCGCCAGGCCAACCAGCTGGCCATCGCCGCCTCGACCGTGGCGACCGACGCCGGCAGCGCCGCCGAGCAGCTGATCGCCACCATGGGTTCGATCAATGAATCCTCGCGCAAGATCGTGGACATCATCGGCGTCATCGACAGCATCGCCTTCCAGACCAATATCCTGGCGCTGAACGCGGCCGTCGAAGCGGCGCGCGCGGGCGAACAGGGCCGCGGTTTCGCCGTGGTCGCGTCCGAAGTGCGCAACCTGGCCCAGCGTTCGGCCTCGGCCGCCAAGGAAATCAAGCAGCTGATCGGCGACTCGGTCGAGAAGGTCGACGCCGGCGCCAAGCTGGTCGACCGCACCGGCGCCACCATGCAGGAAGTGGTGACCTCGATCCGCCGCGTGACCGACATCATGGGCGAGATCAGCTCGGCCAGCCAGGAGCAGATCCAGGGCATCGACCAGGTCAACCGCGCGATGTCCGAGATGGACCAGGCGACCCAGCAGAACGCCGCCCTGGTCGAGGAAGCGACCGCCGCCACCAGCGCGCTTCAGGAACAGGCGGTGCGCCTGGCCAAGGTGGTGGACGTGTTCAAGCTCGATCCCTCGCAGCGCGCGGCGGCCCCGGCGGCGACGCGTCCCGCCGCCACCCTGCCGGCGCTGCGCGCCAGCGCGCCCCTGAAGCGCCCGGCGCCGCTCAAGGCCGCGCCGAAGGCCGCCGCCAAGGCGACGGCCACGGTGGATGGGGACTGGGAACAGTTCTGATCCTGACGGGGCTGTCGGTTGTAGCGGTCCCGCGAGCGTTTTAACTTGGGTCCCGGCCTTCGCCGGGACGACCTTGTTTGACCATAGCTAATCGCTCAATCCACGACTTCGGCCACGTCCCTCAGCCCGTCGTCCCGGCGAAGGCCGGGACCCAAGTTCGCAGCACCGCCGCTACCCCCGGGCTTCCCCCGCAGCAGTCCCCCACCGCAGCACCCCACCTCCCCTCTGTTTCAATTTCATGTTTGACACGCCGCCCCCTCCAACGGCATACTGTCGGGGCATGTTAGCGCTATCAACATAACAATAGAACGAGCGCGACACTGGCCTGCCCGACAGCGCCGGACAACGATAAACGGAGACGACAATGCTTACACGTGGGGACGCAGTTCCAACCAGCCCGCCGGCGCCTGCCGCCGCCGCCCCCGATACCTCTGCGAAGGACGCCAACGCCCGCCTCGGCTGGCGCGAAAAGCTCAGCTACGGCATCGCCGACATGGGCTTCAACTTCTTCTGGACCAACGTCGCCACCTTCCTGCTGATCTTCTACACCGACACCTTCGGCATCTCGGCCGCCGCCGCCGCGACCCTGATGTCGGTGATCAAGATCGTCAACGCCTTCACCGACCCCATGATCGGCGCCGCAGCCGACCGCACCTCGACCCGTTTCGGCAAGTTCCGTCCCTACCTGGTCTGGATGTCGATCCCGCTCGGCGCCGCCGCCGTGCTGACCTACACCACCCCCGACCTCGAGGGCGACGCCAAGCTGGCCTGGGCCTACGGCACCTACCTGATGATGATGGTCTGCTACACCTGCGTGAACATCCCCTACAACGCACTGTCGGGCGTGATGTCGGCCGACCCGCAGGAGCGCTCCACCATCAATGGCCTGCGCTTCATCTTCGCCTTCGCCGGCAGCACCCTGGTCACCGCCGCCACCCCGTCGATGGTCAGCTATTTCGGCGGCGGCGACGACCAGCGCGGCTGGCAGCTGACCATGGCCGCCTGGAGCGTGGCCGCGGCCCTGCTGTTCGTGGTCACTTTTGTCAACACCCGCGAGCGCATCGCCCCGCCGCCCGGCCAGAAGTCGGACGTCGGCCGCGACATCCGCGATTTGCTCGGCAACCGCCCCTGGATGGTGCTGTTCGTGCTGGCCCTGGTCATCATGGTCACCATCACCCTGCGCACCACCACCGCCGCCTACTACTTCAAGTACGTGGTGAACCGCCCGGAACTGATGGCCAGCTTCGTGCCGACCTATATGGTGGCCGCCGCCATCGGCGCCGCCTGCACCCCGCTCATGACCCGCTTCGTCGACAAGAAGACCCTGATGATCATCCTGATGAGCATCACCGCCGTGCTGTCCTCGGCCTTCTTCTTCATCCCGCCCGAGCGCATCGACCTGATGTTCGTGCTGCAGGCCGGCCTGGGCCTGGCCCTCGGCCCCAAGTCGCCGCTGGCCTTCTCGATGTACGCCGACACCGCCGACTACAACGAGTGGCGCAACGGCCGCCGCGCCACCGCCATGACCTTCGCCGCCGCCACCTTCTCGCAGAAGCTCGGCACTGCGGTGGCCGTGGCAGTGATCGGCTCGGTGTTCACCTCGCTCGGCTACGTGCCCAACGCCACCCAGAGCCTGGGCTCGCAGGCCGGCATCGTGTGGCTGATGTCCTTCGTGCCGGCCGCTTTCGCCCTGCTGGCCGTGCTCACCATGTGCTTCTATAACCTTGACCGCAAGCAGCTGGCCCGCATCCAGGAAGACCTGGCGGCGCGCAAGGCCGGCGCATGAACTTCCTGGAGACCCGCATGCTTTACCCCACCGACGACGGTGCCCGTTACGAACTGACCAGCCCCACCGCCATGCCCAAGGCCGGCGGCTTCCTGTGGAACCGCCGGATGATGATCCAGGTCACCTGCCGCGGTTATGCGACCGCCCAGTTCATGCAGCCCGAGCCGGCCAAGTATTCCTATGCGCCGAACCTGGAAGCCAAGACCTTCATGCAGCCGGAGCAGGCCTATTACGCCCACCATCCGGGCCGCTTCTTCTACGTCAAGGACGAGGAGACCGGCGAGGTGTTCTCGGCCCCCTACGAACCGGTGCGCGCCGGCGTCGACCGATTCGCCTTCTCGGCCGGCCGCAGCGACCTGCGCTGGACCGTGGAAAAGCTCGGCATCCGCGTCGAGCTCACCCTCGGCCTGCCGGTCGAGGACGTGGCCGAGCTGTGGACCCTGAAGGTGAGCAACCTGTCGGGCCGCCCGCGCCGCCTCAGCGTCTACCCCTACTTCACGATCGGCTACATGTCGTGGATGAACCAGTCGGGCGAGTACCGCCCCGACCTGGGAGGCATCGTCGCCTCCTGCGTCACGCCCTACCAGAAGCTGCAGGACTACTTCAAGAACCGCCTGTTCAAGGACAAGACCTATTTCCTGTGCGAGAACGCGCCCGACGCCTGGGAAGCCAACCAGCTGGCCTTCGAAGGCGAAGGCGGCCTGCACGCGCCGGCCGGCCTGGAAGGCGAGCGCCTGGCGGGCGGCGACGCCCGCTACGAGACCCCGGTGGCCGCCGTCCAGTACCGCCTGGCGCTCGACGCCGACGGCAGCAGCCAGCAGCGCTTCCTGTTCGGCCCCGCCTACGACGACGCCGAGATCGCCGCCATGCGCGCACGCTACCTGAGCGCCGAGGGCTTCGAGCGCGCCGCGCGCGACTACGACGCCTACATCGCCAAGGGCAGCGGCTGCGTGCGCATCGAGACCCCCGACAAGGAACTCGACAACTTCGTCAACAACTGGCTGGCGCGCCAGGTGTACTACCACGGCGACGTCAACCGCCTGTCGACCGATCCGCAGACCCGCAACTACCTGCAGGACAACATGGGCATGGCCTTCGTCAAGCCCGAGGTGGCGCGCGCCGCCTTCCTGCACGCGCTGTCGCAGCAGGAGGCCAGCGGCGCCATGCCCGACGGGATCCTGCTGTTCGAAGGCGCGGAGCTCAAGTACATCAACCAGATCCCGCACACCGACCACTGCGTCTGGCTGCCGGTCTGCCTGCTGGCCTACCTCGACGAGACCGCCGACTACGCAGTCCTCGACGAGCCGGTCAAGGGCCACGATGGCGCGGTCAAGAGCGCCTTCGAGCGCATCTCGATGGCCATGGACTGGCTGCTGCACAAGCGCGACCACCGCGGCCTGAGCTACATCGAGCAGGGCGACTGGTGCGATCCGATGAACATGGTGGGCTACAAGGGCCGCGGCGTGTCCGGCTGGCTGACCGTGGCCGCCGCCTACGCCCTGAACATCTGGGCCGATATCTGCGCCCAGCGCGGCGCCACTACCCTGACCGAGCACTTCCGCGCCGGCGCGGCCCACATGAACGCCTCGGCCAACACCCACCTGTGGGATGGCGCCTGGTTCGCGCGCGGCATCACCGACGACGACGTGAAGTTCGGCGTGGCGGCGGATAGCGAGGGCCGCATCTACCTGAACCCGCAGAGCTGGGCGATCCTGAGCGGCGCGGCCAGCGAGGAGCAGCGCAAGCTGATGCTGGCCCAGGTCGACACCCAGCTCGACACGCCCTACGGCGTGCAGATGTTCGCCCCGCCCTACAGCAAGATGCGCGAGGACGTCGGCCGCGTGACCCAGAAGCATCCGGGGTCGGCCGAGAACGGCGCGGTCTACAACCACGCCTCGGTGTTCTACATCTACAGCCTGTACACGGTGGGCGAAACCGAGCGCGCCTTCGACGCCCTGCGCAAGATGATCCCGGGTCCGGACCTGGAGGACTACCTGCAGCGCGGCCAGATGCCGGTCTATATCCCGAACTACTACCGCGGCGCCTACAAGGAATACCCGCGCACGGCGGGCCGTTCGAGCCAGCTGTTCAACACCGGCACCATCTCCTGGGTCTATCGCTGCGTGATCGAAGGCCTGTGCGGCCTGAAGGGCGACGCCAAGGGCCTGGGCATCGCGCCGCAGCTGCCGCGCGCCTGGCCGGGCATGAAGATCACCCGCCAGTTCCGCGGCGCGACCTTCCAGGTCGAGGTGACGCGCGGCGCGGTGGACAAGGTGCAGGTGCGCTGCGACGGCGTCGAGCTGCCGCAGGCGCGCATCGAGAACATAGAGGCCGGCCGCAGCTACAGCGTGCAGGTGACGGTGCCCTGAGCCCGCGGGGCTTGCGTTGCGGCGCTAGCGCGACATGGCGGAAGGCGATTGCCGTCGGCGCCTCGACCGCGCCCGCGCGCCGGCGCCACGGGTCGCCGCAAGCACGGCGTATACTTGTTTCCGGGCTGCCTGCTGACATATCCATGACGGCGGGGCGATTGTTCGCCCCGGCTGTAACCGGACCGCGCGCCTGAGCGAACTAGCATGCGTAGGCGGCGGCGCCGCCCTCTCTTGAAGAGGCAGGAACAATGAAAACTCATGATCTGGCTGCGATGCTGGCGCATGGCGTCGAAGCCTCCGATCCGCGCACCGTTGAAAAGCGATTCGCACTGGCCATGGCGCTCGGCCTGGCCGGCGCCGCCGCCCTCATGCTGCCCCTGCTGGGCGTCCGGAGCGACCTGGCGCAAGCGCTCGGCAGCGGCGGATTCTGGCTCAAACTGGTCTTTCCCGCGGCGCTCCTGTGCGCCGCCCTCTCGGTCGGCGCCCGGCTCGCGCGGCCCGGCCGCAATGGAGGGCGGGGCTGGTGGTTGGCGGTGGCGGCCCTGGCTGCGCTCTGGGCCGGCGGCGCCCTCGTCCTGGCCCATGCCGCGCCCGCAGCGCGCGTCCAACTCCTGCTCGGCAATTCGTGGCAGACGTGCACCTTGCTGGTGGCCCTGCTCTCGCTGCCCGCCTTCTGCGCGGCCTCTTGGGCGCTGCGCGGACTGGCGCCGACC
Organism: Massilia sp. KIM; assembly: GCF_002007115.1. NCBI lineage: Bacteria > Pseudomonadati > Pseudomonadota > Betaproteobacteria > Burkholderiales > Oxalobacteraceae > Massilia > Massilia sp. KIM. The sequence continues at coordinate 1,120,529 of NZ_MVAD01000002.1, read as the reverse complement.
CGGCCGCGCGAAGCCGGCGCGGCGGCCGGCCTGTTCGCCGGCGCCCAGGGCCTGCTGGTCTATTGCCTGCATTGCCCGGAGACGGCCGTGTCCTTCTGGGCCGTCTGGTACGTGCTCGGGCTGGCGGTGCCCACGGGACTGGGTGCGGCGCTCGGCAAGGCTATCCTGCGCTGGTGACGGCCCGGCAGCGATGCGCACCCGCGAACCTTGGTTGTTGATCGAGCAACAGATGCAGGCCTGGCTGCTCGCCGGCCTCGACGGCGACGCACGCGCCTACCGCCTGTTCCTGGACGAATTGGCCAAGCGCCTGCGCGCATTCCTGCGCAAGCGCCTCTACGACGGCCAGGACCACGTCGAAGACCTGGTTCAGGAAACCATGTTGGCGGTCCACAACGCGCGCGCCACCTATCGCCGCGACCAGCCGGTGACGGCCTGGGTCCATGCGATCGCGCGCTACAAGCTGATGGACTACCTGCGTGCCCGCATGCGTCAGGACGTGTTCAACGATCCGCTTGACGATGCGGCAAGCTTGTTCCAGGACTCGTGCGAGCAGGCCGTCGATGCGCGCCGCGACATCGCGGTCCTGCTCGGCCGGCTTCCCGAACGGCAGCGCGTGCCGATCGAACTGGTCAAGCTGCAGGAATTGTCGGTGGCGGAGGCGGCCCTCCACAGCGGCATGTCCGAATCGGCGATCAAGGTCGGGATTCACCGCGGCCTGAAGGCGCTGGCGGCCTATCTACGTTCTTGTCCCTGAGCGCGCCGGCCGGCGCCGGGATGAACGACCTGTTCGTCAAATTCCCGGCCCGCTCCGGCAATGCCGAGATCGGCGCGAGAGCATCGAGCCTGCCGACGATGATTCCGACGCATGGCCTAGGTAGCGGACCCGGCAGCGCCCCTGTTCTTTCCGAGGCCGCCGCCGGGTCGAATGGCAGGACCGGCAGGCCCTGCCCGGACCATTATTGCTTCATGGCCTCCTTGCCCATGCCATTCTTGGCCATGCCGTCCTTGGCCATGCCGTCCTTGGCCATGCCTTCCTTGGCCATGCCGTCCCTGGCCATGCCTCCCTTGGCCATGCCGTCCTTGGACATGGCGTCCTTCTTCATGGCGTCCTTTTTCATGTGGTCCTTACTCATGGCGTCCTTGCTCATCGCATCCTTTTTCATGGCGTCGTGTTTCATGCCATCCTGCGCGTGAGCGGCGCCGGCGAATGCGAGTGCGAGAATCAGGGCAGTGATTGTTTTCATGGTGATTTCCTTGGTGGGTTGATGGAACTGCGTGGTACTGCGGGCGCCTGGCGCCTAACTACCGCCAAACCAGTTATAGCCTTGGTTTTCCCAATAGCCGCCTGGATAGGTGTTGGTCACGAAGATGGCCTGGATATGCTTCGGATTCTTGTATCCGAGCTTGGTCGGAATGCGCAGCTTCATCGGATAACCGTAGCGCGGCGGCAAGACCTCGCCGTCGTAGCTCAGGGCCATCAGGGTCTGCGGGTGCAGGGCGGTCGCCATGTCGATGCTGGTGAAATAGTCGTCGGCACAGTGGAAGCCCACGTACCTGGCGCCCAGGTCGGCCCCGACCAGGCGCAGGAAATGCGAGAAAGGCACGCCGCCCCACTTGCCGATCGCGCTCCAGCCCTCGACGCAGATGTGACGCGTAACCTGATCCTGTTGCGGCAGGGCGCGCAGCTGCGCCAGCGTCCAGGGACGGCGGTCGCCCACCAGCCCGGCCAGCTCGAGGCGCCAGGACCCGCCGTCGACCACGCGCACCTCGTCCTCGCCGTAGTAGGCGTTGAATGGAAATGGCCGGGTGATCATGCTCTCCGGGTAGATCGGCGCCAGCCTGGCAGGGTCGAACAGCGCCGCCTGGACGCGGTCGTTAAAGCGCGAGACCAGTTGCAACGCGCGCTCGATGCTCTCCTCGGTGTCCGGTGTGCACCCGGTGAGCAAGGCCAGGCCGCCCAGGCTCAAACTGCGTTGCAGGAAGACGCGGCGGCCGGCATCGGGTACGCGGCGTATCGCGTCGGACAGCATCGTTCCGGCCTGGGCGGGCACGACGATCTTACGGGGTTTGATCGGGTTCATGGCATCCTCGTCGACGAATATCAGCGGCCCCTGAGCATGGACAGCAGGGTGCGCGGCACCAGCGCAACCATCAGCAGGTGCAGCACGATGAAGCCGCACAGCGCCGCCATGGCGACGAAGTGCACGCGGCGCGCGCCCTCGTAGCCGCCAAGCAGTTCGCGCAGCAGGGGAAACTGGACCGACTTCCACAGCACCAGCCCGGACAGCACGAGGACGATGCAGTCCGCCATCACAAACAGGTAGGCGAGGCGCTGCACGCTGTTGTAGCGCGCAGGGTCGGCATGGGAAAGGCGGCCGCGCAAGGCGGCGCCGAGATCGCGCAGCAGCTCGCGCGGCCGCACCGGCAGGAAGCGACGCGCCAGGCGGCCCGTCACCAGGTTCAGCACGAGGTAAATGGCGCCGTTGACAAGCAGCAGCCACATGGCGGCGAAGTGCCAGGCGATGGCGCCGCCCAGCCAGCCTCCGAGCGTGATCGAGGGCGGGATCGCGAAGCCGAAGAACTGGGTGGCGTTGTAGATCCGCCAGCCGCTGGCGATCAGGAGCACGACGGCCAGCGCATTGAGCCAGTGCGTGACCCGAAGCCAGAGAGGGTGGATGGTGCCGGGGCGGCTCATTGGCGCCTCCCGGCCTGCGCGCCGGCGCAGGAACTGGTGTCGAGCGCCTGCAAGATGCGGGCGTCGGCGTCCTGGACGAAGGCGAGCGCGCGCAGGCGGTCGGGACGCCATTGCGCGGGCAGCGCGAGCTCGTGCGTCAAGCGCGCGGTCGCGCTGTGCAGCGCGATCGGCCCCAGCCACAGGCGCGCGGTGTCGTCATGCCGCAGGGTGACCCCGGCGTTCTCGCCGCGCGCCACCCGGGATGCGAGACCGCTCTCGGTCAGCGCGACGAACAGGGCTTCGCCGCCGCGCGGGGCCGCCACCCGCGCGCTGACTTCGAGGCGCAGATGCGGGAGGCCGGCCCGCGTCGGAGCGCTGACATGCAGATCGATCGCCGCCAGCGCCGGCCGGGCGTTCACGCGCTGGATCGTTTGCACCAGGCCGGCGCGCCAGTCGCGGAGCTCGCGGCCATCGACGAAGAACTGCGGCGTGTACGCCACCTTCCAGCGGCCCTGGGCGAGCAGCGCTCGCTGCCGCTCGTCGAAACGCGCCTGTGCGAATGGGTCGCGCCAACCGATCGCGTCCCAGTAGGTAACGTGCAGGCCGACCGGGACCACCCGCGCATCGGCGGGAAGCTGCTGGCGCAAGTCGCGCAGCTGCCGGTCCGCCGGCGGACAGCTGGAGCAGCCTTCGCTGGTGTAGAGCTCGACCAGGGCGGCGGTCGCGGGGCCGCTGGCGACCTCACAGTCCAGTTCGGAGGCGGCGGCCGCACCGCCAGCGGCAGCCAGCAGCGCAGGGATCAGGCGCGCGGAAAATGGAAGTCGAAGTGTCATCGGAAGCTGTGCATGCGTGGATCACAGCTTCCTATTCGTTCCCGGGGCCGCTCCGGTTACAGCGGCCGGCTGTCAGTCGCCTGGGCCCTCGCCCGGCATGGTATCGGCCATCAGGCGCAGCTCGTCGGGCGTGAGTTCCTCGGGCTTCTTGTCGGCAAGGCCATCGACCTCGCCAGGCTTGCGCGCGGGCGCTTGCTGCTGGCTGCGGGCCTGCTCGCCCTGTTGCTGCTGCCCCTGCTGCGGTGCTTGCTGCTGAGCTTGCTGCTGGCTCTGCTGCTGGTTCTGCTGCTGGTTCTGCTGCTGATTCTGCTGCTGGTTTTGCTGCTCGTTTTGCTGATCGGTTGCCATGCTATGCTCCTTTGCCGCCATGCGAATTGGAGCATCCAGTGTGGCACAGGGGCTGGAGCGGCGGCGCTGCGCTTGCCTTACACGACCTCGTTCCAGGTCGCTTTGCTGGAATACGGCCGGGTGTATTCGCAGAACATCCCGATGTACTCGGCCACCTGTTTTCCGCCATCCTTGAGCTGATAGCGGAACTGCTTGCAGGGTGTCTCGCCGATGGGCTGTGCGCCCAGTGCGGTGATCGACACGTGGTATTTGTTGCCCTTCCATCCGACGCTCTCGCCCTGCTTGAGGCTGACCAGCAGCTTGGGGAATTCGGTCGCGTAATCGCCCTTCTTGATCAGCGAACGGCCGCCCCAGGCATCCGGGTAATAGCCGCCTTCGCAGTCATTGCAGCGCACCTCGCTGGCCTTGCGGAAGGCATGCTTGGCTTCCTGCGCCGCCTTGAACTCGAAATGGGTGAAGCCACCAACCGGGCAATGGGCATTTTCCGGCCACAGGATGGCGTGCTCGAAGGAATCAGGCTTGGGGCCCAGCACCAGGCTGGCGCCGCGCATGCGCAGGCAACCCGGCGGCACCGCAAGCTTGGCGGCCGCCGCTGGCGCCGATACGGCAGCCGGCGCCGCGGCAGTATCGGCGCCAGCCGGCTGGGCCGCGTCGGAAGCCGTGGCCTCGGCGCCGCCCTTGAAAGCCTTGTCGACCGTCGCCGTCACCGCGCGGTTCACGTTGCCGGCCACGGCGCTTCGCGCCGCCTCCACCGCCGAGTTCTTGAGGAAGTCGCCGAAGGACTGGGCCTGGCTGTCGAGCGACAGGCAGCCGCCGGTCAGCATGAGAAGAAGGAGCTTGATAAATTTCATGGGTCGGTCCTGAGGCAGCGGCGCGATGGCGGCTGCCGGCAACAAAGAGATGGAGAAGGCGCACAGTCTAGTGCCTGCATCGCGCGCCGTCCCCCATCCTCGATGGGGGGAATTGACCGCCCGCTTTGTGAGTTTGTGCGAGTATTCGCCGCTGGCGATATGCTAGGCTCGGCACAACATTGAACTGGAAGAGACCGATGAAATCCAAGCTGGAACGGAAGTGGTGGTTCGCCATGCCGGTGTTTGTGCTGAGCATCGTCTGCACGATCTGGCTCCTGCGCGGGGCCGGCATCGGAGAACCCGAGGGCGCACCCCAATGGCTGGTCTATTTCCTGTGCCTGTTCGGCTTCCAGCAGGTCTTTACCTTCGTCGGCTGGTTCGGCCTGGTCTTGCTGGCGCCCCGTTCGCGGGCGCTGGACTGAGGCCGATCCGGGCATCCTCGCAAGCGGAGCAGGCACGATGAAGCAGCTCGCCGCCATGCTGTCCACCCTGCTCCTCGCCGGCGCTGCGTCGGCCTGCCCGCTGACCGAGGCGCTCAGCAAGCGCTACGGCATCAGCGCGCTCGGTTTCACCACCGCGATCCCCGCCGCCGAGGAACCGGTTCCCGCAGATGGTCGGCACTTTGTCCGGATACGGCTCAAACCTGCCCCCTGGATCAGCGACGCCTTCCAGCACACGGTGCTTGCCGATCCGGTCTCGAGAAAAGCTTGGATCCTGCGCACCGGCGGCCTGGCCGGCGTGCGCGAATGGTATGGCCCGGTCGAGGTGGACAATCCGTCCCTCGAGAACTGCCGCGCCGATGCCGACGCAGCCCCAGCCCCGCGCGAGGCATAAGGCGCATATCGACGCCCGGGGAGCCGAATGGAAAAAATTGCCTTCGCACTCGACATCGACGGGGACTGGCCGCCTGTCGCGACCGAACACGTCTGGTGCGAAAAAACGGGATCCGTGTACGAGCTGCACAACGCGCCCTTTTTCATCCAGTGCCTGGCGCTCGGCGATAAATTTACTGCGGAACCCGATCCGGTCAACGGATGCATCTTCGACTTCGTCGTCGTCGAGCCTTCGGGCCATTCGCTGGCCTGGATCATCGAGCGAGCCGGCCTGAAATTCGATGACCATGCCCATGAGCTGTCCAGCCTGGGACTGCGTGTGGAGGGTTTCCCCAGGTTCGACCTGTTTGCCGTCGACGTTCCGGCCTCAGTGGACAGCGACGCGGTGAACGCCCTGATGGACCGGCTCGAATCCCTGGGCTTTGCGTTGGCATTCCCTGTCTGGCGTCATTAGTCCCGGTCGAACCGTCCCCGTCATGCCCGAACCGGCAAGCGGGACGAATGAGGACGCCATCACGACGTCCAGTCGAGACAAGGGCCCGTCCAGTCCAGCGACGGGCCCCACGGCATGCGCCGGGCGGCGCATGCCTCCTGCGATCACGCGATCAGTTGTTGCAACCCATCTGCGCGATGCGGTCGTAGGCCGCGCGTGCGCGCACCAGGCCGTAGCCGAACTTGACGTCGCGACCCGGGTCACCCAGGTCTTCCGCCGACTTGGCCAGCGTGCTGCGGATCTGCGCCGCGCTGCACTTCGGGAAGTAGCTCCACACCAGGGCTGCCACCGCCGACACGTGCGGGGTGGCCATCGAGGTGCCGTCGAAGTAGGCGTAGTTGCCGACCTTGACCGACACCGTGGCCGACTGGCCCAGCTGGGCCAGCATGGCCTGGCCTTCGGCCTGCGAGGCCGCCACCGACGGGATGTTGGTGACGGTGGTGCCCAGGGTCGGGTTCAGGCTGCCCGGAACGTTGTTGTACAGGACCGCGCCCACGCCGCCCGAGGCTTCGCAGTTGGCGACCTTGGTGCCGAAGGGCAGCCCGGCGCCGCGCTGGATCAGGCAGACCTTGCCGGCCATGGCCGGGTTCACCGCGCCGCCGAAACCGAAGTCGGCCAGCGGCGCCGTCACGGTCCCGTGCGGCGAGCCGGTCACCGAACCCACCTCGTAGTTCGAAGCGCCCACGCTCAGCGAGGACACCAGCGCCGTGCCCATCGGCACGGTCGAGAGCACCCGCACGCCCGGTCCGGACAGCTCGACCTTCGGGTTGTAGTTGGAGAAGCTCGCCCAGTTCTTGCTGCTGTCGAGCGCGCCCACCGAGACCACGCTGTCGTAGCCCGCCGGCCAGCGCGGCGCGGTGGTGCCGGCGTTGCTGGAGGCGGCAAAGGACAGGATGCCCTTGGCGGCCAGCGCGTCGAACACCGCCTGCTCGGTGGCGCTCGGCTCCGGACCGCTCAGCGACATGCTGATGATGTTGGCGCCGGCGTCGGCGCAGCGGTTGGCGGCGTCGGCCAGTTCGGACGAGTAGGCCCAGCCGTCGGCGCCGAAGACCTTGACGATGTGCAGCTTGAGCTGGCGCACCGGGATCACGCCGACCACGCCCACGCCGTTGTTGTTGAGCGCGGCGATGGTGCCGGCCACGTGGGTGCCGTGGCCGTTCTCGTCGGTATGCCACCAGCCGGTGCCCGGGTCGTATTCGCCGGTGACCACGCCGTTGTCGTTCAGGTCCTCGTGATTGCGGTCGTAGCCCGAGTCGATGATGCAGATCTTGCGGTTGCCGGCCTTGGAGCCGCCGTTGGGCAGCTGGTCGGCCTGGGTCATGGTGATGCCGTAGGGGATGGTCTGGCCCAGGTAATAGCTCTTGCCCGAGGCCGGATTGGCGGCGGCGCTCAGTTCGGTCGACGCCGAATAATCGGCTTTCATTTCCATCGACGGCAGGTAGCGCGGCGGATCGATCTCGACGTAGGCCACGTTCTTGTCGGCGCGCAGCGCCGCGACCTGGTCGGACGGCAGCTCCACCGACATCGCGTTCATGCCGCGGAGCTTGCGCTTGACGTGGCCGCGCGCACGCAGCACCGCCGCGTTGGCGTCGTTGTCGGCGCCGGCCTTGAAGCCGACGACGTAACGGGCGGGCGGCGCTGCGCTGGCGGCGCTGGACGCCAGGCCCAGGACGGCGGCCGAGCAGACGGCGGCAATTGCGGAAAGCGGAAGAGCGGTGCTGTGACGTTTCATGTATGTCCCCGAATCTGGTGGTGTGATATCCAACGCGGTGTGCGCTGGCTTGCCCCGCCGGATAGGCGAAGCGGGCTCAGCGTCGGGTGATGCTAGGCGCGGCCTGTAGCATCGTCAACAACAATGTCGGGGAAAATACGATAGTTGTTTTGAAACATCCACACCGCGCCGATTTCGTTGACAGGGGCGTCGAAACACGGCAATGTGTCCAGCCGACGCTGTCACGCCTCGGCGCGGGCCAGCACCTGCGCGAGCAGTTCGTCGAGGGGCGCTCGGATGTCGAGGGTCATCCCGGCCTCGTCCGGCTGCAGGCGTTCGAGCGTCTGGAGCTGGCTGTCGAGCAGCGAGGCCGGCATATAGTGTCCGGGCCGCGCGCGCACGCGCGCATCGAGCAGTGCGCGCTCGCCGTCCAGGTGCACGAAGCGCACTTGCGGACCGTGACCGCCCTCCCCGCGCAGCACGTCGCGGTAGGCCCGCTTGAGCGCCGAACAGGACAGCACGATGCCCTTCTCCCCCGCCGCCGCCAGCTCGGCGCGCAGCGCGCGCAGCCAGCCTGCGCGGTCGGTATCGGTGAGCGGGATGCCGGCGCGCATCTTGTCCACGTTCTCCTCCGAGTGGAAATCGTCGCCCTCGATGAAGGGAAGGCCCAGCCGGGCCGCCAGCTGCGAGCCCAGCGCACTCTTGCCGCAACCGCACACGCCCATCACGACCCAGGCGACACCCATGTTCTTCGTTTCCATCTCACTCATGATAGCGCTAACAATGCCGTGCAGCATACGTGGCTACGCGGCGCTTGTAAAGCCTCGGATAGCACAAGCCAGGTTTCGTTCCCGCATCGGCGCGCCGCCGCCGGGGCCGCGGGCCTGCCGATTCCGGGCCGGACATCGCCTAGGTATGGTCGAGTTGGTATCTCCACAAGACTGGCACGGGAAATACCTTGTCACAACTGGAACCCCTGCGCCCCCCTCGAGCGAGGGGCGCGCGCGGGGCGGGAGACGGGACGCTCAGGCGCTCTCGCGCTGGCGCAGCGTGAAGCCGAGGTCGATGCGGCGCTGCTCGGGCTCCTTGCCGGCGATGAGCTGCAGCAGCAGGTTGGCGGCCTCGTAGCCGATCCGGTAGCGCGGGGTGTCGATCGTGGTCAGCGAAGGCATCATCCAGGCCGAGGCCGGCAAGTCGTTGAAGCCGCACACGGCCACGTCCTGGGGAATGCGGATGCCCTTGCGCTGGCAGTGGTAGATGGCGCCGTGGGCGAGGTCGTCGTTACAGCAGAACACGGCGTCGCAATCGGGCGCGGTGGCCATCATCTGGGCCATCAGCTCGGCGCCGAGCGCGATGTTGGAGGGATTGGGCACCATGATCTCGAGGCGCGGGTCGGCCAGCCCGGCCTCGCGCATCGCCTGGCGGTAGCCATCGGCGCGGCGCAGGGTACGCTCGTCGAGCTGGGCGCCGATGAAGCCGATGCGCTTGTAGCCGCGGCGGATCAGGTGGCGCGTCATCTCGACGCCGGCGTCGAGCTGGGAAAAACCGACCGAGAGCTGCTGCGGGTCGTCCGCCAGGTCCATCATCGAGACCACCGGCACGCGCGAGGCGGCCAGCATCTGCGCCACCGGCGCGCTGTGCGAGAGGCTGCTGAGCAGGATGCCGTCCGGGTTCGACTGCAGGTAGATGCGCAGCAGCTTTTCTTCCTCGGCGTCGGAGTAATGGGTGTTACCGATCAGGAGCTGGTAGCGGCTGGGACCGACCGCGTCGTGGATGCCTTCCAGCACCGCCGGAAACACCGCGTTGGTGAGCGAGGGCACCAGCACCACGATCACGTGCGACTGGGCCGAGGCCAGGGCGCGCGCGGCGCGGTTGGGCACGTAGCCGAGCTCGTCGACCGCCTTCTCCACCTTGGCCCGGGTCGCTTCCGACACGAGCTGCGGCTGGCTTAGGGCGCGCGAGGCCGTCATGATCGACACGCCGGCCAGGGCCGCCACCTGTTCGAGGGTGGTCCGCCCCGTTCCCCTCACCTTGCCACCGCTGGATCTGCTCATCTCGCTCCTGTTCCTGTCAACGTCCGGCCACGCGTCCGGCAGGACGGGATTGCGCCACGCTTTGGCAAACTTGTCAATATGGACATCATGTCGCAGGCCTTTCGCGACCGTCTTTCACGCGGGATAGGCAGGCTGTCAAGTCTCTGGACAGGATAGCATTCGTTTGAGGGTTCCGCGCGACACCTTGCTATGCAGGGAGCGTGTTTTCTTGACGCTAAGAATGCCCTCGGGCAGAGTGCGGCGTATTGCCATGCAGCATGGCCCACCTCCGCTCTTTTCATGTTCGTCGACTACCAACAGCCACCCGCCCAAGTCCAGCCTCCCGCCGCCAGTCCCTCTTTCGACGAGCAGTACGAGAAAGCGCGCAATCTCGCCAACAATGGCCAGCCGGCCCTGGCCGTGGCCGCCTACGACGCGTTGCTGGCGCGCTCGCCCGGCAACGTCGACGTGCTGCTGGGGCGCGGCATCGCCCTCACCCGGCTGGAGCGCTACGACGAGGCAGAGGCCGACCTGAGCGCCGCCGCCAAGGCCTCGCCCACCTACGCCGACGTGTGGTCGGCGCTGGGCAACCTGTACCAGTGGAGCGACCGCCCGCAGCAGGCCCTGGACGCCTACGCGCGCCTGGCCGCGCTGCAGCCCAACGATCCGGCCCCCATCCTCGCGCGGGCGCGGGCCGCGCGCGCCCTCGGGCGCACCGCCGATGCGCGCGCCGAGCTTGCGCGCGCACGCAGCCTGGGCGGCGACGGCGCCGAGATCGACGCCATGCTGGCCGCCATGCAGCCCCGCCCCGGCGCGCCGGACGCCGCCATCGCCGACGGCTACACCTGGGCCGCCGGCATCTCCTCGACCTGGACCGAGGTCGGCGAGCGGCCGCGCTGGAACGAGCAGACCGTGAGCGTGCGCCGCTACTTCGCGCGCGGTTCGCTCGGCTTCGAGACCCTGCGCGCGCACCGCTTCGAGCAGACCGGCCACGCCTGGGCCCTGGACGCCTACGTCACGCTGTGGCCGGGCGCCTACGCCAACCTGCGCTACCAGCGCGCCCCGGCGGCGCGCCTGTTCCCGGCCAATTCCGGACGCATCGAGCTGTACCAGTCGCTGGGCAGCGGCTGGGAAGTCTCGCTCAGCGACGACGTGCTGGGCTTCGACGGCCGCGTCAACATCTACGGCGTCGGGCTGGCCAAGTACACCGGCAACTGGTACTTCCAGCTGCGCCACCAGAACATCGTGTCCGAAGGCTCGCACAGCACCGGCGACCGCCTGCTCGGCCGCTACTACTACAAGGGCGACGCCGACAGCTACATCGAGCTCGCGGCCAACCGCGGCCGCAGCGACGACCCGCTCTCGCTGGCCGGCGGGCGGGTGCGCTCGGGCGGCGGCAGCGCCAGCCTGGTGCATTACTTCACGCGCGACTGGGGTGGCCGCATCGGCGCCGGCTTCTCGCGCGACGGCAGCGAGGCACGCGAACGCAGCGTCACGTTCGCGTTGTACCGCCGATGGTAAGCCCGGTCGCCGCGCCGAAGGAAACGCGCGCCCCGGCCTGGCTGCAGCGGCTGGGCGGCGCGCTGGCCTGCGCCTTCGAATCGCTCCCGGCCCTGATGCTGGCCTGGCTGGTGCTGCGCGCCGCCGAAGGCATCCACGCCGGCGCCGCCGGCGTGCCGCAGTCGACCCTGTTCGGCGCCGGCGTCGGCAACGACAGCCTGGCGCTGCTGCGCTACGGCTTCGTGTTCCTGCTCGGCGCCCTGCCCCTGGCCCTGGTCCCCTCGCGCCGCCTGCGCGCGGTGCTGCTGGGTGTGGTCTGGAGCCTGCTGCTCTGCCTGCAGGCCGGCCTGGTGCAATACCACTGGATCGCCGGCGTCCTGCTCGGCGCCGACCTGTTCGCCTATTCCGGCAGCGAGATCGGCACCACGCTGGGCGGCGCCTGGTCCCCGGACCCGCTGCTCGGCGGCGCGCTGCCGCTGGCGCTGGCCCTGCTGTGGATCACGCTGTTCTCCACCACCCGCCCCTGGTGGCCGCGCGTGCAGCTGCGCACGCCCGTGGTCGCGCTGGCCCTCAGCCTGCTCGCCTTCTTCCTGCTGCCGGACCGTTTCGCGCCGCGCGTGGTGCGCACCGACGCCGACCTGAATTTCGTCACCAACAAGACCGCCTATTTCACCGGCCACAGCTTGGCGCTGCTGCAGGGCGGCCACGCCGCGGCCCCGGCCCCGCAGCAGGGCCAGGCGCAGCAGGCGGTCCAGGCGCCCTGGGACGGCAGGGATGCGCGCTATCCCTTCCTGCGTCCGGAACGCACGCCCGACACGCTCGGACCGCTGTTCAAGGCCGCCAACGGCGCCCCGCCCAACCTGGTGTTCATCATCGTCGAGGGTCTCGGTCGCAGTTTCTCCGGTCCCGGCGCGCGCCTGGGCAGCTTCACGCCCTTCCTGGACGAGCTGGCCGGGCAAGGCCTGTACTTCGAAAACTTCCTGGCGGGCCAGGGCCGCACCTTCGGCGTGCTGCCAACCGTGTTCGGCTCCCTGCCCTTCGGCGAGAACGGCCTGGCGGCGCTGGGCGAGCGCATGCCGCGCCACGACTCCCTGCTCAGCATCCTCAAGGCCCAGGGCTACCGCCTCAAGTTCTACACCGGTTCGGACGTGGAGTTCGACAACGAAGGCGCCTTCCTGCGCCGCCAGGGCGTGGACAGCATCGTCAGCCAGAAGGACTTCGGCGCGCCGCACAAGCGCAGCAACGACTGGGGCTACGCCGACCGCGACCTGATGGAACTGGCCGCCGAGCGCGAAGCGAAGGACGCCGGCGGGCCCTTCGTCAGCATCATCCAGACCACCAGCATGCACAGCCCCTTCACCTTCCCCGGCCAGGACGCCTGGCTGCGGCGCGTGGACGAGCGCCTGGCCGCCCTGAAGCTGCCGGCGCAGCCGGTGCACGAGCGCCAGCGCGACATCTTCGCCAGCATCCTGTACGCCGACGACGCGCTGCGCCTGTTCTTCGACAAGGCCAGGTCGCTGCCGGGCTACGACAACACCATCTTCGTGATCACCGGCGACCACCGCCTGCCGGAGCTGCCGATGGACACCCGCATCGAGCGCTACCACGTGCCGCTGATCGTGGTCTCGCCGCTGCTGGCCAAGGCGCAGTCGATCAAGTCGGTGTCCTCGCAGTTCGACATCGCGCCCTCGCTGCTGGCCTACCTGAGCAACCACCACGGCCTGAAGTCGCCGGCCCAGGTGAGCTGGGTGGGCAGCGGCCTGGACCTGGAACCTTCTTTCCGCAACCTGCACGCGATCCCGCTCAAGCAGACCAAGACCGAGATGAGCGATTTCGTCTCGGGCTCGGTCTATCTGGCGCAGGGCCATCTGTATTCGCTCTCGGACGGCCTGAATACGGACCGTGCGGACGACGCCGGCGCGCTGGCGCGGGCCCAGGCGCAGTTCGGCGCCTTCGTGCGCGCCAACGCCATCGCCGGCAAGGCGCGCGAACTGTCGCCGGCCGGCGGCGCGCTGGCGGCCTACGGCGGTGAGCGCAGCCTGCGCAGCGTGCCGCTGGTGTCGGAGGCCGGCGAGGTCGGCGTCTCGGGCGTGCGCCCGCGTCCCGGCACCGGCCGGCTGACCATCGAAGCGACTTTCACCAACCATGCCAGCATGCGCTCGCGCGAGTTCGCGCCGCTGCTGGTGATCAGCAACGAGCATGGCGTCGAGCTGGGCGAGGTGACCGGCGAGGCGCTGTCGCTGGCGCCGGGCAAGTCGGCCAGGGTGACGCTGCGGCCCGACCTGTCGAAAGTCCCGAAAGGCACCTATTACCTGTCGGTCCTGCCCTCGCACCCCGAGACCGGGCGTTCGATCGGCGTCGGCCAGTACCATGTGGAGCTGAAACTGTGAAAGCGCTTGCCTGCGCCCTGCTGCTGGCCCTGGCCTGCGCGACCGCGCCCGCCACCGCGTTCGAGGCGATCGTCGCTGTCGCCCCCGACGCCCCTGTCGTCCCTGCAGCCCCTGCCGCCGCATCCGCCTCATCCGCCGCCACCGAGCGCGCCGGCCCGCGCGCGATCTGGACCTGGGAAGAGGAGTCCTACGCCATGCTGCTCGGCGAGGCCGCCGCGCGCCAGGGCATCGCCTTCCTCCAGTCCAAGCGCATCGACACCGTCTACCTGTACGCCGACGCCTTCGAGGGACGCAACCTGATCACCGCCGAGCCGCAGCGCTACCGCGCCCTGATCCGGCGCATGCATGCGGCCGGCATCCAGGTCTACGCCCTGCTCGGCTCGGCCTACCTGCGCACCGAGCGCTACGTGCTGCCGCGCCACCGCGCCCAGGCCGAAGCCATGCTCCAGCGCGTGCTCGACTACAACAAGGGCGCGGCGCCGGAAGAACGCTTCGACGGCATCAACCTCGACATCGAGCCCCACATCCTCGACGAATGGGCCAGCCGCAAGATGGGCCTGCTGGCCGAGTTCATCGAGATGTCGGACGCGCTGGTGCGCCTCAAGCGCAAGTCGGGCCAGAGCCTGCCGATGGGGCCGGCCATTCCCTTCTGGTTCGACGGTATCGAGATCGACTGGCAAGGCAAGCGCAAGCCGGTCAGCCAGCACGTGCAGGACCTGTACGACTACGTGGCCCTGATGGACTACCGCGACCGCGCCGAAGGCGGCGACGGCATCATCAGCCATGCGATGGACGAACTGGAGTATGCCAACCGCATCGGCCGCAAAGTCATGATCGGGGTCGAGACCCTGCCCAACGCGCTCAAGAAGGTCTCCTTCCACCACCTGCGCGAAGCCGACATGGAGCGCGAGCTGGGGATCACGGCGCGCAAGGTAGGCGCGATGCCGGCCTACGGCGGCTTCGTGATCCATCACTACCAGTCCTACCGGAAGTGGCTCGGCCTCGACTGAGCGAAAGTCGTGGTTTTTTTGCATAGGCGCGCGCCGCGACACTTTACGCGGCGCAACAAATCGTTATACTGAACACGAACCCCCATCCCCGGTTCCCGCGTCCGTCCGGGCGCCCTGGCCGCTTCTTGCCGGCCACCTCCCCGTGGTCCCTTCCCCCGCCCATGCTGCTCAATCCTCTTCTTCAAACAGGAGCGCGCCATGCGCATGAACACCCCCGTCACCGGGAACGAATACCCGCTTGCCGAAGGCAAGACCATCGTCAGCACCACTGACCTCAAGGGCAACATCAAGTACGCCAATCCGTATTTCATCGAGGTCAGCGGCTTCACCGAAGAAGAACTGATCGGCGCGCCGCAGAACATCGTGCGCCATCCGGACATGCCGGTCGAGGCCTTCGCCGACATGTGGCAATCGATCCGCGCCGGGCGTCCCTGGAACGGCATGGTCAAGAACCGTTGCAAGAACGGCGACTTCTACTGGGTGCATGCGAACGTGACGCCGGTGATCGAGAACGGCGAGGCGGTGGGCTACATGTCGGTGCGCACCAGGCCGAGCCGCGAGCAGGTGGCTGCCGCGTCCAGCCTGTACGCCGAATTCAAGGCCGGCAATCCGCGCAAGCTCCTGCTGCGCAACGGCCGTGTCGAGCGGCGCGGCCTGGCGGGAGTCGGCGGCATGCTGGGCCGGATTCCGCTGCGCGCCCAGGTCAACGGCGCCGCCGGCACCATGGCGATCCTGCTCACGGCGATGCTGTGCGAAGCCGTGCGCAGCGAACTGCCGGCGTGGACCGTGCTGTCGCTGGGCGTCAGTTTGACCGTGCTGGCCGCGCTGTGGGCCAGCCTGCATCGCAACGTGCTGGCGCCGCTGGCCGTCGCCACCCGTTTCGCGCGCCGCTTCGCCGGCGGCGACCTGACCGCGCGCATCGACACCAAGCGCGACGACGAGATGGGCCAGCTGGTGGGCGCCCTGCGCCAGTCGGCGGTCAACTTGTACAGCGTGATCGGCGACGTGCGCGCCAACTTCGGCGAGATCCGCCACGCCACCGGCGAGATCGCCGCCGGCAACATGGACTTGTCGAGCCGCACCGAATCCCAGGCCTCGAGCCTGGAAGAGACCGCGGCCAGCATGGAGCAGCTGAACCACAACGTGGCGCAGAGCGCCGAGAACGCGATCTCGGCCAGCACCTTGGCGGCGCTGGCGGCCGAGAAGGCGGTGCAGGGCCGCGCCACCGTGGGCGAGATGGTGAGCACCATGAGCGCGATCAGCCAGTCGGCGCACAAGGTGCTGGACATCGTCGGCATGATCGACGGCATCGCCTTCCAGACCAACCTGCTGGCCCTGAACGCCGCGGTCGAAGCGGCGCGCGCCGGCGAGCAGGGGCGCGGTTTCGCGGTGGTGGCGGGCGAGGTGCGCGGCCTGGCGCAGCGCAGCGCCACCGCGGCGCGCGAGATCAAGGCCCTGATCGACGCCTCGATCGCGAACGTGGACAGCGGCACCCGCCTGACCGGCGCTGCCGGCGTCGCGATCGCCGAGGTGGCGGAGGCGGTGGACCAGGTCAAGCAGGTGATGATGGAGATCTCGACCTCGACCCGCGAGCAGTCGGGCGGGATCGCCCAGGTCAACGGGGCGGTGGGGCAACTGGATGCGATCACGCAGCAGAATGCGGCGCTGGTCGAGGAGGCCGCGGCCGCGGCGGCGACCCTGGCGCAGCAGGCGGAGAGCGTGGCGCAGGCCTTGTCGGTGTTCCAGCTGGCGAGCGGGATGCAGGGCAGGCAGCCGGCCGGCGCGCAGCGCGCGGGCTCTTCGCGCCTGCAGTTGGCGTCCGCATAAGGACTACACGCGGTCTTGCCAGACCATCAGCCTCACAACTTCCGTTATCCGCAAAACCGTCATTCCGGCGAAGGCCGGAATCCAAGTTTTACGCAGGCCGTGGACGTCAAACGCCAGTGGCTGCACAACGAACTTGGATTCCGGCCTTCGCCGGAATGACGGTCTTTGGGCTAACGATCGGTTCGGGGTCAACGATGGTCCGATGACCGAGCGGGCGTCCGACGACGTCACTCAACGCCTCACTCAACACCTCACTCGACGCCTCACCCAACACCGCACCCAACACCTCACTCAACAAAAATCCCTGCTCGGCGCCTGCAGCCTCCCCAGCATGTGCGACATGTCCACCAGCCGCTTGGCCACCAGGTGCCGCACCTCCCCTTCCTTCTGCCACACCCCGTACACCCCCAGCAGCGGCGCATTGAGCACCTCGCGCCGCTGCTGTTCCACCAGGGACGGCCACACGATCACGTTGACGTTCCCGGTCTCGTCCTCCAGCGTCATGAACAGCACGCCCTTGGCGGTCCCCGGCCGCTGGCGCACGGTGACGATGCCGCAGGCGCGCGCCAGCTGGCCGTTCTGGTAGTCCATCAGGCTCGATGCCGGCACGAAGCGCTTGGCCAGCAGCTGGGCGCGCAGCAGCGCTAGCGGATGCCGCCCCAGGGTCAGGCCCTGGGACCGGTAATCGCCCACGATCTCCTCCCCTTCCGAGGGCGCCGCCAGCCGCGGCGTCTCTTCCTGCACCGTGGTCGGACGCAGCAGGTCGCGGTCCGGCGCCGCCCCCACCGCCGCCCACAAGGCCTCGCGCCGGTGCCCGGCCAGCGAGCGCAGCGCATTGGACGCCGCCAGCACTTGCAGGTCGCTCCGGTCCAGGCGCGCGCGCCGCGCCAGGTCGGCCACGCTCTCGAAGGGACGGATCGCGCGCGCGTCCTCGATGCGCTCGGCCACCTCGCGGCTCAAGCCGCGCTGCAGCGACAGCCCCAGGCGCACCGCCGGCTGGCGCGCGCGGTCGACCGGGTCGTACTCCTCCAGGCTCGAATCCCAGCCGCTGATCGCCACGTCCACCGGCCGCACCTCGATGCCGTGGCGGCGCGCGTCCTGCACCAGTTGCGAGGGGCTGTAGAAGCCCATCGGCTGGCTGTTGAGCAGCGCGCACAGGAAGGCCGCCGGCTCGTGGCACTTGAGCCAGGAGCTGGCATAGGCCAGCAGCGCGAAGCTGGCCGCGTGCGACTCGGGAAAGCCGTATTCGCCGAAGCCCTGGATCTGGCTGAAGATCGATTCGGCGAAGGCTAGGTCATACCCGCGCTCCAGCATGCCGTTGACGATGCGGTCGTAGTACTTGTCCAGGCCGCCCTTGCGCTTCCAGGCCGCCATCGCGCGCCGCAGCTGGTCCGCCTCGCCCGGCGTGAAGCCGGCGCCCAGGATCGCCACCTGCATCACCTGCTCCTGGAAGATCGGCACGCCCAGGGTGCGCTCCAGCGCCACCTTCATCTCGGGGCTCGGGTAGTGCACCGGGTCGATGCCCTGGCGGCGGCGCAGGTAGGGATGGACCATGCCGCCCTGGATCGGGCCGGGCCGCACCACCGCCACCTCGATCACCAGGTCGTAGAACTCGCGCGGCTGCATGCGCGGCAGCATGCTCATCTGGGCGCGCGACTCGATCTGGAACACGCCCACCGTGTCGGCGGCGCAGATCATGTCGTAGGTGGCCACGTCGTCGGCCGGGATGTCCTGCATCTCGAACACATTGCCGTGGCGCTGGCCCACCAGTTCCAGGCCGCGCCGCAGCATCGACAGCATGCCCAGGGCGAGCACGTCGACCTTCATCAGGCCCAGTTCCTCGAGGTCGTTCTTGTCCCACTGGATCACGCTGCGCTCGGCCATGGCGGCGTTCTCGATCGGCACCAGGCGCGACAGCTTGCCCTGGGCGATCACGAAGCCGCCCGGGTGCTGGGACAGGTGGCGCGGGAAGTTCAGCAGCTGCTCGGCCAGGGTGGCCCATTGCTGCGACAGCGGCGCTTCCGGGTCCAGCCCGCACTCGGCCAGGCGCCCGACCAGGTCGGCCCGGCTGTCGAACCAGTGATGGGTCTTGGCCACCTTCTCGACGATGGCCAGGTCGATGCCGAGCGCGCGCCCGCTGTCGCGCAGCGCGCTCTTGGGCCGGTAGCTGATCACCACCGCCGCGAGGGCCGCGCGCCGGCGCCCGTACTTGCCGTAGATGTACTGGATCACCTCTTCGCGCCGCTGGTGCTCGAAGTCGACGTCGATGTCGGGCGGCTCGTTGCGCTCCTTCGAGATGAAGCGCTCGAACAGCAGGCTGGCGCGCGCCGGGTCGACCTCGGTGATGCCGAGGCAGTAGCACACCGCCGAGTTGGCGGCCGAGCCCCGCCCCTGGCACAGGATGTGCTGCGAGCGCGCGAAACGCACGATGTCGTACACCGTGAGGAAGTAGTGCTCGTACTTCATCTCGGCGATCAGGCCCAGTTCGTGCTCGATCTTTGCCTGCACCTTGGCCGGGATGCCGTCGCGGAAGCGCCGGTGCGCGCCGATATAGGTTTCCTGGCGCAGGTAGCTGCTGGCGTCGTGCCCGGCCGGCACCACCTCGTCCGGGTATTCGTAGCGCAGCTCGTCCAGCGAGAAGGTGCACAGGCGCGCGATGCGCACCGTCTCTTCGAGCGCCTCGCGGCTGTAGATGTTGGCCAGGCGCAGGCGCGCGCGCAGGTGCTGCTCGGCGTTCTGGGCCAGGCCGTAGCCGCAGTCGGCCACCGGCTTGCCGAGGCGGGTGGCGGTGAGCGTGTCCTGCAACGGCTTGCGCGAGCGCACGTGCATCACCACGTGGCCGAGGGCCGTGATCGGCAAGCCGTGCTGCCAGCCCACCTCCTCCACCGTGGCGCGGTGGGCTTCGTCGAAGGCGCGGTGCAGCAGCACCAGGCCGAGCCAGGCGCGCCCCGGGAAGGTGGTCGCCATCCAGGCGGCCTGGCGGTGCAGGCGGTCGAGGTCCCGGGCCTCGTGACCTGGATAGGCGGGCAGCAGGATCGCCAGGCAGTCCGGCATGTGCTTGAGGTGGGCGTAGTCGCCGCCCGGTTCGGCCAGGTCTTCCGGGGTGAGGAAGTACTCGCCCTTGTCGGCGCGCATGCGTCCGAGGGTGATCAGCTCGGACAGGTTGCCGTAGCCGTTGCGGTTCTGGGCCAGCAGGATCAGGGACAGGGCCGGGCTGCCGTCGCGCTCCTTCAGGTGGAAGTGGGCGCCGATCACCAGCGGCAGGCCGGCCTTCTTCGCCTCGCCATGGGCGCGCACCACGCCCGACAGCGAGCATTCGTCGGTCAGGGCCAGGGCCGAGTAGCCGAGCTGCACCGCGCGCATCACCAGTTCCTCCGCGTGCGAGGCGCCCTGCAGGAAGGAGAAGTTCGAGAGGCAGAACAGCTCCGCGTACTGCGGCAGGACTTGGGGCAGATTCGGGGGCAGACTCGGCGGCAGACCCGGGGGAAGGTTGGAGGAAGCGGTGGACATCGGCTCGGGCACGGCTGGGCTACAATCCTTGAGTAATCGACAAACTACTGTATAAAAACACAGTATAACCGACACTCCGCACGACAAGGAAAACGCGATGAAGATCCACGCCCTGCACTGCTTCGGCCGGCCCGAAGGCTTAGGCAATCCGGCCCTGGTGATCGAGGACGACGCCTCGCCGATCGAGGCGCGCCAGGCGCTGGCCCGCGAGCGCGACACCACCTGCGTGTGGATCGATCCTTCGCCGCAAGACGGCGTGGCCGGCGTGGTCGACTTCTACTATCCGCACACACGCAGCCCCCTGTGCCTGCATGCGACGCTGGCGGCGGCGCGGGTGCTGTTCGCGCGCGATGCCGGAGCCGCCACCCTTCTCGTCAGCACCGCGCAGCGCGGCCAGGCGCTCGGCCTGTCGCGCATCGAGGACGAGGTCTTCGTGCAACTGGAGCCGCAAGAGCTCGTGCAACCGGACCTGCCCCAAGGCCTGCTCGCGCGCCTGCTGGACGCACCCGGCTTCACGCCGGTGGCCCCGCCGCGGGTCGCCTCGGTCGGCAGCCCCAAGCTGCTGGTGCAGGTCGACGACGCCGCCACCCTGCATGGCCTGGCGCCCGATCTCGCCGCGATCACCGCCTGGGGCAAGGAGGCGGGCGTGAACGGCCTGTACGTCTACTGCGCGCGCCCGGACGGCAGCTACGAAGGCCGCAACTTCAACCACCTCGACCCGCGCCTCGAGGACAGCGCCACCGGGGTCGCCGCCGGCGCCCTGAGCGTGCTGCTGGGCCGGGGCATCACCCTGCTGCAGGGCCGGGCCACCGGGCGCGACTGCCTGATCCGCACCCGCGTGGAGGGCGGCAAGGTCTTCGTCGGCGGCCGCGCCGATCTCGCCCGGGACCGCTGAAAAATTGTCGCCGTTTGTCGCGGTGTGTCGCTCCTTGGTCGAATACAAATGGTTATAGCAATACAACGTTGTGTTAATGCTACATAGCCATGGTGACTGGTGAGTCATTTGATTAATATCCAATCTTTCCACCGGAGAAAATCTGTGCTCAAACTCAAATCGATTCCCCAGTCGCTGATGCTGGCCCTCTACGGCGCCACCGCCCTCGCCGCGCTTCTTCCCGCCAGCGTCCATGCGCAAAGCGCCGCGCCGGCCGCCAGCGACATCAATACCGTCAACGTGGTCGGCTCGCGCCGCGTCGGCAACGCGTCCTCGACCGACACCCCGGTGCCGGTCGACTTCATCCCCATGACCAAGGCAGCTGAACAGGGCGGTCAATTCGACCTCGCACAGGCCCTGACCAATATTTCGCCTTCGTTCAACTCGACCCGCCAGACCGGCGCCGACGGCGCCGACCTGATCGACTCGGCCGCCCTGCGCGGGCTGGGCTCGGACCAGACCCTGGTGCTGGTCAACGGCAAGCGCCGCCACACCGTGGCGCTGGTGAACCTGTTCGGCGCGCGCAACCGCGGCAACACGGGCACCGACATGAACGCGATCCCGCTGCTGGCAATCCGCAACGTGCAGGTGCTGCGCGACGGCGCCGCCGCGCAATACGGCTCGGACGCGATCGCGGGCGTGATCAACATCGAACTGAAGAAGAACCTGGGCTGTGAGTCGGTGCTCGGCTACGGCCAGTACACCGCAGGCGACGGCGAGAACTGGCTGGCCTCGGCCTACTGCGGCGTGGCCGTGGCGGGCGGCGTGCTGGGCATCACCGGCGAATACTACGACCGCGGCCGCTCCAACCGCTCGGAGCCGGGCAACCCGCGCATCATCGGCGACACCAAGGCCGAGAACCAGACCATCTACCTGAACGGCGAATTCCCGACCGGTCCGGGCAAGTTCTACTTCACCGCCGGCGCGCAGAAGCGCGACGCCTCGTCGGCGGCCTTCGCACGCGGCGGCGTGGGTTCGGACGACATCCCCTCGCGCAACTCGGAAGCCATGTACCCGAACGGCTTCGTGCCCTTCATCGACGGCGAGGTGGACGACCGCTGGGGCACCGTGGGCTACCGCTGGCAGGTGGGCGAATGGAACGCCGACCTGTCGCAGACCTACGGCTACAACCGCCTGATGTACAACATCAACAACACCCTGAACGCCTCGATCGCCAACCTGGACCTGATCAACGGCGGCAAGGGCGTCAGCGCCAGCGCCTTCGACGCGGGCGGCTTCTCGTTCCGCCAGGCGACCACCAACCTGGACTTCAGCCGCTTCTACAGCGGCGTGGCCCAGGGCATGAACGTGGCCTTCGGCCTCGAGCACCGCCGCGAGAACTACAAGATCTTCGCCGGCGAACCGGGCTCCTACATCGACGCCGACGGCGTGGGCTTCGGCGGCAACGCCGGCAGCCAGGGCTTCCCGGGCTTCCAGCCGGGCGACGCCACCGACAGCGACCGTCACAGCAGCGCGGCCTACATCGACATCGAGACCGACCTGACCGACCGCTTTAAGGTGCAGACCGCGCTGCGCCACGAGCGCTACTCGGACTTCGGCTCGACCACCACCGGCAAGATCGCCGGCGCCTACCGCGTCAACCCGAGCGTGCTGCTGCGCGCCTCGGCCAGCACCGGCTTCCGCGCCCCGTCGCTGCAGCAGGTCTACTTCTCGTCCACCTTCACCGACTTCGTCAGCGGCCAGCCGCTGGACGTGGTGCTGGCGCCGAACGGCGGCCGCGTGGCCAACGCCGCCGGCATCCCGCAGCTGAAGGACGAGGAATCGAAGAGCTTCACCGCCGGCGTGACCTGGTCGCCGACCCAGTCGACCTCGGTGACGGCCGACCTGTACCGCATCGACATCGACGACCGCATCGTGCTGTCGGGCCGCTTCGACGCCGACAACTACCCGGCGCTGGGCGCCACCCTGCAACAGCTGGGCGTGGGCCAGGCGCAGTTCTTCGTGAACTCGGTGGACACCAAGACCCAGGGCCTGGACCTGACCGTGTCGAACCGCGCCAACCTGGGCGCCGGACGCCTGAACACCTTCCTGGCGGTGAACTTCAGCAAGACCGAAGTGCAGCGCGTGAAGGCGCCTGCGGCGCTGGCCGGTTTCGAGGACGTGCTGCTGTCCGAGCGCGAGCGCCTGTTCATCGAAGAAGGCGCGCCGCGCCGCAAGGCCACCCTGGGCTTCGACTACAGCCTGGCCAAGTTCGAGACCTCGCTGCGCATCATCCACTTCGGTCCGCAGACCCTGGGCACCTTCTCGGGCCCGCCGGTGCCGAACCAGCGCTACGAAGCGAAGACCTCGGCCGACCTGTCCTTCACCTGGGCCTTCACCGAGAAGACCAAGCTGACCGTGGGCGGCACCAACATCTTCGACGTCAAGCCGACGACGCAGGATCCGAACGAAACCGACAACGGCTTCAAGTACGAGAGCGTGCAGTTCGGCCTGAACGGCGCGGCGGTGTTCGCACGCCTGTCGCACAAGTTCTGATGGCCTGATCCCGGGAGCCGCTGCCGGCTCCCGGGCGATGCTTCCCACCCGATCCAGACACGGGGCGGCGCCGTCCGCTCCGTCTTTTCCTCCCCCACATCGAACACGCCGCCACGCCGACCAGGTGTCGAAGAGGGCGGTGCAGGAGCGTTTCGCCCCTGCCCTGGCGCCGGCTTCAGGCGCGGCGCAAACGCAAGGCCGACACGGCCGATTGCAGCAGGACCAGCGAAGCGGCCAGGAGCACCAGATCCTTCAGCAGGAACTGGCCGATCGGCGCCGAGATCGCCGGGAAGCCGCCCGCAGTGGGTTCGGCAACGCCAGGCGTGGTCGCGAAGAAGGTCAGCGTGATCGCGTAGGTGGCGCTCGACATCAGCGCGCCCAGGACCGCCGCCCCGCGGTGCCAGGCGCCCAGCGCCAGCGCGGCCGCCGTCGACAGTTCGAGCACGCCGATGAAGGCGCTGGCGCCGTCCACGCCGAAACCGGCGTGCAGCCAGCTCATGAAGGGACTGTTGGCGATGAAGGGCGCGATCCCCGCTGCCTCGTACTGGGTGAACTTCATGCCGCCGAACCAGAGGAAAACAATGACCAGCGCCCAGCGCAGCAGGCTGGCGGAATCCTGGAGCCCGAGCTTGGGCGTGGCGGGAGCGGTGAGATGGAGATGCTGTTGCATAGGTATTCCTATAGAGACAAGTGTGGCCATGACGGCCGAATGGATGGAACCGGAAGCTTTGCCCGGCATCGATGCTTCATGGCTTGTTATATGCATGACGCACACATATAATAGCAGTTTTCCGGGGAGGCTGTATGGACGATGAAAATGCACGTTTGGGTAACCTGATCACGGCCTTCGCCACCGGCGTGTCGGATCGGGTGCGCACGGCCATGGGTGAGCGCAGCGCGCTGGGCGGCGAGGCGCTGGGGGCGATCATTGTGATCGGCAGCGCGGCAGGGCTGAGCATCGACCGGCTGGGCAAGGTCCTGAGGCTCAGCCATCCTGGCACGGTGCGCCTGGTCGACCGCCTGATCGAGGCGGGCTACGCGGAGCGGCGCGCGGCGCTTACCGACCGGCGCGCCGTGGCCATCCACCTCACCGAGGCAGGTCAGGCCGAACGCACCGCCCTGCTGGCGATTCGCGCCGAAGCGCTCGAACCGCTGCTGGGGCGCCTGGACGCCTCCGAACGCACACTCCTCGACGGCTTGCTGGAAAAGATGCTGCTGGCCCTGCCGAGCGATGCCACCTCGGCGATGACGGTGTGCCGCTTCTGCAGGCACGAGCGCTGCGCCGCCTGCCCCATGGACAGCTTCGGCGCGCTGGACGGCACGGTGCGCCGCCAGGACGCCTGAGACAGGCGCGCGCTCAGGCCAGCGCGTCCCGATAGGCTTTCTGCAGTTCGCGGAACACCGAGCGCGCCGGCCGCGGCGCGCCCAGGTGCAGGTGGCGCAGTTCTTCCATGAAGGCTTCCCACAGGGCCGGCCCGCCCGCTTCCAGCAGCTCGGCGCGCACCGACAGCTCGCGGCTCGGCTGCGTATGCCGCCGTCCCCAGGCGCCCATGTGCGCCAGCAGCGGCAGCAGCTGGATCGCCGGCTCAGTGAGGCTGTAGATGCCCTTCTGCTTGTGCGCCGGATCCGGCGCGCGGCTCAAGAGCCCGGCGTTCACCAGCCGCTTCAGGCGGTCGGACAGGATGTTCGACGCGATCCCCTCCTCGCTCTGCGCCAGCAGCTCGCCATAGCTGCGGCGGTTGCCAAACATGAGGTCGCGGATCACGATCAGGCTCCAGCGGTCCCCCAGCTGTTCGAGCGTAAGATTGATGGGACAGCCGGAACGCATGCATTGGGACACGGGTTACTCCTTCATAAACTACTTGCAATATACAAGTAGTCAAGCTATCGTACAACCGCTTGCAAATTACAACTAGTTCAAGGAGACCCTGGCAATGCCCCTGATCCTGTACGGCCACCCCTTCTCGTCCTATACCCAGAAGGCGCTGGTCGCCCTCTACGAGAACGCCATCCCCTTCGAGTTCCGCTGCGTCGCGCCGGACCGTCCGCAGCACGTGCAGGAGTGGCTGGCCCACTGGCCGATGCGTAAATTCCCGGTGCTGGTGGACGAGGGCCGCGCCCTGCCCGAGACCAGCATCTTCATCGAGCACCTGCAACTGAGCCGGCCGGGCCCGGTGCGCCTTATCCCCGAGGATCCGACCACGGCCCTCGAGGTGCGTTTCCTCGACCGCTACTTCGACCTGCACGTGATGACGCCGGTGCAGCGCGCGGTCGACGGCGCGCTGACCGGGGACCCGGCCAGGCGCGAGGAATGGATGGCACACGGCGTCAAGAAGCTGGAACTCGCCTACGCCTGGCTCGACCGCCACCTGGCCGGCCGCGACTGGGCCGCCGGCGCGGACTTCACGCTGGCCGACTGCGCCGCCGCGCCTTCGCTGTTCTACGCCGACTGGGTGCACCCCATTGCGGCCAGCTATCCGGTGCTGCGCGCCTACCGCGCGCGCCTGCTGGCGCGCCCCTCGTTCGCCCGCGCGGTCGAGGAAGCCCGCCCCTTCCGCCACCTGTTCCCGCTGGGCGCCCCCGAGCGCGACTGAAGGCGCGCCGGGCTGCCTCCCGGCGGCGCGGCCCGGGCCCGCAAAAAATATTTTGCGCAGCGCGAATCCTTTTGCACTGCCCGCCCCTCTTAGCTGGCGAGGATGGTCCTCACCCGTTAACGAAAAGGAGTGCAGAATGTTCTATGTGAAGAATGTCCCGAATGGAGAGCGCGTGCTGCGCGTGGTGGCTGGCCTGGTGGCGATCGCCATTGGCCTGTTGGGCATCGGCGGCCTGGCCGGGGTCGCGCTCGCCCTCGGCGCGGCCGGCATCGTGGCCTCGGGCCTGTTCGGCTTCTGCCCGGCCTGCGCCATGGTCGGCCGGCGCCTGGACAAGGCAAAAAAACATGGCGCTTCCTGAACGCTACCTGCCGCTGCTGGATGCCGCGCACCGGGGCGACCCGGCTGCGCTCGACCGGCTGTTGCAGGTCTGCCAGCCCGACATCCGGCGCTATGCGCAGCGCTCCTGCCTGATCAGCGACGTCGACGACGCGGTGCAGGAAGCCCTGCTGGTGCTGTCGCGCCGCCTCAGCTCGGTGCGCGCGCTGGCGGCCTTCTCGGGCTGGCTGTTCAAGGTGGTGCAGCGCGAATGCCGGCGCCTGGGCCGGCGCATGCTGGATTACGACCCCTATGACGACGAGCGCGCCGAACGCTGGCTCGCCGCCCACGACGACGCGGCGCTGAAGCTGGAGCTGGTGAATACGCTCGAGAGCCTGCCGCGCGACTACCTCGAGATCATCCTGCTGCGCGACTTCGAGGAATACAGCATCGCCGAGATCGCCGAGGCGCTCGGCCTGAGCACGGCGGCCGCGAAAAGCCGCCTGCACCGGGCGCGCGCGATGGCGCGCGAATACCTGGTCGGCTGACTCACTTGGTCACGGTGAGCACAGTGCGCTTGCCGCCCTTGAAGCCGTACAGGGTGATGGTGCCGTCGCGGATGTCGCCCTTGGCGTCGAAGGCGATCGGGCCGGTCACGCCCTTGTACTGGATCTTTGCCAGCACCGGCAGATACTTGGCCGGCGCCGGGGAACCCGCCTTGACCATCGCTTCGGCCAGGATCATCACGGCGTCGTAGGCATAGGGCGCGTTGATCTGGACGTCGATGCCGAAGCGCTTTTTGTAGTCGGCGCGGAACTTGTCCATGCCGGCCTTGGCCTCGCCCTGCACGCCGCCCGCTTCGGCGCACACCACCTGGCCGTCGGCCATGGTGCCGCCCGAGAGCTTGTGGATCTCGTCCGAGCAGATGCCGTCGCCGCCCATCATGCGCACGTTCATGCCGAGCTGCTTCATCTGGCGCAGCATGGGGCCGGCGGTGGCGCTCATGCCGCCGAAGAAGACCAGGTCCGGCTTGCTGCTGCGGATGCGGGTGATGATGGCGGAGAAATCGGTCGCCTTGTCGTGGGTGAACTCGCGCGCCACCACCTGGCCGCCCTGCTGCTGCAGGCTCCTGGAGAATTCGCTCACCAGGCCCTGGCCGTAGGCGGTGCGGTCGTCCACCACGGCGACGCGTTTGGCCTGCATGCCGGCGAGCGCATAGCGGCCCAGCGCCTGGCCGAGCTGCACGTCGTTGGCCACCACGCGGAAGGTGGTGTTGAAACCCTGCTGGGTGTACTTCGGGCTGGTGCTCGAGGGCGAGACCTGCGGGATGCCGGCCGCGTGGTAGATCTTCGAGGCCGGAATCGTGGTGCCCGAGGTCTCGTGGCCGACCATCCCGTGGATCTTCGCGTCGACCAGCTTCTGGGCCACGGTGGTGGCCTGCTTGGGGTCGCCGCCGTCGTCCTCGGCCAGCAGCTCGAACTTCACCTTCTTGCCGCCGATGCTCACGCCACGCGCGTTCAGGGCCTCGATCGCCATGCGCGCGCCGTTCTCGGTGTCCTTGCCGAAGTAGGCCACCGGACCGGTGACCGCGGCCGCATGGCCGATCTTGACGACGTCCTGCGCCGCGACCTGTCCCGCCGCCGCCAGCGCGCCCATTACCACTGCCAGTTTCTTCATCGTTTCCTCGTTGTTCCCGCAGGCGTTCGCACGCCAAAACCTGCGATTCTACCGCGACTGCCGCCGCGCCGCCGGTCGTGACAATTGATGACAACACGGCGCATTGAACTGGAGTATTCTGCTGCGCTTCGATCGGCGCGCAGACGCCGCCGGAGCCGATACGCGATAAGCAGTCAATAACAGCGGAGACCACCATCACTACCCCAGCCACATACAAGGCTGCCGGCCTGCTCGCCGGCGGCCTGCTGCTTTTTTGCGCCGCCGTCGGGACGCGCGCCGCACACACCGAGACCAGGCGCGAATGCGGCCTGCAGGCCTGCCCGGCGGCCAGTGCGCCGGGTCCGAACGCGCTGGCGCGCAAGAAGCGTCCTGAGGCGGGAGCGCGGCGCGCGTGCCGCGGCCTGAAGGAAGCGATCCAGGACAGCGAGCGGGTCGAGCGCCGCGCCGGCGGCGCCATGGTCGAATCGATCCAGCAAGACCTGCTGGCGCTGCGCAAGCGCTACCGCCAGCTCGGTTGCCGGACTCCTAAGCCTTGAAGGCCACGCTGGCCGCCAGGCCGCCCAGCCGCTCCGACTGGCCGAGCGTGAGCGTGGCCCCGTGCCGCTCGGCGATGGCCTTGATGATGGCCAGCCCCAGGCCGCTGCCGGCGGCCTCGCTGCCGGCCACGCGGTAGAAGCGGTCGAACACGCGCTCACGTTCCTCGACCGGGATGCCGGGGCCGCTGTCCTCCACCCGCACCACTACCGTGTCGCCCTCGGCCAGCACCGAGATGTCGACGGTGCCCCCGGCGGGCGTGTACTTGATCGCGTTGTCCACCAGGTTGCGCAGCAGGATCTGCAGGGCGTCCGGCTGGCCGTCCACGCTGGCCGCGTCTGCCTGCTGCACGCCCACGTCCACGCCCTTGGCGGCGGCCACGCCGGCCAGGTCGGCCACGGTGCGGCGCGCCAGGTCGGACAGGTCGACCGGACGGGTGGCGGCGCCGCCGGCGGCGCTGGCTTCCTGGCGCGCCAGCACCAGCAGCTGCTCGACCAGGCGGGTGGCGCGGTCGATGCCGGCGGTCAGGCGCGCCACCGCCAGCTTGCGCGCGTCGGGGTTGTCGGCGCGGTCCAGGCTCTGGGCCTGGAGCTTGAGCGCGGCCAGCGGCGTGCGCAGCTCGTGCGCGGCGTCGGCCACGAAATTCTGCTGGGCGTCGAAGGCGGTGCGCACGCGCCCGAACAGCAGGTTCAGTTCCTGCACCAGCGGCCTCACCTCGTCGGGCAAGCCGGCTTCGGACACCGGCGACAGGTCGTCCGCCTGGCGCGAAGCGACCTGGGAACGGACCCGCGCCACCGGTTCGAGCGAGCCGCTCACCACCCACCACACCACCAGCATCAGGATCGGCATCATGACCGCGATCGGGCCGAGGGTGCGCAGGGCCAGGTTGCCCGCCATGTTGCGGCGCACGGCGAGGTCCTGGGCCACCTGCACGGTCTGGTTCGCGGTCTGGATCGAGAACACGCGGTAGACGGTGCCGTTGGCCTTGACGTTGGAAAAGCCCAGCACCGCGCGCTGCGGCAGGCGCGCGCGCGAGACGCTGTGGAACATCTGGACCCCGTCCGGGGACCACATCTGCACCACCATGTCGTCGTTGCCGCCGCCTTCGGCATTGGCTTCCATGCGCTCGCGCACCTCGGTGTTCGAGAGCGGCGTGCCGGAACGCAGCGAGAGCGCCATCTGCTGCATGTGGTAGTCGAAGATCTGGTCGGCGTCGTGCAGCGCGGTGCGGTAGGCGATCGAGGCCTGGGCCAGGGCCGCGATGGTGATCGCCGCCAGCAGGAACCACAGCAGGCGTCCGCGCAGCGAGTGGGTGACTTTCATGCCTTGGGCACCATGTAGCCGACCCCGCGCACGTTCTGGATCAGGTCACTGCCCAGTTTCTTGCGCAGGCCGTGGATATAGACTTCGACCGCGTTGCTGGAGACTTCGTCGCGCCAGCTGTACAGCTTTTCCTCGAGCTGGGCGCGCGACAGCACCGCGCCGGGGCGGGCCACTAGGGCTTCCAGCACCGCCCATTC
Organism: Massilia sp. KIM; assembly: GCF_002007115.1. NCBI lineage: Bacteria > Pseudomonadati > Pseudomonadota > Betaproteobacteria > Burkholderiales > Oxalobacteraceae > Massilia > Massilia sp. KIM. Next base: position 1,090,446 of record NZ_MVAD01000002.1, on the reverse strand, counting down.
GCGCGCCGAGAGCGAGACCGGATTGCCGTCCACCAGCACTTCGCGGGTGGCCGGGTTGACCGAGATGTTCTTGTACTCGAACACCGGCTCGGCGCGGCCGGCGGCGCGCCGCAGCAGCGCGCGGATGCGCGCCAGCAGCTCGTCGAGGTCGTAGGGTTTGAGGACGTAGTCGTCGGCGCCGGCGTCCAGTCCGGCGATGCGCTGGGCCACCGAGTCGCGCGCGGTGGCGACCAGCACCGGGGTGCGGTCCTTGCGGGCGCGCATGGCGCGCAACACGTCCAGCCCGTCCTTGCGCGGGAGCCCAAGGTCGAGCAGGACCAGGTCATAGTTCTGGTTTTGCATGAGGGCCGTGTCGGCCATCTCGCCATCCTTGACCCAATCGACGGCGTAGTGCTCGGCCCTTAACAGGTCGAGCACTACTTCGCCGATCATCGTATCGTCTTCCACCAGCAATAGCCGCATGAATTCCCCGTTCTTGAAACCAGCGGGTCGAGGACGCTACGCTTCCTTAACCGATCCGCACTGGAATGAAGATTCTGTCACTCCCGCGCTGAACCAGCAAGGCCACAGACTTGGTGGACCTTCCCACCATGTCGCGGACCTGGTCGACCGAGCTGACCGGCCGGCCGTTAATCGCAATCAGCACATCGCCCGGCAGGATGCCCGCGTTCTCGGCGGCGCCCGAGGCGTCCTCGATCACGAGACCCGAGGCGATGCCGACCTGGCGGCGCTCGACCGGCTCGAGCGGACGCAGGACCAGGCCCAGCTTCCCGCCGGCGTCGACCGGCGCCTCGGCCAGTTCTTCCTCGGCGCCGCGGCGCGCGCCCTTGGCGGCGTCGCCCAGGGTGGCCTCGACCCGCACCAGCTTGCCGTCGCGCCAGACGTCCAGGCTGACGCGCTCGCCCGGCTTGGCCAGGGCGATGATGCTCGGCAGGTCGCCCGAGGACACGATGGCCTGGCCGTTCACGCGGCGGATCACGTCGCCCGACTTCAGGCCGGCGCGCTCGGCCGGACCGCCGCGCTCGACGCTGGAGATCAGGGCGCCTTCCGGCGACTCCAGGCGGAAGGAGTCGGCGAAGGCCTGGCCGACTTCCTGCACGCTCACGCCGAGCTTGGCGTGCTGCACCTTGCCGGTGGCCACGATCTGGTCCTTGATCTTGACTGCGAGGTCGATCGGGATCGCGAACGAGAGGCCCTGGTAGCCACCGGTCTGGCTGTAGATCTGCGAATTGATGCCCACCACTTCGCCACGGGTGTTGAAAAGCGGACCGCCCGAGTTGCCCGGGTTGACCGCCACGTCGGTCTGGATGAAGGGCACCACGCCGTCCTGCAGCGAGCGGCCGGTGGCGCTCACCACGCCGGCGGTGACGGTGCTTTCCAGGCCATAGGGCGAACCGATGGCCAGCACCCACTCGCCCACCAGCAGCGAGCGCGACTTGCCGACCGGCGCCACCGGCAGGCCCTTGGCGTCGATCTTCAGCACGGCCACGTCGGTGCGGGGGTCGGTGCCCAGGACCTTGGCGCGGAATTCGCGGCGGTCCTGCAGCTTGACGGTCACTTCGTCGGCGCCTTGCACCACGTGGGCGTTGGTCAGGATGACGCCGTCCGGGCTTACGATGAAGCCCGATCCGGCGCCGAAAACGGGAGTCTCACGACCGCCGCCATAGCGCGGGTCCTGAAACTGTCGGAAGAATTCATAGAACGGATGACGCGGATCCAGTCCCGGCGGCATGCCGCGCTGGGAGGTCTTGGTGCTGCCGACGACGCGGATGTTGACCACCGCCTTGCCGTTCTGGGCGGCGATGCGCGTGAAATCAGGAAGGGTGACCGTCGACGCGGGCGCAGCGGCGGGGGCTGCGGGCGCGGCGGCCGGCGCAGGTGCGGCGGCGACGGCGGGCGCGGCTTCGGCTGCGACGTTATTGTGGTTGACGGCGATTGCACCGACCGCTCCGCCAATGACGCCTGCGGCACACAGGGCCAGCGTCAGACGTTTGGCAGTGATGGCAGTGACACCTTCGTTGGACATGGATGGGCTCCTGATTGAAATATTGTTGTCGATGATGTTGGCTTATCGATGGAGGTAGTTTCCCGCACGCGCCTTAGACCATGCTTAAGTTGGCAAGCGTCCGTCTTAAAGCCGGCTTAAGCTCGGGTTGCCTCATCCATCGTCATCTTGCAGGTTTTGCAAGCCTCCAGGCGTAAAAAAGGGCGCCCCCTACCGCGAGCGCCCTGCTTTTAATTGACTTCCGTTGCGATCACCTCAGGTTCAGGCGGCGTCGCGTTGCTCCAGCGCCTGGACATTGCCGGTGTTGCCGAACGCATCCGCAATCGCGATCTTGCGCGGCTTGAGGGCTTCCGGCACTTCACGCACCAGTTCAATGGTGAGCATGCCGTTGTCGAAGGCGGCGCTGGTGACCTTCACGTGGTTGGCCAGCTGGAAGCGCTGTTCGAAATCGCGCGCTGCGATGCCGCGGTGCAGGTAGGTGCGCTGCACCTCGTCCTTCTGCTTGCGGCCGGTGACGTGCAGGCTGTCACGCTCGGTCACGATCTCGATTTCGTCGCGGCTGAAGCCGGCGACGGCCATCACGATGCGGTACTTGTCTTCGCTCACCAGTTCGATGTTGTACGGAGGGTAGCTCGGCTCGGCGCGCTGCTCGAGCAGGCTGGCCAGACGATCGAAACCAATGGCGGAACGGTACAGCGGGGTGAGATCAAAAGTACGCATGATGACTATCCTTTTCAAAGTAAGCGATAAGTTGACGGACCTCCTGGGAGCATCCGTTGAGTCCAATCTAAAGCCATGTATTTCGATTTTCAAGGTATGCAAAATATGGTTTTAAAGCCTCTTTTGCAAATTTTATTTGCATCCTAGCCTGGTGGAATTTTCACTTTCCCAGCGTGCTACACTCGGCCGTTTGCCCTTCCCCACTCGTCGAACCATGACCGCAACCCGCCGTTTCCTCGCGCGCGCCGCCCGTCCGGCAGGCGCCCTTGCCCTCGCCCTCGCGCTCACCCTGCCGGCCCAGGCCGCCGTCCCCGCCGTGGGCACGGCCGCCTATCCCGGCACCATCATGGTGAACGTCGACGCGAGCAATCTCTCGCAGCAGATCTTCCGCATGCGCATGTCGCTGCCGGTGCGGCCCGGTCCGCTCACCCTGCTCTATCCGCAGTGGGCGCCGGGCAACCACGGGCCGAACATCCCGCTGACCCAGCTCGCGGGCCTGAAGTTCAGCGCGGGCGGCAAGCCGGTCGCTTGGACTCGCGATCCGGTCAACGTCTACGCCTTCCACCTCACGGTGCCGGAAGGCGCGACGATGCTGGAAGCGGAATACCAGTTCCTGTCGCCGCTGGACGCCAGCCAGGGCCGCATCACCATGACCGACGACATCCTCGGCGTGCAGTGGCAATCGGTGCTGCTCTACCCGGCCGGCTACCACGCGCGCCGCATCACGGTGCAGCCCAGCGTGACCTTCCCGGCCGGCTGGCAGTACGCCACCGCGCTCGCGACCGAGGAGCGGCGCGGCGACGAGGTGCGCTTCAAGCCGCACGACCTCGAGACCCTGGTCGACTCGCCGATCTTCGCCGGCCGCCACTTCAAGCGCATCGACCTGGCGCCGGGCGCCAAGGCTCCGGTGGCCCTGAACATCGTGGCCGACAATCCCGAGAACCTGGATGCCAAGCCCGAGCAGATCGCCCTGCACCGCACGATGGTCGAGCAGGCGCTGAAGCTGTTCGGTTCGCACCACTACAAGCACTACGATTTCCTGTTCGCGATCTCGGACGAATTCGGCGGCATCGGCCGCGAGCACCACCAGTCGAGCGAGAACGGCGTCAAGCTGGGCTACTTCACCGAATGGAGCAAGAACGAAGGCGGGCGCGAGCTGCTGCCGCACGAGTTCGTGCACTCCTGGAACGGCAAGTTCCGCCGCCCGGCCGGCCAGGACGTCCCCAACTTCAACACCCCGCTGCAGAACAGCCTGTTGTGGGTCTACGAAGGCCAGACCCAGTTCTGGGGTGCGGTGCTGGCGGCGCGCTCCGGCCTGGTGTCGCAGACCTATGCGCGCGACGCCCTGGCGGCGAACGCGGCGCGCTACGACAACACGCAAGGCCGCGCCTGGCGCGCGGTGCAGGACACGGTGAACGACCCGATCATCAATGGCCGCCGTCCGATCGGCTGGGGCAACTGGCAGCGCAGCGAGGACTACTACGTCGAGGGCATGCTGATCTGGCTCGACGTCGACACCAAGATCCGCGAACTCTCGGGCGACAAGCGCTCGCTGGACGACTTCGCGCGCGCCTTCTTCGGCGTCGAGAACGGCCGCGTCGATCCGCTGTACTACGGCTTCGAGGACGTGGTGGCGACGCTGAACAAGGTCCAGAAGTTCGACTGGGCGCCCTTCCTGCGCAGCCGCCTGGAGGGCCACGGCCCCGGCGCGCCGCTGGACGGCCTGGCGCGCGCCGGCTGGAAGCTGGTCTACACCGACACCCCGACCGAACTGCTCAAGGGCGCGGACGAGCGCAACCGCGTCACGGACCTGAGCTATTCGCTGGGCTTCTCGGTGCGCCAGGACGGCACCGTGACCGGCGTGATCTGGGACGGCGTGGGCTTCCGCGCGGGCCTCGCGGCCAACACCACCATCGTGGCGGTCAACAACAAGGTCTACAAGGGCGAGGTGCTGAAGGCGGCGATCAAGGCGGCCAGGGACGGCCAGGCGCCGATCGAACTGCTGGTGCGCAAGGGGAACAACCTGCGCACCATCACGCTCGACTACCGCGAGGGGCTGCGCTATCCGAAGCTGGAGCGCATTCCGGGCACCAGGGACAGGCTGGAAGAGCTGTTCAGGGCGCTGAAGTAAACCCCGCACCGCGCCGGCGGCGCGCGCACCAGCCGGCGCGGTAAGGACGCGGCGCCGGCCGCTCGGGGCGTGGGATCAGCCAGGATGGCAAGGGCGGCCGTCCGCCGGCCACCCTGGGCGGCGCGTCCCGGTGGTCGCCCGCCGCCGCGCGTTGCCATGGCTGGCCGGCGGCGCAGGGACAGGCGGGCCGCGCCAGCAGGCGCGGCGCGGGCCTCGGGATGCGCTTCATCCTCTGCGCTTGGACAGCGCACCGGACGGTGCGGGCGTCGTGGATGTCATGGCGGGCCTCGTCGAAGGGGGATGCCGTATTGTCCAGGTTTATGCATCGCCCGGTGCGCCATTTGTCCCGCGTTTTCTGCCATCATGCAGCCGTCATGAATCGGGACCGCGCCGGTCCCGCGGCGCGCCGATGCGCTATGCTGTCGGCCATGAGCCTGTCCGCCGCCAAGCCCTACCTGCAGCGCATCCGCGCCGATTTCGGCGACGATGTGGACTTCGACGCCTACCCCTTCAGCATCCCCGCCGTGCGCGACCTGCACGGCATCGACTTCCACCCGGACGTCACCTTCTTCGTGGGCGAGAACGGCAGCGGCAAGTCGACCATCCTCGAGGCGATCGCCCTGGCCCTGGGTTTCGGGATCGAAGGTGGCACCATCAACAACCGCCTGCTGAACACGGCGGGGGCCGGCTCCGCGCTGGCCGACCGCATCCGCATGTCGCGTAGTCCGCGCCGCCCGCGCGACGGCTACTTCCTGCGCGCGGAATCCTTCCACAACGTGGCGACCTACCTGGACGAGATGGACATGACGACTGGCTATGGCGAGCGCAAGCTGCACGAGCGCTCGCATGGCGAGATCTTCCTCACGGTGCTGGTCGAGAAGCTGCGCGGCCAGGGCCTGTACCTGTTCGACGAACCGGAAGCGGCGCTCTCGCCCAACCGCCAGCTGGCCGCGCTGAGCGCCATCCACCAGCTGGTGCAGCAGCAGTCGCAGTTCATCATCGTGACCCACTCGCCGATCCTGCTGGCCTACCCGAACGCGAAGATCCTGTCCTTCGACGCCACCGGCATCACCGAGGTGGCCTACGAGGACACCGAGCACTACGCGGTAACGCGCGACTTCCTCAACCACTACCCGCGCCGCCTGGAGCAGCTGCTGGCGCCCGATTGAGGCGCCGGCCCTATTTCCACTCGCCGCGCTCGTTCACCAGGGTCTTGCTGCCCTGCTGGACGGTGAGGCTGCCGTCGACGCCGACGATATAGCGCACTTTGCCGGAGCGGAACTGGTAGCCCTGGAAGCGGCAGGGCGTAACGCCGTCGGCGCAGGTCGCATGCAGGGTCTTTCCGCGCAGGGTGATGGCCTTGCCGGAGCGCTTGCTCTTGCCGGTGTAGACCACGTCGTCGCAGGTGACGTTGCCCTCGGCGCAGCGCTGTTCGATCGTGACCAGGTAGTTGGGCGTCTCCAGCGTTTCCACGGCGCCGGCGCGCGCGGATGCGGCGGCCAGCAGGCCCAGTATCAGTGCAAAGCGTTTCATGTATTTCCTCCCGGGGCGCAAGCTTACCGCAAGCCGTCGTTTTCGGCGCTCGTCAGCAGGCGCACCGCGATCCTGGCGGGCGCCGACAGCAGCAGCACCGCCGGAAAGGCGACCAGCCAGGCCGTCAGCCAGGCGCCCAGCCACAGGCTGGGAAAATCGCTCACCCAGCCCAGCGCCCGCCAGGTCGACAGTCCCGAGATCACCAACGACATCTGGCCAGACAGGAGGAAGGCGAACAACTGGGGGGCGTACTTTTTCGGAATCATGTTTTCTCCTTGGGTGGGTAGTCAAGGCGCCAGCGCGCCGAGGACGTGGGCTGCGAGGTAGAGGCCAAGGCCGAACACGCAGTGGTTGGCCAGGCTGCGCAGGCAGTTGCGCAGCGGGGTTGGCGTCTTCGAGGCCGCGAAGCCGGCGCCCATGGCGGGCTGCATCAGGAACAGGGGCGCGGCCACGGTGGCGGCGCCGAGCGCCAGCGCGGGGAGCAGGCCGGGATCGGCGAGCCAGCCCGGCCCCCGCCATGCCACCAGCAGGGCCGCGAAGGCCAGGCCGGTGGCGTAGTGGACGACCCAGCCGAGTGCGCGCTCGCCGCGCACCGGCGCCGCGCGGGCGATGGCGGGGTGGGCCAGGCGGCCGCGCGCCAGGTGGCCGGCCCAGCGCCCGACCAGCGCGAAGTCGAGCGTCTTCACGCCCAGGCGCCGGAGCAGCAGCAGCCAGGCATCCATCACCAGCGTGGCGCCCAGGCCGACCAGGACCACTCTGGCGAAGAGCTCGAAGAGGTTCATGTGCATTCCTTTCGCGGTTGACGACGAGACCGATGGAATGCACTATAAGAGTTGAAGTCAACTTCAAGTCAAGGGGTGGATGATGGATATCGCGGAAGTCGCGAAACGCAGCGGCATGGCGGCGTCGGCGCTGCGCTATTACGAGAAGAAGGGTCTGATCGCCTCCACCGGACGGCAGGGCCTGCGCCGTACCTTCGGCAAGGAGGTGCTGGACCAGCTGGCGCTGATCTCGCTGGGCCAGGCGGCCGGGCTGTCGCTGGACGACATCGGGGCCATGTTCACACCCGGCGGGCCGCGCATCGACCGCGCCCTGCTGGCCGCGCGCGCCGACGAGATCGACGCCCTGGTGCGGCGCCTGAAGGCGATGAGCAAGGGCCTGCGCCACGCCGCCGCCTGCCCGGAGGAGAACCACATGGACTGCCCGACCTTCCGCAAGCTGCTCGACGCGGCCGCCTCGGGCGCGATCCAGCGGCGCTGGAAGCAGGCGCTCAGCTAGCCCGCGAGGGCCAGGCTTTCTGGTGGCGCCAGGCCGGCAGGATGTAGCTGACTTCCCGCCCTTGCGGCTGCGCTTCGCGCTCCCAGCCGCAGTCGGCGTAGAAGCGGTCGGCGCGGGTGCCGACGCCGGTGCTCAAGGACACCGCCGGGTGCCCGCAGGCGAACAGCCAGTCGCAGGCCAGCTGCAGCAGGGCGCGGCCGATGCCCTGCCCTTCGCGGCCGGGGCGCACGAACAGCGCCCAGATCGAGCCGTCGCGCGCGTCGGCCACCGAGAAGCCGAGCAGCTCGCCTTCCGCCGTCTCGCACAGCCAGCCCTTGCCCTGCACCGTCAGGTAGTCGTGGTACATGGCGGGCGTGACCCGGCCCGGCGAGGACAGCACGTTCTCGCGCACCGCCAGGCGCACTTCGTGCATGGCCGGGATGTCGGCGGTTCCGGCCTCGCGGATCCGCCAGCCGCGCTCGACTTCCGGCCTCATAGGGTTTCGGGATGGGGACCGTCGAGATAGCGCCCGCTCCAGGCGGCGATCACGCCGGCCACGTAGAGCGCGTCCTCGCGCCGCGTGAGCAGGTGGTCGGCGGTGTCGAGCGAGACGAAGCTCTTCGGGTGGCGGGCGGCCTCGAAGATCTGCAGCGCGTTCGACAGCTCCACCGTGTCGTCGAGCGGCGAATGCATCACCAGGAGCGGCTTGCGCAGCGCGTGGATTTTCTGCGCCAGGCGCTGCTCGGCCACGTCCTCGATGAACTGGCGCTTGATGGTGAACTGGCGCCCGGCCAGCCAGACCCGGGCCTCGCCGTCGGCGGCGATCGTGTCGAGCTGGTCGCGGAACAGGCCCGTCACGTGGTGCGGGTCGCTGGGCGCGGCGATGGTGGCGACCGCGCGCACCTCGGGGATGCCGGAGGCGGCGGCCAGCACCGCCGCGCCGCCCAGGCTGTGGCCGATCAGGAGCTGGGGCGCGGCGTACTCGGCGCGCAGGAAGGCGGCGGCCGCGATCAGGTCGGCGATGTTGGACGAGAAGTTGGTGTTGGCGAACTCGCCCTCGCTCGCGCCCAGGCCGGTGAAGTCGAAACGCAGCACGGCGATGCCGTGACGCGTCAGGCCCTGGGCGGTGCGGGTGGCCGCGAACACGTCCTTGCTGCAGCTGAAGCAGTGGGCGAACAGGGCGTAGGCGCGCACGGGCCCGTCGGGCGCGTCGAGGCGGGCGGCCAGCAACTGGCCATCCGCGCCGTGGAATTGGACTGTGGCGCCTGCCATGGCAACCTCCTTCGCGGGCTGGACGGGCGCGCGCAGCGGCGCGCCGTGGAATTCCCACGATAGCACAGGACGATAGCGGCGGCATGGGGCGGGCCGGGCCTCGCTGGGCCTGGCCGGGCCGGACCTTGCCGGACCAGGCCGGACCGGACCTCGCCGGGCCTGGCCAAGCCTGCCTTTGCCCGGCCAGGCTTGGCCGGGCCGGCGACTCAGTAGGGACTGCCTCCGGGCTGCTTCGAGACCAGCACGCCGTTGACTGCCGAGATCGCGTACCTGGCGGTGGAGCCGTCGTAGGCGGCCCAGTTGTTCAGGTCGAAGCTGCCGGCGCCGGACAGGCGCTGCACGCCGACGTTCTCGTAGGTCAGCGGCTTCTTCGGTTCGCAGACCTGTGGCAGGCCGACCGTCTGCAGGAAGTAGACGTCGCCCAGGCCGACCCGCTGCCCCTGTCCGTTCTCGACCAATAGCGCGGTCTCGACGTCGACGCCGATGCCGCGCGCGCTGCTGGTCCAGCCGTCCTTCACGATCCGCCCCAGGAAGGCGACCAGGCGGCCCATGCGGTCGCGGGTGTCGAGGTGGGAGTCGGTGATGACGCGGTTCATCGGGGGGAAGGCGAGGAAGTCGCGGTCCAGGGTGACGTTCCTGTTGTAGGGATTGGCCAGCGCCTCGGCCGAGGTCACCGACTGGTTCATGCCGGTGTAGATGAACTGCCCGAGCACGGCCAGGCCGGCGCTGGTGCCGCCGATCGGCACGTTGCGGGCGGCCAGTTCCTGCAGGGCGGTGTCGAGCGGGGTGTCCTTCCAGAAGCGGATGTAGTCGCTCTGGTCGCCGCCGGCGATGAACACGGCGTCGGCGCCGCGGATGCGCTGCAGGACGAAGGGATCGCTGGCGGCCGCGCGGCTGGGCAACACGAAGGTTTCGACCGAGCGCAGGCCGCCCATGGCGTAGATGTAGGGGTTGTAGGCGTCGGTGCCGGTGGCGCGGATGACCACGAAGTTGCCGCCGCCGCTCTTCTGGATCATCCACTGGAAGGCGGCGTCGACGTCCGGGCCGCCGCCCATCAGGACCAGGGTGGGATGGGCCGGACGCGGCAGCACCGCGTCGGTGGTGTCGCCGACGGCGAAGTGCTGGTAGGACTTGGCCGCCATGGCCAGTGGCGCGGTACAGAGCGCGATGGCGAAGGTGGCGAGACGGAGGATCCGGGAAGCGCGCTGCGGTGAGGTCATGGGCTGCCTTTCAGTGGGGCCGGTGCGGGGCCGGCGTGGAGAAGCGAAGGTGGAACCGGATACGAAACACGATACAGCAAGCCCGGCGCTGCATCGAGAGCGCACGCACAACAGTGCGGCCTTGTGCGCGACTTCATGCGCGCCGAATAGGGTGCCGGGCGGGCGGTCTGCCGGCGCCTGGCGAACGGGGTATGATGGAAGGCATCGAAGGCCAGAACACGACAACATGCTTTCTTTCAGCCTCACCCCTGCCCGCCAGGCGGCGCTCGATCATCCCGTGTGGTCCAGTCTCACGGGCGGCCACCGCCATTTCGCCCAGGGCGGCTCGCTCGCCCTGCGCTATCCGCGCGAGGTCGGTCCTTTCGCCGCCCTGGCCGAGCCAGGCGCCCGGGCCTGGGACGAACTGGCGGCGCTGCTGGCGCCGGGCGAATCGGTCATGCTGGTGACGCCTGACCCGGTGGTGTGCGCCTCCCGGCTGGAGGTGACGCGCCTGGGGCCGGTGCTGCAGATGGTCGCCACGCGCGACGCCGGCCACTGCGAGGCGGCCACTGTGCTGCTGGGCGAGGACGACGCGCCCGAGATGCGCAGCCTCACGGGGCTGACCAATCCGGGGCCGTTCGGGACCCGCACCCACGAGCTCGGGGAGTTCCTCGGTATCCGCGATGGCGGCATGCTGGCCGCGATGACGGGCGAGCGCATGCGGCCGCAAGGGATGGTGGAGGTGAGCGCGGTATGCGTGCATCCTGAGCGCCGCGGCAAGGCGTATGCGCGCAGCCTGATGATCGAGAAGATGCGGCGCATCGTGGACCGGGGCGACCTGCCCTTCCTGCACGTGTATCCGGATAACCGGGGGGCGATCGCCTTGTATGAGTCGCTGGGGTATGCGCCGCGCAGGGTGCTGCAGTTGAGTAAGGTGACGTTGTAGGGCTCGTTTGCCGATGTCGTCGTTCCTGGCTGCTCGTCGTCGTTCCTGGCTGCTCGTCGTCGTTTCTGCCTGCTCCTCGTCGTTCCCGCCTGCTCCTCGTCGTTCGGCCTGCTCCTCGTCGTTCCGCCTGCTCCTCGTCGTTCCGCCTGATCCTCGTCGTTCCGCCTGCTCCTCGTCGTTCCGCCTGCTCCTCGTCGTTCCCGCCTGCTTCCTCGTCGTTCCGCCTGCTCCTCGTCGTTCCCGCGAAGGCGGGAACGACGTGCTGATGATGCGAAATGAGCTTGGGTCCGCGTCTACGCGGGAAGTCGTAGGCACCATTGGCGTGTACGACGGGCTGATCTCCCGGCCTGGCGTTTGAATCAGCGCCATTTCTGCAATCGATCCCTCACGATCCCAAGCACACCCGCATTCACCCGAACAAACCATGCAGATACCAGCGCGGCGCCGCATCCTCGCCAGACCCGACGATGCGCTCGCGGTAGATCCAGTACAGCGTGTGATCCTGCCCTTCCGCGATGAAGTAATCGCGCGTCTGGGTCTCGCTCCACCAGCCGGCCTCGATGCGTTCCGGCGTCGAGGCCACCTTCAGGGGCGAGCCGTAGAAGGGCCGGTGGTTGCGGATCAGGAGCGCGATCGGCTTGGCCAGCAGCCAGGCCGGACGCGGCAGGCTCTGCACGTCGGGCGGCATCCGGGCCGCGCGCACCGACGGGCTCACCTTCTGCTCCACCGGCACCCACATGTTCGCCACCTCAGGCCGGTAGTCGGCCAGCGGCACCGCCTGCAGCACGTTGTCGGCGCCTAGGCGCGCCACCAGCAGCTCGATCATGCGCAGCCGGTCTTCCTCGCTGCCGCCCGGATCGGGAAACAGCGACTCGGTGGGCGGCGCCATGGCGCGCATCTGCTGCGCTTCCAGCCCGAGGCCGATCACCGGCGCTTCCAGTTCCAGCTTGCCCAGGCGCTCCCTGAGCAGGCGCACCAGGTGCTCGTCGCGCCAGGTGGGTTCGGCCAGCGCCACCTCGAGCGCCGTGGGCGGGCGCGCCACCTTGCCGCGCTCGTGCTCGAGCAGCAGGCGGATGCGTTCGACCGCCAGCTGGCGCGCGCACAGCCAGCCGGTGAGCTGGAGCACCAGGTGGTGGGCGCCGGCCAGCAGCAGATCGGCCTGCTCGATGCGGTCGAACAGCTCCAGCCGCGCCTGGAAACGCTCGGGCGGCGCGATCCATTCGAACAGCTCGGGGTTCATGCCATAGGCGGCGTCGAGCATGTCGAGCAGCGCCCGCCCGCAGCGGCGCTGCAGGCCGGGGCGCGGCAGGCGGCGCAGCTCGTCCAGGCGCTGGCAGCCGATGCCCTCGAACCAGGCCGCGAAGGGCCGCGCCGGCGGCAGCAGGGCCACCGGCAGGCGGTCGAGGCGGCGGGTCATGCTTTCCATGCGCAGCGCGCGCCCGGCATTGCGGCGCGCCAGCAGCCAGGCCCCGCGCGCCGTGGGCGCGCAGCTGACGCAGGCGGAAAAACCCATCGCCGCCAGGTTCTCGCGCACCCGCCGGCACAGGCGGCGGATGCCGCCGAAGAGGCGCAGGCTGGCGCCGATGTCCAGCAGCAGCGTGGCTTCCTCGGCCTGGGCCACCTGCGGCGTGTACTGCAGCATGGCCATGGCCACCGCCTGCAGGGCCTCGGCCTCGCGCGCCGGCTCGCGCTCGTGCAGGCGCGCCTCGGGCATCAGCATCAGCACGCCGCCGCGGCGCATGCCGGGCCGCACACCGGCCGCGCGCGCGGCCGGCGAGATCGCCATCACGCGCTCGTGCTCGAGCACCACGCTGCCGGGGTCACTGGACCAGTTCGGGCTGAAGACCTCGAGCGGCAGCTGGGGCAAATACAGGCCGATCCACAAACGCATGGCGTTGCAACAGAGAAGGAGTGAGAGGCAGGAACAGCGGCTCGTCGCGCTGCGGTCCCCGGCGTTTGACGAAGTCGACGTTCATGCCACCCGCCGCCGGCCGCAGCGCCAGGCGCAGTGGCGCGGGCGATGCGTCTTGCGCCGCGGCCAGCGGACGGAGCATGAAAAACAGGGTTTCGCCGGCCTGCGCCGCCAGGTGCAGGCGGCGCAGGCTGTCGCCGCGCACATGGTTGGCCCAAAACAACAGTGCGCCGCAACTGCCGCTGCGCAACACCTGCTCGGCCGCCCACAGCGCGTCGGCGCTGCGGGTGGTGCGCAGCCACAACAGCAGCCCCGGATCGAGACCGAGCGCGGCCAGCGCCAGGGCCTGGGGCGGATGGGGCGGCTGCAGCAGCACGATGCGGCGTTCGGCGCATTCGGCCAGCGCCGGCTGCAGCAGGCGCATTTCGCCGATGCCGGGCTGTTGCAGGAGCAGGTCGATCAGGGTGCCGGTGGGCCAGCCTCCCCCGGGCAGCTGGGACGACAGGGCCGCGTGGCCGGTGTCGACGCAGCGCGCGCCGGAGCGCGCCAACTGGGAAGCCAGCCACAACGAAGGATGCAAAGCCTCCGGCGCGGCCATGGATGAGAGTCTTGACATGGTCGGGTCAGCGAAAAGTACTGTATAAACATACAGTAATCGCTAGGCCCGAGTTTGGCAAGGTCTATTCATTTTGAGCATACCAGTTTGGTTTTTGGTATTGATAAAACTTAAAGCCGCACAGGGTTCTGTACTTACCAAGCGCAAACGGAAAGATGGAATAATGCGGGCTCGTCTATTTACCTTCCTGCAATGACCGAGAACCCCGTCAACCTGATCGGCGCCATCCTGTTCGCCCTGGCCCTCGTCCACACCTTCTCCACCAAGGCCTTCGAGCACCTGGCCAGGCGCTATCCGCGCCACGCCGGCCTGTTCCACCTGCTGGGCGAGGTCGAGGTGGTGTTCGGCTTCTGGGCCTTCGTGCTGATCGTGGTGCTGGCCCTGATGGGCGGCGGCGCCTCGGCCATCGAGTACGTCGAGTCGCGCCAGTACACCGAACCGCTGTTCGTGTTCGTGGTCATGGTGATCGCCGCCTCGCGCCCGGTGCTGGACGCCGTGCGCAACCTGCTGCGCCTGCTGGCCCGGGTGGCGCCGGTGCGCACCGAGCTGGCCCTGTGCTGGCTGGGCCTGGCGCTGGTGCCGCTGTCCGGCTCCCTGATCACCGAACCGGCCGCCATGACCCTGGCGGCCCTGATGCTGGCGCCCGTCGTGTTCCGTCCCGATATGCCGGAATGGGCCAAGTACGCGGCCCTGGGCGCGCTCTTCGTCAACGTCTCGATCGGCGGCACCCTCACCTCCTATGCCGCGCCGCCGGTGCTGATGGTGGCCGGGGCCTGGGGCTGGGACAGCGCCTTCATGCTCGCCAACTTCGGCTGGCGCTCGGCGCTGGCGGTCGTCATCAACGCCAGCGCGGTCAGCTTCCTGCTGCGCCGCCATCTCGCGCCCCAGCCCGAGAGCCAGGCGGCGAGCGCCCCGCTGGCGGTGTCGCTGATCCACATCGCCTTCCTGGCCCTGGTGGTGGTGCTGGCCCACCACCCGGTGCTGTTCATCGGCCTGTTCCTGCTCTTCCTCGGCTATACCCAGGCCTACTCCCAGCACCAGGCGCCCCTGATCCTGAAGGAAGGCCTGCTGGTCGGCTTCTTCCTGGCCGGGCTGGTGGTGCTGGGCGGCATGCAGCAATGGTGGCTGCAGCCCCTGGTCTCCAGCCTGGGGCCGACCGCGATCTTCTTCGGTGCGCTCGGCCTGACCGCAATCACGGACAATGCAGCCTTGACCTACCTGGGTTCCCTGATCACCGGGCTGTCCGACCACGCCAAGTACATGCTGGTGGCCGGCGCGGTCTGCGGCGGCGGCCTGACCGTGATCGCCAACGCGCCCAACCCGGCCGGCGCGGCCCTGGTGCGCCAGGGCTTCGCCCACGGCTCGATCGGGGCCGTGGGCCTGTTTCTCGGCGCGCTGGCGCCCACCTGCGTGGCGGCGCTGCTGTTCCTGATCTAGAGGAGAGAACATGGACGACGACATCCTGATCGGCAAGGCCGGCGTCATCGAACGCTGCTGCCGCCGCGCCAGCGAGGAATACGACAAGGATCCCGCCACCTTCACCGACGACCTCACGCGCCAGGACGCGGCCACGCTCAACGTGATCCGCGCCTGGGAGGCGGCGATCGAGATGGGCGACTACGTAATCGGCACCGCCCGCCTCGGCCTGCCCCAGGACGAGCGCGAAGTCATCACCCTGCTGGCCGAGCATGGCTGGATCGGGGCGACGCTGGCCGAGGACCTCAAGCGCACCGGGGAATTCTGCCGCGCCGAATGGGATTACCAGGCCGCGCCCCTGCCCGCCCTGGTCACCATCATCAAGCGTGGGCTGGACGATTTCCGCGCCTATGCGCAAGCCCTGGTGGCGGGCAGCGCCCAGGCCGGGAGCGCCTGAGGGCAAGGCCGAGGCTACGCAGCGGACGCGCGGAAACAGCGCTTTCCAAAAGACAAGTCTACTGCGCGACATATTCTCGGGCGCCCACTACAATGGGATGCCCCTCAACGAACGTGCCGACCCAACGTTGCGCTCCGCTCAGTCCCTCTCCTCCACGTGTGCGCTGGCATGCGTGCTCATCGCGGCCCTGGGCATCCTGGGTTCGGCGACCGGCCTCGAGCACCTGACGGCCGTCATTCCAGGCTTGCCGAGGATGGTGCCCGCGACGGCGCTCCTGATCATGCTGCTCAGCCTGTCAACCCTCCTCCAGGCGCGGGGCCAGAGGGGCATCCTGCCGGCGATCGTCGTCGCCTTCTGCGCCACGCTGGTGCTGCTCGCCCACGCGGCCATGCACCTGCCCGCGGCGGCGCCCTGGGCGGCGGCCGACAGCGCCCCGCCACTGCCGGCGCCGTGGACCGCGTTCATGTTCCTGTCCCTCGGCGTGGCCCTGATCTGCAGCGCCACACGCCACCTGCTCCGCCAGGCCCAGTGGATCGCGCTCGCCGTCCTGCTGCTGGCCGTGCTGATTCTCATCGGCTACATCTTGCACGACACCTTCCTGTACAACCTGCTGCCGGCCCAAGGCACCTCGGTGCCCACCGCCTTCGCCTGCCTGCTCGCCGCGATCGGCGTGCTGGCGATCCACCCCGGCCAGGGCATCATGGCGGCCGTTTCCGGCCCCACGCCGGGCGCGCGGGCGGCGCGCCGCCTGCTGCTCGCCGCACTCTGCATGCCGGTGCTGCTCGGGGCGGCCAGCGGCATCGCCCTGAGCGCGGCCTGGGTCGACGTCGGGACGGTGGTCGCCCTCCTCGTCTGGGGGCTGTGCATCCTGATCGCCTACGCCGTCTGGTACTTCGCGCTGCAGCTGCACCGCATCGACCTGGCGCGCGCGATCGCCGAGAAGGAGCGCGAAGCCGCGCTGGCGCGCCTGCGCGAGGCCGACGCCCACAAGGACAACTTCCTCGCCCTGATCGCCCATGAACTGCGCAATCCGCTGGCGCCGATCCGCGCCGCGGCCGAGCTCCTGCATCGTGCGGCCAGCCCCGATCCGGTCCAGTTGCGCCGCATCAGCGAGATCATCGGCCGCCAGGTCGGCCACATGACCCACCTGGTGGACGACCTGCTCGACCTGTCGCGCGTGTCGCGCGGCGAACTGGCGGTGGCAAAGCGGCCGGTCGACCTGCGCGCCGTGATCGAGGACGCGCTCGACCAGACCCGGCCCCAGGTCGCGCGACGCCGCCACCGGCTCGATACCGACCTGCCCGCCCTGCGTCCGCTGGTGTGCGGCGACCACCAGCGGCTGGTGCAAGTGCTGGCCAACCTGTTGAGCAATGCCGCCAGGTACACGCCGGAAAACGGCCACATCCGCCTGGCCCTGCGCGAACGCGGCAGCGCCATCGAAGTGAGCGTGCAGGACGATGGCATCGGCATCGACGCCGACATGCTGCCGCGCGTGTTCGACGCCTTCACCCAGGGAGAGCGCAAGGCCGGCCAGGCCGAGGGGGGATTGGGACTTGGCCTGGCGCTGGTCAAGCAGCTGGTGAAGCTGCACGATGGCGAGATCCGGGTGGAGAGCGCCGGGCCGGGCAAGGGCAGCACCTTCGTGCTGGTCTTGCCGCGCCTGGACGATCCGGCCGCCGGCGCGCCATCGGTCCAGGACCAGCACGAGGACCCGGCCTGACATCCCCCCACGGCAGGACGCTTCCGGGCGTTCGCGTCCCAGTTTCAGCAACACAGAACACCGCATCCAGGGGCTACATCAGCCAATTCCGGAACGCTAAGATGGCTTCCATGCGCGGGCTAGATGCCCGCAGCCCGCAACCCGACAATCGCACATGGAAGGACAAGCAATGATTCACCTGAACGGGAAACGCGCCCTGGTGACCGGCGGCTCGCGCGGCATCGGCGCCGCCATCGCCCTGGCGCTGGCCGAGAACGGCGCCGACGTCGCCTTTACCTACCGACACGCGGCCGCCAAGGCGCACGCCCTCGCCGCATCGATCGAGGCGCTGGGACGGCGCGCCATCGCCATCGAGGCCGACAGCGCCGACCCGGACGCGATCACGCGCGCAGTCGGCGAGGCCGTGGGCGCGCTCGGCGGGCTGGACATCCTGGTCAACAGCGCGGCCGTCGGCCTCAACGGGCCGATCGCCGAACTCGATCTCCAGCAGTATCAAGCCATGATGGACGTGAACACGCGCGCGCCGGTCCTGTTCGCGAAGGCCGCCATCCCGCACCTGGCCGCGGGCGGGCGCATCGTCTCCATCGGTTCGGGCCTGGGCGAGCGGGTGCCCTTCCCTGGCGTGACGGCCTATGCGATGTCCAAGGCGGCGCTGGTCGCCTTCACCCGCGGCCTGTCGCGCGAACTGGGACCGCAAGGCATCACCGTGAACCTCGTGCAGCCCGGTTCCACCGATACGGATGCGAATCCGGCCGATGGTCCGGCGGCGGACTTCCAGCGCGGCATGAGCTCCCTGGGGCGCTTCGGCGAACCGAGGGAAGTGGCGAACGCCGTGGTCTTCCTGGCCAGTCCCGCCGCCAGCGTGATCACCGGCGCCGTCCTGACTGCCGATGGCGGCGCCCTGGCATGAGCGGCGCTGCTCCCGGTCGTGCCGGGGCGACCGGCGGATTGCTTGTGATGCCCGCCCGCCGCCGCTAGACTGGACTCCCGCCCCCGCCCCCGTCGCAGCCCGAGGAAGCCGATATTGAATATTGAAGAACTCCAGACCTTCATCGGCGTCGCCGACGCCGGCGGCATTTCGCCCGCAGCGCAGCGCCTGGGCCTCGCCAAGTCCATCGTCAGCCGCCGGCTGCTGAAACTGGAAGCGGAACTCGGCGTCCAGCTGCTGGCGCGGACCACGCGCGGCGCCGCCCTGACCGAAGCGGGAACCGCGTTCCGCGAGCACGCCGCGCGCATCCTGGCCGAACTCGACGCGGCCATGGAGACGGTGCGCCCGAGCGGCGAGCTGCGCGGGCGCTTCCGGATCGCCGCGCCGGTCTCCTTCGGCCCCGCGCACCTCGGCCCGGTGCTGGCCGAGATGGCGCGCCGCCATCCCCTGCTGCAGATCCACACCTCGTACAGCGACCGCATCGTCGACCTGGTCGCGGAAGGCTACGATTGCGCGATCCGGGTCGGCCACCTCCAGAGCTCGAACCTGGTCGCGCGCCGGGTCGGCAGCATCCACGGCAAGCTGGTGGCAAGTCCCGATTACATCGACGCCCACGGCGCGCCCGACAGGCCGGAGCAGCTGCTCGATCACCAGTCGCTGATGCAGGGCACGGAAACCTGGCGCTTCCTGGACGGCGACAAGACCATCAGCGTCAACCCGCAAGGGAACTTCAAGGCCGACAACCCCACCGCGCTGGTGGCGGCGGCCCTGGCCGGGCTGGGACTGGGCTACCTCGACGACAGCGTCATCGACGAGCATCTCGCGTCCGGGGCGCTGGTGCCGGTGATGCTGCGCTACCCGCCCAAGCCCTCGGGCATCTACGTCGTCCGCCCACCCGGCCAGCATCCGACGCGCCGGATCCGGCTGCTGACCGAAATGCTGATCGCGCGCTTCGAGGGCCCGTCCGCGCGCCAGGCTCACTCCGGCAACTGACCGACCAGGATCAGCGACACCGGCTTGCCGCTCTCCGGATGGAGCGGCTCGCGCATCTCGAGCAGGGCCAGGCCATGGGCCGCGAACAGCGCCACCCAGCTCGACACGGTGCGGAAGTACCAGGGCGGCGCGTCCGCGAAGCCGCTGTTGAAGCCGGCCCAGCTGCCCTCGCGCCAGCCATCGGCATAGGGCGCGTCGCCGCAGGCCATGAGCGGATGCACGGTCTGCACCACCATCAGGCCGCCGGGCCGCAAATAGCCCGGCGCCGCCCCCAGCAGGCCGTCGACCGCTTCCTTGCCGATCAAGGAGAAATTGCAGACCGCGAGATCGGCCGCCATGCCCAGCGCGCCGGCCGCCACCTCCTCGTAGGACAGGCAGCGGAAGTCGCCGCCGCCCGCCGCGCGCGCCGCCTCGACCAATTCCGGGATCGCATCGACCCCGGTCATCGCCACCTCCGGCAGCGCCCGCGCCAGCCAGCCTTCGCCGCAGCCCAGGTCGAGCGCGCTGCGCGGCCGCCAGGCGCGGATCGTCTCGACGATGGCCGCATTCGTGACCAGCACCCGGCTGGCGATCTCGCCCTTCCTCACCGCATCCACCCAGGGCGCGGCGTTGCGCGACCAGGCCTCGACCACGGCCGCATCGGTATGTCCCTGCATACATTTCCTCCTTGATTCATTATGCCCGCAAAGCTAGCTGCAAACGGCGCCTCCGGCGCCCCGCGCGTGGTCGAACTGGTATCATGCACGTTTTCCCGGACCGGGATCCCGATGCTGTCCGACAGCCCTCCCGTCCCTTACCCTACAGAACACCAAGAATGAATACTCCAAGCAACCTGCCCGGCTTCTGGAGCCGGCTGTCGATCGCCTTTGGCGCTTTCTTCAAGTCGCTCGGCGATGCCGAGTTCGCCGCCCGGGTGCGTGACGACGGCGTCGGTCCCGTGTCCGCGCCGGCCCCTGCGCCTGCCGTGGCGCCCGCCCCGGCGCCGGCCCCGGCCCCGCTGCGCGTTCCGACGCCCGATTCCGCACTGCAACTGCTGAGCCTGTTCCAGCGCGAAGCGCGCCTGATCGACTTCGCCCAGGAAAACCTGAGCGCCTATTCCGACGCCGACATCGGCGCCGCCGCGCGCGTGGTGCACGAAGGCTGCGCCCGCGTGCTGCGCGAGCACTTCACCATCGAAGCGGTGCGTCCCGAAGCCGAAGGCAGCCGCGTGACCCTGGAAGAAGGCTTCGACGCAGCCAGCGTGCGCCTGACCGGCAACGTGGTCGGCCATGCGCCGTTCAAGGGCACCCTGAGCCACCGCGGCTGGCGCGCGACCAAGGTCACGCTGCCGCAACTGGCAGAGAAGCACGACGCCCGCGTGCTGGCCCCGGCGGAGGTGGAACTGTGAGCGACCCGCGCTTTGCCATCGGCATCGACCTGGGCACCACCCACAGCGCCCTGTCCTATGTCGACCTGCAGGCCAGCGACGGCGAGAAGACCGCCGACGGCGTGCTGCCCATCCCGCAGCTGACGGCTCCCGGCACGGTCGAAGCCCTGCCCCTGCTGCCCTCCTTCCTCTACCTGCCGCACCCGGACGAACTGGCGCCGGGCGAGCTGGCCCTGCCCTGGAGCACGGCCGACGAGACCGCGGTGGCGGGCGCGTTTGCCGGCGAACTGGCGCGCAGCCGCGGCGCCACCACCCCGATCCGCCTGGTGTCCTCGGCCAAGAGCTGGCTGTGCCACCCCGGCGTGGACCGCCGCGCCGCGATCCTGCCGCACGACGCGCCGGAAGAAGTGACGCGCGTCTCGCCGCTCGAAGCCTCGGCGCGCTACCTCCAGCACCTGCGCCAGGCCTGGAACGCGGCCCATCCGGACGCCCCCTTCGACCAGCAATCGGTCACCGTCACCATTCCGGCTTCCTTCGACCCGGCCGCGCGCGAACTGACCGCCGAGGCGGCGCGCCAGGCCGGCTTCGCGCCCACCCTGCTGGAAGAGCCGCAGGCGGCCCTGTACAGCTGGATCCAGGGCAGCGGCGGGCGCTGGCGCAAGCAGGTGCAGCCGGGCGACATCATCCTGGTGGTCGACGTCGGCGGCGGCACCAGCGACTTCTCGCTGATCGCCATCCTCGAACGTGAGGGCAAGCTGGAACCGCACCGCGTGGCCGTGGGCGACCACATCCTGCTGGGCGGCGACAACATGGACCTGGCCCTGGCCCACCTGGTGGCGCGCAAGCTGGCCGCCAACGGCACCCAGCTCGACGCCTGGCAGATGCGCGCCCTCACCTACGGCTGCCGCGCCGCCAAGGAAGCCCTGCTGGCCGACGCCAATGCGAGCACCTGGCCGATCGTGGTGCCGAGCCGCGGCTCGAAGCTGATCGGCGGCTCGATCCGCACCGAACTCACGCGCGAGGAAGTCACCGCCTTCATTACCGACGGCTTCTTCCCGCGCGTGGACGCCTCGGCCCGTCCGGCCACCCGCGCCCGCGCCGGCCTGACCCAGCTCGGCCTGCCTTATGCGCAGGATGCGGCGATCACCCGCCACCTGGCCGCCTTCCTGGCGCGCCAGGCCGGCGCCACCGCCGAACTGGAAGGCTTCGCCGGCCGCGTCAAGCCGGAGCATTCCTTCCTGCATCCGAGCGCGGTGCTGTTCAACGGCGGCGTGTTCAAGTCCGGCATCCTGTCCCAGCGCGTGATGGACACCATCAACGACTGGCTCTACATGGAAGGCGCTGAGCCTGCGCGCATGCTGGAAGGCGCCGACCTCGACCTGGCGGTCGCGCGCGGCGCGGCCTACTACAGCTACGCCCGGCGCGGCGGCGGCGTGCGCATCCGCGGCGGCACGGCGCGCTCCTACTACGTCGGCGTGGAGTCCTCGATGCCGGCCATTCCCGGCATGGAGCCGCCGATCGAAGCCCTGTGCGTGGCGCCCTTCGGCATGGAGGAAGGCAGCGAGCTCGAACTGCCGGGCCAGGAATTCGGCCTGGTGGTGGGCGAGCCGGTGCACTTCCGCTTCTTCGGCTCCACCACCCGCCGCCAGGACCGCATCGGCGAGGTGCTGGAGTCCTGGGGCCCGGACGAGCTGCAGGAGCTGAACGAGATCCAGGCAACCCTGCCGGCCGAAGGCCGCGCGCCGGGCGAGGCGGTGCAGGTGCGCCTGCATGCCCTGGCCACCGACGCGGGCACCCTGGAACTGGCCGCCGTGTCGCGCGACGGCCAGCGCTGGAAGGTCGAGTTCGACGTGCGCGCCTCGGCCACCACCTCGCCCGAAGGAACGTGACCTACCTCGTCGGCATCGACCTCGGCACCACCAACACGGTGCTGGCCTATGGCCCCGGGGCCAAGGCCGAGGCCAAGCCCAAGGCCGGGGCCACCGAGCTGTTCTCCATCGAGCAGCTGGTGGCGCCCGGCGAAGTGGCCGGCGCGCCCCTGCTGCCCTCGATGCGCTACCACCCGCTCGAGAACGAGCTCGCCCCCGGCGAGTTGCAGCTACCCTGGGCCGCCCCCGATCCGGGCGGCCTCGCGCTGGTGGCGGTCGGCCGCCTGGCGCGCGTCCTGGGCGCGGCCACACCCGGACGCCTGGTGGCCAGCGCCAAGAGCTGGCTCTCGCATCCCGGCGTGGACCGCATGGCCCCCATCCTGCCCTGGGGCGCCGACCCCGAGGTGCCGAGGGTGTCGCCGGTGGCGGCCAGCGCCAGCTACCTGGCCCACCTGCGCGCGGCCTGGAACGCGCGCTTCCCCAGGCATCCGCTGGAACGCCAGCAGATCGTCCTCACCGTTCCCGCCTCCTTCGACGAAGGCGCGCGCCAGCTCACCCTGGAGGCCGCGCGCCAGGCCGGCCTGCCGACCGTGCGCCTGCTGGAAGAACCCCAGGCCGCGCTCTACGACTGGCTGCACCGCCACCGCGCCAGCCTGTCCCAGGACCTCGGCGACGCGCGCCTGGTGCTGGTGGCCGACGTCGGCGGCGGCACCACCGACTTCAGCCTGGTCAAGGTGGAACTGCACGAGGGCGAGCCGCGCTTGAGCCGCATCGGCGTCGGCAACCACCTGATCCTGGGCGGCGACAACATGGACCTGGCGCTGGCCCACCTGGCCGAATCGCGCATGGCAGAACCGGGGGCCGAGGGCGCACAGCGCACGCGCCTGTCGGCCGCGCGCCTGGCCCAGCTCACCGAGCGCTGCCGCGCCGCCAAGGAACAGCTGCTCGCGCCCGACGCCCCGGAATCGGTGGCCGTCACCCTGCTCGGCGCCGGCGCGCGCCTGATCGGCGCCAGCCGCAAGGCCGAGCTGAGGCGCGAGGACATCGAACGCATCGTGCTGGACGGCTTCTTCCCGCTCAACGAGGCCCAGGAAGAACCGAAACGCGCGCGCGCCGGCATCGTCGAATTCGGCCTGCCCTACGCCAGCGACCCGGCCATCACGCGCCACCTGGCCGGCTTCCTGCGCCAGCACGCGCAGGCGGCGCGCGAGGCGCTCGGCCTGCCGGACGACGGCCGCCTGCCGGTGCCCGACACCCTGCTGCTCAATGGCGGCGTGTTCCGCGGCGCGGCGCTGGCCGCGCGCCTGCACGACACCCTTGCGCGCTGGCGCGGCGCGCCCCTGCGCGTGCTGCACAACGAGGATCCGGACGTGGCGGTGGCGCGCGGCGCGGTCGCCTATTCGCTGGCGCGCCAGGGCCTGGCCCCCTCCATCGAAAGCGGCGCGGCGCGCAGCTACTACCTGCTGCTGGACGAGGGCGGCGAGCGCCTGCAGGCCGTGTGCCTGCTTCCGCGCGGCGCCCCGGCCGCGCTCGAAGTGCCGCTGGCCGGCCGCAGCTTCGGCCTGCGCGTGGGGCGGCCGGTGCGCTTCCACCTGGTCTCGACCGTGGCCGACGCCGCGCCGCCCCAGGCCGGCGACCTGGTCGAACTCGCGCCCCAGGACGTGGTGCGCCTGCCCGCGATTTCGACCGTGCTGCGCGCCGCGCCCGGCGCCGCGCCCAAGGCCGAGATCCCGGTGCGGCTGGTGACCCAGCTGAGCGAAGTCGGCTCGCTCGAAGTGCATTGCGTGGCCGAGGATGGCAGCGGCCAGCGCTGGCAGCTCGCCTTCCAGTTGCGCGACACCGGCGCGGAAGCGCCGCCGCCCGAGGCCGCATCGCTGCCGCCCGGGTTCGAGGCGGCGCTCGAGAAGATCGAACGCGTGTTCGGCGCCCGCGCCAGGGATGTCGACCCGAAGGAAACCCGCCAGCTGCGCGCCAGCCTGGAACACCTGCTGGGCGCGCGCGAGCGCTGGGACACGCCCCTGCTGCGCGCCTTGTTCGACGCCCTGATGGCGCGCGCCAAGGGCCGCCGCCGCTCGGCCGAGCACGAGCGCGCCTGGCTCAACCTGGCCGGCTACTGCCTGCGTCCCGGCTTCGGCCATCCGCTCGACGAGTGGCGCATCGAACAGTTGTGGGCGATGTTCGAGACCGGGGTCCAGTACCACAAGGATAGCCAGGCGCGCGCCGAGTGGTGGACCCTGTGGCGGCGCGTGGCCGGCGGCCTGTCGGTCGAGGCCCAGCTGCGCCTGCTCGACGATTTCGCCTTCAACCTCCAGGCCGACGCGGCGGAGCGCGGGCGCCGCCCGGTGAGCCTGGTCGACGGCAGCGAGGACGACATGCTGCGCATGGGCGCCTCGCTGGAGCGCATCCCTGCGGCCTACAAGACCGAGATCGGCGAGTGGATGCTGGAACAGATCATGGCGATCCCTCCGGCCGCAAAACCGGACGCCAGGGCGGGCGCGCGCTATGCGCGCTACCTGTGGGCGCTGGGCCGCGTGGGAGCGCGCCAGTCCTTCCAGTCAAGCGCCCACGAGGTCGCGCCGGGTGAGGTCGCCGAAGCCTGGCTGGGCCGGCTGATGCAGCTCGACTGGCGCAGGATCGAGCCGGCCGGCTTCGCCGCCGCCCACATCGCGCGCATGACCGGCGACCGCTCGCGCGACATCGGCCCGGCCGTGCGCGAGGAAGTGCTGCGCAAGCTGGCCGCCAGCGGCGCGCCGCCCTCGTGGTCGGCCATGGTGCGCGAGGTGGTGGAACTCGACCAGGCCGTCGAAACCCGCATGCTGGGCGACGCCCTCCCCCCGGGACTCAAACTGCTGCGCTGATACGGCGCAGCCCCAAAATTCAAGGGAATCGGCGCCCTCCCCCAAAAGTAGCTTGCAATTAAATAGTTTGCGATATATATTGTCGACATGGCCGCAGCGACAAGCCCGCAGCCGGAAGATTAAGTAGCACACTATGCGATAGCCAACTATACATCCCTCGAAAGGAAGACCATGAAAGCCATCAAACACATCGCCCTCGCCCTGTCGCTCGCCGGCGCCGCCGTCACCGCCTCGGCCGCCGACCTCAAGCCGACCGTCATCCTGGTGCACGGCGCCTTCGCCGACTCGGGCAGCTGGAACGGCGTGGCCGCCAAGCTGCGCACCGATGGCTACCAGGTAATCGGCGCCGCCAATCCGCTGCGCAGCGTGAAGACCGACGCCGACTTCGTTTCCAGCATCGTCAAGAGCGTCAAGGGCCCGGTCGTGCTGGTCGGCCATTCGTATGGCGGCGCCGTGATCTCGGCCGCAGCCAACGGCAACCCGAACGTGAAGAGCCTGGTCTACGTCGCCGCCTTCGCGCCGGAAGCGGGTGAAACCGTCCTCGAACTGAGCGGCAAGTTCCCAGGCGGGACCCTCGGTTCGGCCCTGGCAGCGCCGGTCACCCTCAGCAACGGCGGCAAGGACCTGTACATCGACCAGGCCAAGTTCCACCAGCAGTTCGCCGCCGACGTGCCGCAGGCCGAAGCCGCACTGATGGCCGTGGGCCAGCGTCCGATCACCGAAGCCGCGCTGACCGAGAAGGCGGGCGCCCCGGCCTGGAAGAAGCTGCCCTCCTACTTCATCTACGGCAGCGCCGACAAGAACATCCCGGCCGCCGCCCTGGGCTTCATGGCCGAACGCGCCAAGTCGCGCAAGACCGTGGTGGTGCCGAACGCCTCGCACGTGGTGATGACCTCGAATCCGGCCGCCGTCGCCGAGCTGATCGAGACCGCCGCTCGCTGAGGAGCGCGGCGAGTAGTGACAGGAGACATGCACATGCCCTAAGCTTGGGGTCCGCACGTCAACCAAGGACCCGCGATGTATGCCCTGTACTACTCGCCCGGCACGGCCAGCATGGTGATCCACGCCCTGCTGCGCGAGACCGGGGCGCCGTTCACGCTGCAGCCCGTCGACTTCGAGCGCAAGGCGCAGCACGGCGCCGACTACCTCCGGCTCAACCCGGCCGGCATGGTGCCGACCCTGATCGTGGACGGCGCGCCGGTGCAGGAATCGGCGGCCCTGATCCTGCTGCTGGCCGAACGCCACCCCGAGGCGCAGCTGGCCCCGCCGCCCGGCGACCCCAGTCGCGCCGACTGGCTGAAGTGGACCGTGCACCTGTCCAGCCACCTGGGCGCGCTGTACCGGACCTGGTTCTATCCGGGCGACCTGGGCCTGGACGACTACCCGGACGCCATGCGCGACGCGCTGCGCGCGCGCATCGAAGCGGTGTTCGAGTACATCGAGCAGCACCTCGCCGCGCACGGCCCCTACCTGCTGGGCGAACGCTTTTCCTCCGCCGACCTGCAGCTGACGATGTACATGCGCTGGTCGCGCAAGATGCCGCGTCCCGCCACCACCTGGCCGCGCCTGAATGCGCTGGCGCATCGGGTGACCGCGCGCGCCAGCTGGACCGCCATGTGCGAGGCCGAAGGCCTGGCCGACTGGGCGCCCGCGCCCCTGTGAGACGGCGATGGACGACGACAGCATCGCCGGCCGGCTGGCCTTCCTGCGCGCCGCCGAGGCGCTCAAGCACACCCTGAGGAGCGGCCACACGTCAAACGGCCGCCCCGAGAGCACGGCGGAGCACAGCTGGCGCCTGTGCCTGCTGGCCCTGGCCTTCGAGGATGGCCTGGCAGGACTCGACCTGCTGCGGGTC
Organism: Massilia sp. KIM; assembly: GCF_002007115.1. Lineage (NCBI taxonomy): Bacteria > Pseudomonadati > Pseudomonadota > Betaproteobacteria > Burkholderiales > Oxalobacteraceae > Massilia > Massilia sp. KIM. Next base: position 1,063,394 of record NZ_MVAD01000002.1, on the reverse strand, counting down.
CTCAAGCTGTGCATCGTGCATGACCTGGCCGAAGCCATCCACGGCGACATCCCCGCCCCCATGCAGCAGGACCCGGCCGCCAAGAGCGCGCAGGAGCGGCAGGACCTGGCCGTCCTGACCGCGCCGCTGGACGCTCCACTGCGCGCCCACTTCCTGGCGCTATGGGAAGAATACGAGGCCGGCGCGACCCCGGAGGCCCGGGCGGTCAAGGCCATGGACAAGCTCGAGACCATCCTGCAGCACAACCAGGGCGCCAATCCGCCCGATTTCGACTACGGCTTCAATCTCGACTACGGCCAGCGCCACACGGCCGCGCATCCGCTGTTCGCCCGGGTGCGGGCGCTGCTGGACGAGGAAACCCGGGCGCGCATGCGGTCTTGAGCCGTCCTGGCGGCGGATTTGCTTGTTTTCCGCCATCGAGTGTTGTTTTATGGAAATTGACCGTATTCCAGCAGGGCCTGCCGTGGCATGATGAGCGGGCTTCCCTGCCCTGTCGCTGCGCATGGTGAGCGCATCGAACGACGTCCCCCGGCCAGCCATGAGCACAGCACACAACGCATTCCCTTCCCAGAGCGCGACCGGCGCAGAACGTGGCGCACTACGTGGCGCACTACGTGGAGCCCGCGCCTACTGGGAGATGCAGAAGCGCTGCGCCATCATCGCCGGCTCGGTCAACGTCCTGATGCTGGTCGTGTTCCACATCGCCGGCCTCGATGCGCTGGCCCTGTTCAGCGTCGGCAGCATTGCCGCCTATGCCCTGGCCTGGCTGTGCCTGCAGCGCCGGCACAACCGCCTGGCGATCGGCCTGATGTGCGCGGAAACCGTGACCCATGCCGGCTTCGGCTTCCTGCTGGCCGGCCCGGAGAGCGGTTCGCATTATTACCTGCTGCTGTTCTTTCCCGCCCTCTTCCTCGGCTCCTCGCCGCGCAGGGCGATGCTGCCCGCCGCCGCCGTGCTGGCGGCCTACGTGGCGCTGGACGCCTGGGTCTATGCCTTCGGGCCGATGGCGCTGATCTCGCCTTTCGACCAGGCGCTGATGCGCCACTTCAACAGCGCGATCATCATCGGCATGCTGAGCTACCTGGCGATCTACTACCGCAAGCGCGTGGTGAGCTCGGAACGCCAGCTGCGCGCCTGGGCCGGCAGCGATCCGCTGACCGGCCTGGCCAACCGGCGCCACATGGACGCCACCATCCGCGCGCTGGACGCGGACCGGCGCGGCGGCGAGCTGGCGGTCCTGATGGCCGACATCGACCACTTCAAGTCGATCAACGACCGCTTCGGCCACGAAGGCGGCGACATGGTGCTGCGCCGCGTCGCCGAGGTGATCCAGGGCTGCGTCCGCGACACCGACCACGTCGCCCGCTGGGGCGGCGAGGAATTCCTGATCATCCTGTCGGCCACCCCGCTCCACCAGGCGGCGGAAACGGCGGAGCGCATCCGCCGCGCGGTCGAGCGCATCGCCTTCGACGAGCTCTCCTGCGAGGGCGCGCCGCTGCGCGTCACCCTGACCCTGGGCGTGGCCGAGCGGGCCGGCCAGGAAGCACTGCAGGCTACCATCCGCAAGGCCGACGAATACCTTTATGCCGGCAAACACGGTGGTCGCAACCGCGTCTGCCGGCATGCCGACGATCCCGGCCGGCGCGCGCTCCGGCAGGGCTGAAGGGCGCGCGCGCCGGGCGCTGCCCTCGCGCCGGCGCGCCATGAGCCTGCAGGCATGAGCGGCAATCGCCATCGTTTCCTTCGCCACCTGGGACGCGGCGCGCGGCGGCCCCGGGCGCGCTATTCTCCCTGGCGGCTGCCCTTGCGGTAGGCCGAGGGACTGCTGCCGGTCCAGTGCTTGAAGGCGCGGCAAAAGCCGGTGGCGTCGGCGAAGCCGAGGTCGAAGGCCAGGGCCGCCACGCCGGTGTTCGAGTTGGTCAGTCGGTGGACCGCGATGTCGCGCCGCAGTCCGTCCTTCACCGCCTGGAAATGGGTTCCCTCCTCCGCGAAGCGGCGGTTCAGGGTGCGCACCGAGATGTGCAGGGCCTGGGCCAGTTCCTCGATCGCCACCGGGCGCGCCAGGTGCTGCTCCAGATACTCGCGCGTGCGCGCCGCGATGGATGCGCGGTGCAGGACGCTGAAAGTCCAGTCTTCGGGAGCCCGTTTCAGGAAGGCCCACAGCTCGTGCTTCCCGCGCCGGAACTGCTCCGCGCAATCCTGGTAGGCGAAATGGATGGCGGTGGCCTCGGCGTCGAAACCCAGCTCGCCGGGAAACAGGAAGGCGTAGTCCTCCGCATGCCTGGGCCTGGAAAAGCAGAACTCCACCCGGTGCAGGCCGATCTCCCTGCCGAGCAGCCAGGATGCGATGCCGTGGACCAGCTTCATCATCAGTTCATGCCCCAGCGGCGCGACCGCGGCGCCGGGCTCGCGCGCCAGCAGCGCCAGCCGCACCAGTTCGTGCCTGGCCGAGATCTGCAGGCGGTAGTCGTCCAGCAGCAGGTTCCAGAAACGCACGAAACGATGCAGGGCCACCAGCACGGTCGGCGCGTCCAGCAGGCTGAGCATGAGGTATTTCAGGGTGCCGGTACGGATCGGACGCGACCACAGCCCCAGCATCTCGTCGTCCAGGGTGGCGGCGACCGTCTTGTACAGCGCCACGTACTGCTGGCGCGTCAGGCGCGCGTCCGGCTGGCGCAGCAGCGAGGCGGGAATGCCGGCGCTGGCGAGCACCTGGGCGCTCACCGCTTCGCCGCGCCGGGCGCGCACGTGGGCCAGCATCCCGTGCAGGAAGTGGGCGGAAACGGTGAGCGTGCTGTGCCAGGCGGGAATCATGGCGACATTATGGGCACAAAATGGCGCGTTCTGCACATTCGTTGGCGTGATCTGACAAGCTCGCCGCGCCCAGCCGCCTATACTAACGAGTTCATTTGCGCGCGACGCGACAGGTGCACGGGCCGCGCACTGGCGTCTTTTGCCAATGGTAATCACTTGATGCGGAGGAGCAGGTTTTGAGTACGCGACGAATTGTTGTTACCGGTATGGGAATCGTTTCGCCCCTGGGCTGTGGCGTCGACACGGTGTGGCGCCGCCTGCTGGACGGCCACTCCGGCCTGGTCACCCTGCCCGAAGAGCTCACCGAAGGGATCGCGGCCAAGGTCGCGGGCGTGGTGCCGGCATTGACGCCGGACCAGCCCTGGGGCTTCGACCCGGCGCTGGCGGTGGAGCCCAAGGACCACAAGAAGATGGACCGCTTCGTCATGTTCGCCATGGCCGCGGCCCAGGAAGCCCTGCAGCAGGCGGGCTGGCAGCCCCAAACCGACGAGGAGCGCGAACGCACCGCCACCATCGTGGCCTCGGGCGTGGGCGGCTTCGGCGCGATCGTCGACGCCGTGCGCACCACCGATGCGCGCGGGCCGAAGCGCCTGTCGCCCTTCACCGTGCCGAACTTCCTGGCCAACATGGCGTCCGGCCACATCTCGATCCGCTACGGCCTGCGCGGCCCGCTCGGCGCGCCGGTCACCGCCTGCGCCGCCAGCGTCCAGGCCATCGGCGACGCCGCGCGCCTGATCCGCGCAGGCGAAGCCGACGTCGCCGTGTGCGGCGGGGCCGAGGCCTGCATCGACCGCGTCAGCTTCGGCGGCTTCGCCGCCGCGCGCGCGATGTCGACCGCCTTCGGCGAGCGCCCGACCGAGGCCTCGCGCCCCTTCGACGTGGCGCGCGACGGCTTCGTGATGGGCGAAGGCGCCGGCATGCTGGTGATCGAGGAGCTCGAACACGCCCTGCGCCGCGGCGCCACCCCGATCATGGAACTGCTGGGCTATGGCACCAGCGCCGACGCCTACCACATGACCTCGCCGCCCGAGGACGGCAGCGGCGGACGGCGCGCGATGGAACAGGCGCTGCGCCAGGCCGGGCTCGCGCCCGCCCAGATCGGTCACCTGAACGCCCACGCGACCTCCACGCCAGTGGGCGACGCCAGCGAACTGGCCGCGATCAGGGCGATCTTCGGCAGCGGCCAAGGTCCTGCGGTTTCCGCCACCAAGTCCTCCACCGGCCACCTGCTGGGCGCGGCCGGCGGGGTCGAAGCGATCTTCACGGTGCTGGCCCTGCGCGACCAGATCGCCCCGCCGACGCGCAACCTGGCGCAGCCCGACCCGGCCGCCGAAGGCCTCGACCTGGTCGGCGCGACGCCGCGCGCTATCGCCACCGACTACGCGATCTCGAACGGCTTCGGCTTCGGCGGCGTGAACGCCAGCGTGGTGTTCGGGCGGCTGTAAGCCCGGCGCCGGCGTCGTCAGGATGCCAGCGCGGCCACGAAGTCGGCCAGCGCCGCGTCGACGAAGTCCTGCACCGGCTGGCGTGGGTCGAAGGCCCACCACAGCAGCGCGCCCTGCCATTGGGCGGCCATGAGGGCGCCCAGGCCAGGTCGCGGGAAGCAGGCGTCGAGCTCCGCGCTCAAGCGAGCCCCCCATGCCGCGCCGCGCGCACGCAAGGCGGGGTCGCGCATGTCTTCACGCAGCAGCAGCAGGCCCTGCGCGTAGGCGTCGATGTCGCCGTAGCCCTGCGACAGCGCGACCAGCAGCCTGCGCGCGCCATCCGGACTGCGTGTCATTTCCCCGATGAGCGCAGCCGTGCGCGCTTCGAGCTGGTCCCAGGCGTGCAACAGCGCGCGCTGGCGCAGTTGCAGCTTGGTGCCGAAACGCTGCACCAGCGTCGCGCCTGACAGGCCGCAGGCGCCGGCGAGGCTGGCGAAACTCAGGCCCTCCGGTCCGTTGCGGTGCATGAGCTCGACCGCCTGGTCGAGGACAAGTTCATCTGATAGCAGTTTGGTGCGCGACATACACGCATTATCCCATATGTGAATCCTCGTTTATAATCGAATTATAAACGAATGTTCGTTTATGAATAATGCGAGGAGAGCACGATGGATTTACAGGGAAAAATCGCACTGGTAGCCGGCGGCACGCGAGGAGCCGGGCGCGGCATCGCCGTGGAACTGGGCGCGGCCGGGGCCACCGTCTACGTCACGGGGCGCAGCACCCGCTGTCAGCAATCGGAGTACGGCCGCCCCGAAACCATCGAAGAGACCGCGGAGTTCATCAATGCGGCCGGCGGGGCCGGCATCGCGCTCCAAGTCGACCATCTGGACCCGTCGCAAGTGCAGACACTGGTGGCGCGCATCCGGCGCGAAGCAGGCAGGCTCGACATCCTGGTCAACGACATCTGGGGCGGCGAACACCTCAAGGAATGGGACAAGCCGGTCTGGGAACACGACCTCGCCAAGGGCCTGCGCCTGCTGCACCTTGCCATCGATACCCACCTGATCACGGCCCACTACGCCCTGCCCCTGATGCTGGAGCACTCGGGCGGGCTGCTGGTCGAGGTGACCGACGGTACCGCCGCTTACAACGCCGACCACTACCGCATCAATCCCTTCTACGACCTGGCCAAGGTGGCGGTCAACCGTATGGCCTGGGCCCACGCGCACGACCTCGGTCCGCGTGGCGCCACCGCGCTCGCCATCACGCCGGGCTGGATGCGCTCCGAGATGATGCTCGAACTCTTCGGCGTGAGCGAGGCGAACTGGCGCGAAGCCACCGTGCCCCACTTCGGGATCTCGGAAACCCCGCGCTACGTCGGGCGCGCCGTTGCCGCGCTCGCAAAGGACCCGCAGCGCGCACGCTGGAACGGCCAGTCGCTCTCCAGCGGCGAACTGGCGAAGATCTATGGCTTCACCGACCTGGACGGATCCCAGCCCGACGCCTTCCGCTACCTGCTCGAGGTGGTCGAGCAAGGCAAGGCGCCGGACGCCACCGGCTATCGCTGATCTTCCGCAGGGCTAGCAACGCTCAGGCCGGCAGCGGTTCCGCGACCGGCCCCTCGGCCGTGTCGCGCACCGCGAAGCCGGCCTGCGCGATGGCGGCGCGCAGCGCGTCGGCGTCCTTCCAGCGCTCGTCGGCCCGCGCCTGCTGGCGCGCCGCGATCAGTTCCCGCACAGCCTCCGGCACCTCGACCTCGGCCGGACGCCAGTTTTCCAGCCCCAGTCCCAGCGCCCCGTCCAGCCAGTCGAGGGTGGCGCGCTTCGCGCTCCCCTCGAGCGGCGACTTGATCAGCTCCCAGGCCAGCGCCAGCGCGCGCGGCGTGTTCAGGTCCTCGTTCAGCTCCCCCAGCATCCCCGCGCGCCAGGCCGGATCGGCCGCGCCGCCCGCTGGCAGCGCATGATAGGCCTGGCGCAGGCGGTTCAGGGCGGTCTGCGCCGCCTGCAGCGCCGGCCAGGAGAAGGCCAGCGGCGAGCGGTAGTGGGCGGTCAGCGCCAGGTAGCGGTAGGCCAGCGGATCGACGCCGCGCTCCTCCAGCGTCGCCAGGCGCAGGAAGTCGCCGCTCGACTTCGACATCTTGTCGCCGCCGTCGAGCTGCAGGAAGGCGCCGTGCAGCCAGTAGCGCGCCGGGCCATGCCCATGGCAAGCCTGGTGCTGGGCGATCTCGTTGGTGTGGTGCACCGGGATGTGGTCTTCGCCGCCGATGTGGATGTCGAACAGCGCGCCCAGGTACTTGCGCGACATGGCCGAGCACTCGATGTGCCAGCCCGGGAAGCCGCGGCCCCATGGGCTGTCCCATTCCATCTGGCGCCGCTCGCCAGTGCGGCTGAACTTCCACAGCGCGAAGTCGGTCGGCGCGCGCTTTTCGCCCAGTTCGACGCGGTGGCCGGCGCGCTGGCCCGCGCTGTTCAGGCGGGCCAGGTGGCCGTAGTCCTCCAGCTTGCCGGTGTCGAAGTACACGCCGTCCGCGGTCGTGTAGGCATAGCCGCGGCGCGCGATCTCGTCGATGAAGGCGATCTGCTCGGGAATGTGGTCGGTGGCGCGCGCCCACAGCGCGGGCTCGCGGATGCCGAGCCGGGCCAGGTCCGCGCGGAAGGCGGCGGTGTAGTAGGCCGCGATCTCCCAGGCCGAGCGGCCGGTGCGGCGCGCGCCCTTTTCCATCTTGTCCTCGCCGGTGTCGCCGTCCGAGGTGAGGTGGCCGACGTCGGTGATGTTGACCACGTGGTGGACCGCCAGGCCGTTCAGCTCCAGCACCCGGCGCAAGGTGTCGCCGAACAGGTAGGTGCGCAGGTTGCCGATGTGGGCGTAGTCGTAGACCGTCGGGCCGCAGGCGTACAGGCCCACCTTGCCCGGCTCCAGGGGCTGGAAAGGGCGCAGGGTTCTGGCGTGGGTGTCGTACAGCTTGAGGTCCATGGCGGCTCCAAAAAGACAAAGGCCACAGGGAAGCTCGTTCACTGTGGCCATCAGAAGAAAAACCGGGAATGCGGGTGTGCGTCGGCGGCAGGCTTCTATGGCCCGCTGCGACATGCGGCGAATCGGGTGTCGTGGTGGTAGACGTCGGCGATCATGGATCCAGTCTAGCACGCCCGCCCCGTCCAGCCAACGGGGCCGCGCGCGCTTCAGAAGAAGGTGAAGTCCTCGTTCGACTTCGGCACCAGGCGCAGCACGCCGCGCACGAACAGGGCGGACAGGCCGGCGAAGGGCAGGAACAGCAACCAGATGTTGGACATGATGGACTCCTCGCATATGCATCTTTCGCACACCTGTGCGAAATTGTTTCAAAAAAATGACAGGCCATCGGCCCGCCTCCGTATGCCGCCCTGCTACTCCAGGTCGTTGAAGCTCTTGTAAGTCGAAATCAGGCGGTTGAACGCGCGCTGGGCGCGGCGCGCGGTGGCGTCGCCGCGCAGGAAGCGCACGTCGTGCATCACGCCGATCACCAGGCTGTAGATCTCGAACACCAGCTGTTCGGGATCGGTGTCCGGCCGCAGGTGCCCCGCTTCCATGGCCTGCAGCGCGGTCTTGCGCAGCGAGGCGCGCCAGCGCACCACGCCGGCCTCGAGCCGGTCGCGCAGCGGCCCCGGCACGTCGTCGAACTCGAAGGCGCCCGCCGTGTACAGGCAGGAGCCGCGGGTGGTCTCGACGCCGATGCGTTTGAGCCAGAGGTCGACCTGCATCACCAGGCGCGGCAAGCCCTTGGGCGCCTGCAGCGCGGGCAGGAAGACCTCCTCGCTGAAGCGGCGGTCGTATTCGTCCAGCACCGCGCTCTGCAGCGCCTCGAGCGAGCCGACGCGCGAGAAGATCCCGCTCTTGCTGATGCCGGTGCGCTTGGACAGCTCGCCCAGCGACAGCTTGCCGATGCCCTCGGCGGCGGCCATGTCCATGGCGGCGCCGACGATGGTGGCGTAGGTCGCTTCGGCTTTGGCGGTGGCGGCGGCGGTAGTCATGCGCTCACTTTAGCACAGATGTGCGAAACTTCAAGCACTATTTGGCCGCGCGCCGGGCGGGGCGGCGCTGCCGCTCCAGTTCTTCGATGATCACGGCCTGTCCGTGCTCGACGATGAATTCGTGGAAGGAGGCGGCCACGGTCGGGATCGCGTGGTCGGCCTTGTGCATCACGTGCCAGTCGCCCGAGACCGGCGTGCCGGCCACCGCGAGCGGCGCCAGCAGGCGGTTGCGCACCTCCAGGGTGCAGGCGTGGACCGAGAGGAAGCCCACGCCCAGTCCGGCCGCCGTCATCTGCTTGATCGCCTCGTTGCTCGACAGCTCGGAGCCGAAGGACAGCGGCGCGCCGGCGTCCAGGTAGAGCTTCTCGACCGCGGCCCGCGTGCCCGAGCCGCGCTCGCGCACCAGCAGGTTGTGGTCGGCCAGTTCCGCCAGGCCGACGCTGCGGCCCGCCAGAGGATGGCCGGGCGCGGCGAAGAAGGCCATCGGATGGCGCGCGAAGCGGCTGGCGCTGGTGGGGAACTCGCGCGGCGGCGTGCCCATGATGGCGAGGTCGATCTCGTCGCGGCTCAGCATGCCGATCACCTCGGGGCGCGAGCCGACCTGCAGGCGGATGCGCACGTGCGGGCGGCCGGTGGTGAAGCGCACCAGCATCGGCGGCAGCAGGTGCTCGGCCGTCATCACGGCGCCGATGCGCAGGCTGCCGCTGGTGACGCCCTTGAAGGCCGCGATCTCGTCGCCCGCCTCTTCCCACAGGCGCAGGATGCGCTCGGCGTAGCCGACCAGCAGCTCGCCCGCGGCCGTCATCTGGATGTTGCGGCCCTGCTTGCGGGTCAGGGGCGTGCCGGCCGCCTCCTCCAGCAGCTTGAGGTGCAGGGACACGGCGGGCTGGGTCACGTGCATGGCCTCGGCCGCGCGCGACACGCTGGCGTGGCGCGCCACCTGCACCAGGGCTTGCAGCTGCTTGAAGCTGGCCGGATACATAAGCTATTCCTTATTGAATTTCGCAGAAAACTGATTTTTATTTTATCCGGCTTGGCCGTATAGTAAAACTGTCATCAAACCAGCGAGGGAGGAAATCATGGCGGCCCAGGCGATCATCTTCGATTTGTCGGCATTTCCAGACAAGGACCCGGCCACCAGCGATGCTTCCCGTCTTCTCGACCAGGCCCTGCACGATGGCCGCCACTGCGCGCTGGTGACCGAGCTGCCGCACCGCGAGGCCGGCATCCGCCTGCGCGAGCGCTTCGGCGACACCGCCCACCACATCTTCTCGGTCGTGCTGACCGGCGCCGACTACGCGGCCAGCGGCCACAAGGCGCCCTATTCCATCGTATTGCGCACGCTCGAGCTGCCGCCCGAGGCGGCGGTGGTGGTCGCCTCCTCGCGGCCGGCGTTGCAGGCGGCGCGCCAGGCGCGCTTGCGCATCCGCGCCCAGTCGCTGCTGGCGCGTCCGCGCTAGCAGCGCTATCCGCGCGCGCCGCCAGCGGCGCCCGCCTAGGCGCAAGTCAAGGCGGAAACCATCCCGCAGCACACGAGGCAGCGTCCGCGCGTCGGACCTGTCGCGCCCCCGATCGACCATCACAAGGAGAACGAACATGGAAACCATCGTGATCGCAGGCGGCGGCGTCGCCGGACTGGACCTGGCCACGCGCCTGGGCCGTACGCGCGGCGCGGCCGGGACGGCCCGGGTGATCCTGGTCGACAGCGCGCCGGCCCACTTCTGGAAGCCGCTCCTGCATTCGGTGGCGGCGGGGCTGATCGATCCCAGCCACTACCACATCGACTACGCGCGCCAGGCGGTCGACAACGGCTTCGAATTCCTGTGCGGCGAGATCGTCGCGATCGACCGCGCCACCTGCAGCCTGATGGTCAAGCCGCGCCGTCCGCAGGCCGGCGGGACGACGGTCGCTTTGGACTACGACAGGCTAGTGCTGTCCTTCGGCTCGGTCACCAACTTCTACGGCGTGCCCGGCGCGCGCGCGCACTGCCTCTCGCTCGACAGCGTGGCCCAGGCAGAGGCCTTCCGCCAGCGCTTCCTGAACGCCTGCGCCCAGGCCGGGGCGCGCGAGGGACTGGCCTGCGCCAGCCCGCACGCCGACCTGCCGCTGGTGGACATCGTCATCGTCGGCGCCGGTCCCACCGGCATCGAGCTGGCGGCCGACCTGCGCCACACGGTCGACACCCTGGTGCGCTACCGCCTGAGCGGGCTGGGCGCCTCGCGCCAGGTGCGCATCCGCATTCTCGAGCGCGGCGCGCGCCTGCTGGGCGGACTCGATCCCGAGCTCTCGGCCCTGGCAGTGCGCAAGCTGGCCGAGCTGGGCGTCGAGGTCTGCACCGGCGCCGCCGTGGCCGAAGTGGGCGCCCGTGAAGTGCGCACCGAGGACGGCCGGGTCTTCCCCGCCGCGCTCACCGTGTGGGCGGCCGGGGTGCGCGGTCCGGCGCTGGCGATCACGCCGGCGCTTGCACTCAACCGCAACGACCAGGTGCTGGTGAACGAGCAGCTGCGGACGGTGGACGACCGCCACATCTACGCCATGGGCGACTGCTGCTCGCTGCAGCAGGCCGAGCCCGGCCAGATGGTTCCGCCCAGCGCCCAGGCGGCGCGCCAGCAGGCCGAGTTCCTGGCGCGCCTCCTGAGCAGCGCGCCGGGACGCACGCCGCCCTGCTTCCGCTACCGCGACTACGGCACCCTGGTCACGCTGGGCCGCTCAGGGACGGTAGGCATCCTGCTGCGCGCCGTCGGCCGCCATCACCTGCGGGTGCGCGGCGCGCTCGCCAGCCTGCTCTACCGCTGGACCTACGAGCGCTACGTGCTGACCCACGTGGGCCTGCCGCGCATGCTCGGCCACCTGCTCGCGCGCTGGTGCCGGGCGCGCATGCTGATGCCGGTGAACTGGCACTGAAGCCGGGAGGAGCGATGCACGGGCGCTGTTCGGCTGGATTGCCCTTGGTGTAGAATCGTTTCAGCCGGTTATCGGATGAATCAACCACACAAAGGGTATGAATATGCGTCTCTTCTCCCACCAAGGCAAACAGCTCGCGTTTGCTTTCGCAGCCTCGGTCATCTCGGTCAGCGCCCTGGCCCAGAACTGGCCGACGGGTAACGTCACGGTCGTGGTGCCGTGGCCCCCGGGCGGTCCGTCGGACATCGCTGCCCGCCCCCTGTCCAAGGGCCTGACCCAGAACCTTGGCCAGTCCTTCGTCATCGATAACCGCGCCGGCGGCGGCGGCAACATCGGCACCGCGGCCGTGACCCGCGCCGCGGGCGACGGCCAGACCCTGCTGGTGACCTCGAGCGCGCCGATCGTCATCAACCCCAGCCTGTACAAGAAGCTGCCCTTCGACCCGCTGAAGGACCTGGCGCCGGTGACCAACCTGCTGCGCGCCCCGCTGGTGCTGGTGGCCCACCCCTCGGTGCCGGCCAAGAACCTGAAGGAACTGATGGCTCACATCCAGTCGAAGGGCGGCCAGTTCTCCTACGCCTCCTCGGGCAACGGCACACCGCAGCACCTGACCGGCGAACTGTTCGCCAGCGCGGCCAAGCTGCAGATGACCCACGTGCCCTACAAGGGTTCGGCGCCGGCCATCTCCGACCTGCTGGGCGGCCACATCCCGATGATGTTCGACTCGACCATCGCCATCATGCCGCACATCAAGAGCGGCAAGGTGAAGCCGATCGCCGTGTCGGGCTCGAAGCGTTCGCCGCTGCTGCCTGACGTGCCGACCTTCGCCGAAGCGGGCCTGCCGGCGATCGAATCCTACGCCTGGTACGGCCTGTTCGCACCGGCCAAGACCCCGAAGAACGTGATCGCCAAGATCAACGCCGAAGCCCAGAAGGTCATGAAGAGCCCCGAGTTCCAGAAGGTGCTGACCGACACCGGCACCGAGTACGTCGGCGACACCCCGGAAAACTTCGGCAAGTTCGTCCAGGCCGAATCGCTCAAGTGGTCGAAGGTTGTCAAGGACAGCGGCGCGACCGTCGACTGACCCAGTCCTTTCCCCCTCGAAAAGGATGGCTCCGGCCATCCTTTTTTTTCGCCTTCAAAATTAGGGTCGGAGTCGACTTTTTTGACAACTTTGAGGAATTGCCCAAAAAGTCGACTCCGACCCTATTTATTCTTCGCTGGCCGAGTTCGCCGATGCACAGATGCGGGAAGAAGCAAGCAAAAGCGGTTTGATCGAACTCAAGAAGAAGCGATGCGTTTTTACGCTTAAGAAAGAAAAAAACTAGGGTCGGAGTCGACTTTTTGGGCAATTCCTCAAAGTTGTCAAACAATTCGACTCCGACCCCAGTTTTGTTGTTTCTGCCAAGCTAGCGCGTGCCTTGTCTTTTTGATCGCGATTACCATCGCTTGCGACCGATGTGACCGCTAAATTGCGGCCCCTTCCCACCCTTACAGGAGCAGGCATGGACAAGGAAAAACCCAAGGAGCAAGCGCTTCCCGGCGATGCGGCGGAGCCCGCGCGCCGCCGTTTCGTCAGTACCGTCGCCACCGGCATCGCAGCCTCGGCCGCCGCGATTCCCGCCCTTGCGCAGTCGGGCGCGGGCAACCAGCCGCCGCCGGGACGCGCGCGCGAGGCGGCGGCGCGCTATCCGCGGCCGCCCTTCCCCAACCAGTCCCAACCCTGGCCTGGCCTCGCCGGCAAGATGACGCCGCGGCCAGATCATGGAGAAACCACCTACCGCGGCAGCGGGCGGCTTGCCGGACGCAAGGCGCTGGTCACCGGAGGCGACTCGGGCATCGGGCGCGCCGCCGCGATCGCCTTCGCACGCGAAGGCGCCGACGTGGCCATCAATTACCTGCCGGCTGAGGAGGCCGACGCGCGCGAAGTCGTGCAGCTGATCCGCGAGGCGGGACGCAAGGCGGTCGCCATTCCGGGCGACATCCGCGAGGAAGCCTTCTGCAAGAAGCTGGTGGAAACGGCCACTCGCGAGCTGGGCGGCCTGGACATCCTGGTCAATAACGCCGCGCGCCAGAAGTCGGCCAACTCCATCCTCGACATCTCGAGCGCCGATTTCGACTGGACCATCAAGACCAATGTGTATGCCGTGTTCTGGATCACCAAGGCGGCCGTGCCCTACATGAGCGCGGGCGCCTGCATCATCAATACCGCCTCGCAGCAGGCCTACGACCCCTCCGCCAACCTGCTCGACTATGCCTCCACCAAGGCCTTCGAGGTGGCGTTCACGAAATCGCTGGCCAAGCAGCTAGCGGAAAAGGGAATCCGGGTGAATGCGGTGGCGCCGGGACCGGTCTGGACCCCGCTCCAGGTCTCGGGCGGGCAGACCCAGGAAAACCTCAAGAGTTTCGGCGAGAGCGCGCCGATGAAACGCCCCGGCCAGCCGGCCGAGCTGGCGGCGGCCTTCGTCACCCTCGCCTCGGACGAGTCGAGCTTCACCACCGGCCACGTCTACGGCGTCGCGGGCGGCGGCGGCCAGCCCTGACGCGGGAGCCCGGGACTGCCGGGTTCCGGGTTCAGCGGCTGCGCGCCCAGCGCAGGCGGGCGAACAGGGAGCCCAGCGAACGGGTACGGATCAGTTTGCCCAGCGAACCGCCATAGTTGCAACGCGCAGTGATCGTCATTTGTTATGTCCTCCGAAACATGTCTTATCAGAATAACCACCCGCCCGGGGTGCTTCTGTGCGCCAGCTCGCATAGCGTGCAAGCTCATCCTTAACTAACGCGCGCAGCCTGTCCCGATTGAGCCATATCATTGTTACAGCAGTACTTCAACTTACCCCGTCCAGGGTGGTCTAATGGTGCTGCGGTCATCTCACCGAACGGGAGGAGAACATGGGCTACGCAGATCGTGACAAATATGGGATGTACAAAGGCGCCCGGCATGCCGGTCCGGGCCCGGCGCTGATGGGCGCCGATACCCTGATCGGCGACAACGTCGTCAATGCCGAGGAAGAAAATCTCGGCGACATCAAGGAAATCATGCTCGACATGCAGACCGGCCAGGTCGCGTATGCCGTGCTGGCCTTCGGCGGCTTCCTCGGCATGGGCGAAAAGCTGTTCGCCGTGCCCTGGCAGGCGCTGCACCTCGACACCGCCAACCACCGCTTCGTACTCAACGTCAATAAAGAGCGGCTCAAGAACGCGCCGGGCTTCGACAAGGACGCTTGGCCCAACATGAGCGACGTCAACTGGGCCACCAGCGTGCACAGCTTCTACGGCACCGATCCCAACCGTCCCGGCGCGCCGACCATGGGTCCGGGCGTCGAGATGGGCCTGGGCGGCGGCATGGGCCGTCCAGCCAGCGGCGGCGCGGTCGGCTCGTCCATGGGCGCGGGGCATGCCGGCGGGGGCGACCTCGGCAGCGGCTCCGGCATGGGCGGCGTCGGCGCCGGCGGCGGCGCTTTCGACGACGGCAAGAGCATCGATCCACGCCCCGGCAACCTGGGCGACGATAAGGACCTGAGCAAGATTCGTGGCAGCAACCTGGGCTGAGGCCCTATACTAGCGGCACGCGGGCGCGGGGCGACGCCCGCGTCGCCGCTCATCGGCTTCGCCCGGGAGAAACCCATGCGCCTGGCCGACTTCATCCTCGATCAGCTGGAAGCGATCCTGCAGGAATGGGAGAACTTCGCGCGTACGCTCGAGCCGCCGGGCGCATCCATGAGCACCAAGGAGCTGCGCAACCACGCCGCGGTCATGCTGAAAGGGATCGCCGAGGACTTGCGCAATCCGCAGTCACGCGACCAGGAGATCGCCAAGTCGCACGGCCTGGAACCGGCGTCGCCGCAGAGCCAGGCGGGCGAGCACCACGGGGTCGCCCGGCTCGAATCCAACTTCAGCATCGAGCAGCTGGTGTCCGAATACCGCGCGCTGCGCTCCAGCGTGCTGCGCCTGTGGGCAGAATCGACCAAGTCCGCCGAACAGACCGACATCGTCGACATCACCCGCTTCAACGAGGCCATCGACCAGCTGCTGGCGGCCTCGGTGTTCAGTTTCGCCAAGGCCGCGCGCAAGGCCCAGGAGGCGGAAAAACAGCGCCGCAACCAGTTCCTGGCCATGCTCGGGCACGAGCTGCGCAATCCCCTCTCGCCGATCAGCGCCGCCGCCACCATCCTCAGGATGGCCAACAGCGGCGACCACACCATCATCAACGCCAGCAACATCATCGCGCGCCAGGTGACCCATATGGCGACCCTGGTCGACGACCTGCTCGACGTCTCGCGCGTCACACGCGGCATCATCGAGGTGCGCTGCGAGCCGCTCGACCTGCGCAGCGTGATCGACGACGCCGTGGAACAGGTACTGCCCCAGATGCAGGCGCGCGCCCAGGCCTTCAGCGTCGCCGAACTCCGCGAGCCGGTGCCCGTGAACGGCGACCGCAAGCGCCTGGTGCAGGTGGTCAGCAACCTGCTGACCAACGCCGCCAAGTACACGCCGCAAGGCGGCGCCATCGCGCTGCGCGTCGATCTCGACGACGAACGGGTGGCGCTGGTGGTGGAAGACAACGGCATCGGCATGGCCCCCGATCTCATCCCCCACGTGTTCGAGCTGTTCGCCCAGGCCGAGCGCACGCCCGACCGCGCATCCGGCGGGCTGGGACTGGGCCTGGCGCTGGTCAAGAGCCTGGTCGAGCACCACGGCGGCAAGGTGAGCTGCCACAGCGACGGTCCGGGCCGCGGCAGCCGTTTCACCGTGTGGCTGCCGCGCCGCCAGGCCGCCGCGGCGCAAGGCGCGTGAATCCCCGCCGCTTCAGCGCAGCATCGACTCCCACACCTTCTGCAGGCGCTTGCTCGACACCGGCATCGGGGTCCTGAGCTCCTGCGCGAACAGCGAGACCCGCAGCTCTTCCAGCATCCAGCGGAACTCCGTCATGCGCGGGTCCATGTTCTTGACCGGCTGGTTCTTGAGCGTGCGCTGGAACTGGACGGCGGCGCCCTGCCACTCGGCCATCAGCTGGGCGTCGCGCGAGGGATTTCCGCGCAGCTTCTCGATACGCACGTTGATCGCCTTCAGGTAGCGCGGGAAGTGGGCCAGCTGGCTGTACTCGTTCTCCAGGATGAAGCGTTTGTGCACCAGGCCGCGCAACTGTTCCTGGATGTCCGCCGCCACCGGCTGCGGCAGGCTTTGCAGGCGCTTGGGCATGCCGTGGAACTCGCCCAGCACCTGCCCTGCCAGGCGCGCGACCTCGTTGATGAGCAGGCCGATGCGGCCCTTGCCCTCGTCGCGCCGCTTGTTGAAGGAAGCGGCATCGTGCGGCAGCGGGTCCTGCAGGCAGGCGATGTCGATCGCCTTGGCCACGATCTGGTCGCGCAGGTCTTCCTGCGTGCCCACGCTCATGAACTGCATCCCCATCTGCTGCAGGCCGGGGATGTTCTTCTCGGCGAACTTGAGCTGCTCCTTGAACTGCAGCGCGAACAGGCGGCGCAGGCCGACGCGGTGGGTGCGCGCCGCCACGTTGGGGTCGTCGAAGACCTCGAGGTCGCAATGCGTGCCCTTGTCGACCAGGGCCGGGAAGCCGATCAGGTTCAGCTTGCCCTGCTTGATCTCCAGTAGTTCCGGCAGTTCGCCGAAGGTCCAGGCGGTGATGCCGGTGTGCTGTCCGGCGGCCGGCGGGTTGGCGGGCGCCGCCGCCGCGGGCTGGGCGCCGCCCTTGGCCTTGGCGGCCGGCGCGGCCTGCGGGCTCGCCGCCTGCGGGCTCGCCGCCTGCGCACGCTCGACCGGCTTGGCCTCGGCCATCTTCTGGAAGCTCTGCCGCGCCTGCCCGCCCAGCTCGGCCTGCAGGCTGGCCAGGTTGCGGCCCATGTCGAGCTGGCGCCCGTGCTCGTCGATCACCTTGAAATTCATGAACAGGTGGGCCGGCAGGGTCTCGAGCTTGAAGTCGGTGCTCATCACGCGCACGCCGGTCTGGGCGTGGATGTCGCCGATCAGGACGTCGACCAGGTCGCCGCGCCCGAAGCTGCCGGCGGCGTCGATGCGGTCGACGAACTTCGCCGCGTACTCGGGCAGCGGCACGCAGTGGCGGCGCAGCTTCTGCGGCAGGGACTTCAGCAGCAGGTGCACCTTCTCCTTCAGCATGCCCGGCACCAGCCAGGCCGCGCGCTCCTGCGGTATCTGGTTCAGCGCGAACAGCGGCACCGCCAGGGTCACGCCGTCGCGCGGGCTGCCCGGCTCGAAATGGTAGCTCAGCCCCATCTCGATGCCGGTGACGTTCATGGTCTTCGGGAACAGCTCGGTGGTCACGCCGGCCGCCTCGTGGCGCATCAGCTCTTCGCGGTTCAAATAGAGCAGCTTGGGGTCGTCGCGCGCCGCGTCCTTGTACCACTTCTCGAAGCCGGCCCCGTTCACCACGCTGGTCGGGATCTCCTTGTCGTAGAAGGCGTAGATCAGCTGGTCGTCCACCAGCACGTCCTGGCGGCGCGACTTGTGCTCGAGGTTCTCGATGTCCTTCACCAGCTTGTGGTTGTGGATGTAGAACGGCAGGCGGGTCTCGTAGTCGCCGGCGACCAGGGCGTCGCGGATGAAGATCTCGCGCGCCTCGATCGGATTGTGCTGGCCATAGTTGATGCGGCGGTTGCTGTAGACGACGATGCCGTACAGGGTGGCGCGCTCCAGCGCCGTCACCTGGGCCTGGCGCTTTTCCCAGCGCGGCTCGCCCCAGGATTTCTTGAGCAGGTGGGCGCCGATCTTCTCCACCCACTCCGGCTGGATCTGGGCGATGGTGCGGGCGTACAGGCGCGTGGTCTCGACCAGCTCGGCCGCCATCACCCAGCGTCCCGCCTTCTTGGCCAGGTAGGAGCCGGGCCAGACGTGGAACTTGATGCCGCGCGCGCCCACGTAGACGCCCTGCTCGTCCTCGGACTTGAAGCCGATGTTGCCCAAGAGGCCAGTGAGCAGCGCCATGTGGAGCTGCTCGTAGGTCGCGGGCGCGTCGTTCAGGCGCCAGCCCTGCTCGCGCACGATGGTGAGCAGCTGCGAGTGCACGTCGCGCCACTCGCGCAGGCGCAACTGCGACAGGAAGTTGGCGCGGCAGTTCTCCTGCAGCTGGCGGTTGGATTTCTTGTGCTCGATCGCTTCCTCGAACCACTGCCACATCTTGAGGTAGCTGAGGAACTCGGACTTGTCGTCGGCGAACTTCTTGTGCTTCTCGTCGGCCTGCTGCTGGTATTCGATCGGGCGGTCGCGCGGGTCCTGGGTCGACAGGGCCGAGGCCACGATCAGCATCTCGGTGAGGCAGACGTTGTCCACCGCGGCCAGGATCATGCGGCCCACGCGCGGGTCGAGCGGCAGCTTGGCCAGCTTGCGGCCGAGCGGGGTCAGTTCGTTGGTGTCGTCGACCGCGCCGATCTCGTGCAGCAGCTGGTAGCCGTCGGCGATCGCGCGGCCTTGCGGCGCCTCGATGAAGGGAAAGGTCTCGACGTCGGCCAGGCGCAGGGATTTCATGCGCAGGATGACCGAGGCCAGCGAGGAACGCAGGATCTCGGGATCGCTGAACTTCGGACGCTTGACGAAATCCTCTTCCTCGTACAGGCGGATGCAGACGCCGTCGGCCACGCGGCCGCAGCGGCCGGCGCGCTGGTTGGCGGCCGACTGCGCCACCGGCTCGATCTGCAGCTGCTCGACCTTGTTGCGGAAGCTGTAGCGCTTGACGCGCGCCAGGCCGGTGTCGACCACGTAGCGGATGCCTGGCACGGTCAGCGAGGTCTCGGCCACGTTGGTGGCCAGCACGATGCGGCGCGCGTTGGTGGTGCGGAACACGCGGTCCTGCTCCTCCACCGACAGGCGCGCGAACAGCGGCAGGATCTCGACGTGCGGCGGATGGTGCTTGCGCAGGGCTTCGGCGGCGTCGCGGATCTCGCGCTCGCCGGGCAGGAAGACCAGCACGTCGCCCGAGCCGATGCGGCACAACTCGTCGACCGCGTCGACCACGGCGTCCATCAGGTCGCGCTTGTCGCGCGCGGCCTGGGCCTTCGGCGGCGGCTCGCCCGGTTTGGTGACGCCGGCCACGTTCACCTGGTCGCGCTCCACCGGACGGTAGCGCACCTCCACCTTGTACAGGCGGCCCGAGACCTCGATCACCGGCGCCGGCTTGTCGTTGGAGCCGAAGTGGCGCGCGAAGCGCTCGGCGTCGATGGTCGCCGAGGTGATGATCACCTTCAGGTCAGGGCGGCGCGGCAGCAGCTGCTTCAGGTAACCAAGCAGGAAGTCGATGTTCAGGCTGCGCTCGTGGGCCTCGTCGATGATGATCGTGTCGTAGGCCCTGAGCAGCGGGTCGGTCTGGGTTTCGGCCAGCAGGATACCGTCGGTCATCAGCTTGACCGAGGCGCCTTTCTGCAGGGTGTCGTTGAAGCGCACCTTGTAGCCCACGTGCTCGCCCAGGGGCGTGCCGAGTTCCACGGCGATGCGCTTGGCGGTCGACGAGGCCGCGATGCGGCGCGGCTGGGTGTGGCCGATCAGGCCCTTGGAACCGCGCCCGAGTTCCAGGCAGATCTTGGGCAGCTGGGTGGTCTTGCCCGATCCGGTTTCGCCGGACACGATGACGACCTGGTTCTCGCTGATCGCCCTGGCGATTTCGGCGCGGCGGCCGGAGACCGGCAGGTCCTCGGGGAAGGTGATCGGCGGGAGCGGATTGCGCGCGACCGGCTGCGCGTCCTCGCGCGGCGCACGGGGTGGGCGCTCGCTGCCTTCACGGCGCGGCCCTTCGCCTTCGCGGCGCTGCCCCTCGCCTTCGCGGCGTGGCCTTTCGCGGCCCGGCCTATCGTGGCCCGGCCTATCGTGGCCCTGCCCTTCGCGTCCCGGCCCTTCGCCCTCGCGGCGCGGCGCGGGTGCGCGCTGGGCGCGCGGGCCGTCGTGGCGGCGCTCGCCGCCCTGCTCCTGCGGATGGCGCGCTTCCGGCGTGGTCTGCAGTTCGCCGTCGCGGGTCTGCGTCATCGGCGCGCGCGGCTGTCCCTGCCCGCGGCGCTCGCGCGGCGCAGCGGAAGGAGTGGTGGAGGCGGCGCGCGCCGGCTGCGGCGAAGGCTTGTTACTCTGTTCAGACATTGATTTTTACAAGGTTTTGGTGCGCAAAACGCGCAGCGAATTATAATGCGGCAAATGGAAAACCCTACCCAATTCGTCCAGTGGCTGCGCTCCGTCGCGCCGTACATTCACGCCTTCGGCGGCAAGACCTTCGTGGTGGCCTTCCCCGGTGAACTGGTCGCTTCCGGCGCCCTGCCGATCCTGGCCCAGGACCTGTCGCTGCTGGTCGGCCTCGGGATCCGCATCGTGCTGGTGCACGGCTCGCGTCCGCAGGTGGCCGAACAGCTCGCGCTGCGTAACGTCGAAGGCCGTTTCCACAACGGTATCCGGATCACCGATTCCGCCGCGCTCGAATGCGCGAAGGAAGCCGCGGGCGAATTGCGTCTCGACATCGAAGCCGCCTTCAGCCAGGGCCTGCCGAACACCCCGATGTCGCACGCCCAGATCAGCATCGTCTCGGGCAACTTCGTGCTCGCCCGTCCGCTCGGCGTGATCGACGGCGTCGACTTCGAGCTCACCGGCGTGACCCGCAAGATCGCGGCCGAAAAGATCCATCCGATCTTGCAGACCGAGGACAGCCTGGTGCTGCTGTCACCGCTGGGCTTCTCGCCGACCGGCGAGATCTTCAACCTGACCATGGAAGACGTGGCCGCGTCGGCCGCCATCGCCCTGCATGCGGACAAGCTGATCTTCATCACCGAGACGCCGATGATGAAGGATGCCGCCGGGGTCGAGCTGCGCGAACTCTCGTCGCACCAGGCCGAGGCGGTGCTGCAGGCCGGCTTCCTGCCTGCCGATGCGTCCTTCTACATGCAGCACGCGATCAAGGCCTGCAACAGCGGCGTGGACCGCACCCACATCATCCCGTTCTCGATGGACGGCTCGGCCCTGCTCGAGGTCTTCACCCACGACGGCGTGGGCACCATGATCAGCCACGAGAACCTGGAGAGCCTGCGCCAGGCCACAATTGAGGACGTCGGCGGAATTATCAAGCTGATCGAGCCGCTGGAAGCCGACGGCACCCTGGTGTATCGCGGGCGCGAGCTGATCGAGCGCGAGATCGACCAGTTCTCGGTGATCGAGCACGACGGCGTGATCTTCGGCTGCGCCGCGCTCTACCCCTTCCCGGAATCGAAGATGGCAGAGATGGCCTGCCTGACGGTGAGCCCGGACGCCCAGGCCCAGGGCGACGGCGAACGCATCCTGAAGCACATGGAGAACCGGGCGCGCGCCGCGGGCCTGAACAAGCTGTTCGTGCTGACCACCCGCACCTCGCACTGGTTCAAGAAGCGCGGCTTCGTGCCGGCCACCGTGGACGACCTGCCCAAGGACCGCCAGCATATGTATAACTGGCAGCGCCGGTCGCAGGTTTTGATCAAGTCTTTATAATAGCGGTTTCATACCGTCACGGATTAACAGGAGTACAGAATGGCCCGCAACGTCCACTGCATCAAACTCAACAAGGAAGCCGAAGGGCTGGATTTCCCGCCGGTTCCAGGCGAGCTGGGCAAGAAAATCTATCAATCGGTGTCGAAGGAAGCGTGGCAGGCATGGCTGAAGCACCAGACCATGCTGATCAACGAGAACCGCCTCAACCTTGCGGACGACCGCGCGCGCAAGTACCTGGCGACCCAGATGGAGCGTCACTTCTTCGGTGAAGGCGCGGATCAGGCTGTCGGGTACGTGCCGCCGACTGCGTAAGTTCGCACACCTGCTGCCGCTTGCGCCCGAGTGCCCGCTCGCGGCTCGTAAGGGGCGACCGGCACCCTGACGCAGGCACCGAGCCTGCCTCAAACAACGTCATCCCGGCGAAGGCCGGGATCCAAGTTCCTCAGCATGCCACCAGCGTCAAACGACGGTGGAATGCGAACAAACTTGGATCCCGGCCTTCGCCGGGATGACGTTAATGGGCGATGGGTTACAACCATCACCGCGATTCCTGATACGCCGCTAGCACGCATCGGGAAACAAGTAGTCGAAGACTACATCTTTTTGCACTGGCGCAATTCGCACCGCGCCATGAACACCTTGCCGTTATCGCACTGCATCCGGTAAACCTCCACCGGCCCCGGCTCCGTAATCAAGCCCGCCCCCTGCCCGCCTTCGCAGGCATGCCCGCGCGCCAGCTTCTCGACCGTGGCCGAGGACACGCCGGTCCTGAACGGCACCCGCTCGATCGGCGCGCCGTTGGCGTCGACCAGCCCGGCCGCAGCCGGCTTGGCCGCGACCGCCGCCGGCGCCGCTTCCATCTTGCTCTTGAACATGGAGCAACCGCCCAGCAGGACGGCCGCCAGCACCAGCGCGCGCTTCATGCGAGCCTCCCGCTCAGAACGTCAGCTTCTTGACGCCTTCCGCCGTGCCCAGCAGGCAGACATTGGCGCCGCGCTGCGCGAACAGGCCGACGGCGATCACGCCGACGATCTGGTTGATCTTGCTTTCCAGCGCCACCGGATCGGCGATCGACAGGCCGGCCACGTCGATGATCTCGCCGCCGTTGTCGGTGATGAAGGCCTCGTCGCTGCCCGGCTTGGTGCGCAGGCGCGGCTGGCCGCCCAGGGCCGCCAGCTGGCGCATCACGGCCGCGCGCGCCATCGGAATCACTTCGACCGGCAGTGGGAACTTGCCCAGCGTTTCCACCAGCTTGGAACCGTCGGCGATGCAGACGAACTGCTTCGACACCGAGGCCACGATCTTCTCGCGGGTCAGGGCCGCGCCGCCGCCCTTGATCATCGCGCCCTGGGCCGTGATCTCGTCCGCGCCGTCGATGTAGACCGCGATCGACTCGATCTCGTTCAGGTCGAACACCGGGATGCCGTGGCCGCGCAGGCGGGCCGCCGTGCCTTCCGACGAGGCCACGGTGCCCTTGATGTGGTCCTTGATCTTGGCCAGTTCGTCGATGAAGAAATTGGCGGTCGAGCCGGTGCCCACGCCGATGATTTCGCCGTCGACCACGTATTCGATGGCGGCGCGCGCCACTGCCTGCTTGAGTTCGTCTTGAGTCATGATGCTCTGTTGGTAGAAGAAAAAGAATGCGCCATTTTAAAGGATAGTCCGGCCCGGGGCGCGAAAACCGGGCTCCCGGGGCCGGCGGATGCCTGCGAAACCATGCTGTGCGCATTGCCAAAAATGCAGCGACACATCAGACTGGACTTTTCCTTGACCGAGGACCGGCGATGAAGCGCTTCCCTTTCCCCGCACTGGTGTGCGCACTGCTGGCTGCAAGCAGCGGCCATGCCCAGGACGCAGGCTTCTGCCAATCCATGTGCGACTCCGAACGCAAGGAGTGCCGCGCCCAGGCGGCCGAGGCGGCCAGCTACGACAGCGCCCCTCTGATCAAGATCGAGGACAGCAATCCGCACGCGCAGGCAGCCGCACGACGCGAGGGCCAGCCGGCCGAGGTGCGCGCCGCCGAGAAGTCGAGCTTCCAGCGCGCGCTGGCGGAACGCGGCGCACGCTGCGACACCCGCTTCCGGCAGTGCACCCGCGGCTGCGGCCCGGCGCCGGCGCCTTCGCGCGCCAAGGGCTGAGCAGGCACGCCGGCTGAGGTTCCTGCATCCGGCCAGGCATGGCGCACGTAGCTAGGCCTGGTCCCCTTGCACGGGGTGTGCCGGTCCACGACCGGCTGAACGGACAGCACAGAACATCAGCACATGAAAACCTGGATCAAACGCGCGGCCATCGGCATGGGCGCGCTCTTCGGCCTCGCCGGCCTGGCGGTGGCCACCGCCCTTCACGTCGGAGAACAAACCCGCACCCGCGTCATTCGCGTCGAAGTCGCGGCGCTCGACCTCGACAACAGCCCGGCCACGCTGGACCGCGGGCGCTATCTGTTCAACTCGCGCGGCTGCGCCGACTGCCACGGCGCGCGCGGCGCGGGACGCACCATCATCGACGGCGACGGCATGCTGGTGGTGGCGCCCAACATCACGGGCGGCGCCAACGGCGTGGTCAAGGACTACGACGCCGGCGACTGGCTGCGCGTCCTGCGCCACGGCGTCAAGCCGGATGGCCGGCCGGTGCAGATCATGCCGAGCGAAGACTGGAACCGCATGAGCGACGAGGACGCTGTCGCGCTGATCAGCTACGCGCGCCAGCTTCCGCCGGTAGCCGGTGTGGCCGCGCGCATCGAGACGCCGCTGCCCTTCAAGCTGATGTACGGGCTGGGCGTGATCCAGGACGCCGCCGCGAAGATCGACCACACGCTGCCGCCGGAACCCGCGGTGACGCCGGCCGTCTCGGTGCAGCACGGGATGTACGTGGCCAATATGTGCATGGGCTGCCACGGCGCGAACCTCAGCGGCGGCAAGATCGCGGGCGGCCCGCCCTCCTGGCCGGCGGCGGCCAACCTGACCCCGGGCCCCGGCTCGGTGCTGCCGCGCTATCCGGATGCCGCCTCCTTCCGCGACATGATGCGCAGCGGCCTGCGTCCGGACGGTTCCCGCGTCGACCCGGCCATGCCCTTCGCCGCGCTGCGCAACCTGAACGACACCGACCTCGACGCCATGTACCACTACTTCCAGTCGCTGCCGCCGCGCGCGACCGGGCTCAGGCCCTGACCAGCAGCCTGCGCGCCAGGCCGCGCGGCAGGCTGGCGCGATCGCCGGGCGCCGCCAGGAACCGGGCCAGCACGCGCTCGTAGAGCGCCAGGCTGGCGCGATAGCGCTGCTGGCGCATCGCGTCCGGCTTGCGCAGGTGCTTCAGCACGAAGTAGTCGGCCAGCAGGTCGCCCTGGGCCTCCATGTTGTAGTCGGCCAGGGTCCTGTCCTCGCGCAGCGTGTAGCCATAGCGCAGGCCGATGCGGACCGCCCCGCGCAGGCGCACCGGATAGCCCAGCTGGTGCTGCCACACGTGCACCATCTCGTGCATGAACCAGTGGATCGCGCCAGCCGCGCCGCGCGTGTAATCGGGCAGGAAGCAGGAATGGTGGAAGTACATGCTGCCGTTCGGCGTCATGCAGCAGTTGCGGGGCTGGAAAGGCAGGTAGCGCCGGTTGTGCACGCGCACAAGGGCGTAGTCGATGGCGTCGCCAAACAGCAGCGACGCCATCCGGATCTCGCCGTCGCTCAGCGGGCGCGCGAGCGTCGGCATGGGGCGAGGCTTACTGCGGGCGCAGGGCCGCCGCGGCGCGCGCCAGCTCGGTGATCTGGTCCCACTGGCCGGCCACCATCAGGTCCTTCGGGGTCAGCCAGGAGCCGCCCACGCAGGCCACGTTCTTGCAGGCCAGGAACTTGGGCGCGGTCTCGATCGAGATCCCGCCGGTCGGGCAGAAGGTCACGTCCGGCAGCGGGCCGCCGATCGCGTTGAGCATGCCCACGCCGCCCGCCGGCACCGCCGGGAACAGCTTGAGCTGGCGGAAGCCCGCCTCGCGCGCAGCCATCACCTCGGACGGGGTCATCACGCCCGGCAGCAGCGGCAGGCCGCTGGTCCTGGCCGCCTCGATCAGCGACGGGGTCAGGCCCGGCGAGACGCCGAACACCGCGCCGGCGTCGCGAGCCTGGGCGAATTCGTGCGGCTGGGTCAGGGTGCCGACGCCGACGATAGCGCCTTCCACCTGGCTCATGGCGCGGATCGCGTTCAGTCCGTGCTCGGTGCGCAGGGTTACTTCGAGCACGCGGATGCCGCCTGCAACCAGGGCTTTCGCGAGCGGCACGGCGTGCTCGGGGTCGTCGATGGCGATCACCGGAATCACGCTCGCCGAGCGCATGATGTCAAGTAGGGTCATTTCTGCGTCCTAAAGAGAAAGTCTTCGTCGGAACCGGGCACGACTTCGTTGGCGTCCACGCCTTCATGCAGCGGCACGGTGGTGGGGATCGGCGACGGCAAAGGGAAGGTGGCTGCGCCCTCCTCCGCCGCGCTGATGGTGGCGCGGAACACGGCGAACAGCTCGCGTCCCATGCCGATGTGGCTCTTGGACAGGTCGGCGGTGGCCATGCTGCGCGCCGCCCACACGTCGTCCGCGACCAGCGCGTTCAGCTCGCCCTTGGCGGCGCAGACGCGGATGATGTCGCCGTCGCGCACGAGGCCGAGCGGACCGCCGGCCAGGATCTCGGGCGAGACGTGGATCGCCGCCGGCACCTTGCCGGACGCGCCCGACATGCGGCCGTCGGTGACCATCGCCACGCGGTAGCCGGCGTCCTGCAGGTTCGACAGGGCCGGAGTCAGCGCGTGCAGTTCCGGCATGCCGTTGGCGCGCGGGCCCTGGAAGCGGATCACGGCCACGAAGTCGCGATTCAGCTTGCCGTCCTTGTAGGCCTGCATGAAGGCTTCCTGCGAATCGAAGGTGATGGCCGGCGCCTCGATGGTGTGGTACTCCGCCTTCACCGCCGAGATCTTCATCACGGCGCGGCCCAGGTTGCCCTGCACCAGCACCATGCCGCCGTTGCTGCTGAACGGGTTCGAGGCCGGACGCAGCACCGCTTCGTCGCCGCTCTGCGCGGTGACGTCGCGCCACACGACCTTGCCATCCTCGCCCAGGAAGGGCTCCCTGCAGTGGGCGCGCAGGCCGCGGCCGAGGATGGTGTTGACGTCCTCGTGGGCCAGGCCGGCGTCGAGCAGTTCGCGGATGATGAAGCCCGGGCCGCCGGCGGCCTGGAAGTGGTTCACGTCGGCTTCGCCGTTCGGATAGATGCGGGTCAGCGAAGGCACGACCTTGGACAGCTGGTCGAAGTCGTTCCAGTCGATCACGATGCCGGCCGCGCGCGCGATGGCGATCAGGTGCAGGGTGTGGTTGGTCGAGCCGCCGGTCGCGTGCAGCGCGACGATGGCGTTGACGATGCTCTTCTCGTCCACGATGCGGCCGATCGGCATGTAGCTGGAACCCTGTTCCGAGATCTCGACCGCGCGCTGGGCCGCCGCTTTCGTGAGCGCGTCGCGCAGCGGGGTGCCCGGGGTGATGAAGGCGGAACCCGGCAGGTGCAGGCCCATCATCTCCATCAGCATCTGGTTGCTGTTGGCGGTGCCGTAGAAGGTGCAAGTGCCGGCGCCGTGGTAGGACTTCGATTCGCCTTCCAGCAGTTCCTCGCGGGTCGCTTCGCCCTTGGCGTAACGCTGGCGGATCGCGGCCTTTTCCTTGTTCGAGATGCCGGTGGTCATGGGGCCGCCCGGCACGAAGATGCCCGGGATGTGGCCGAAGTGCAGCGCGCCGATGAGCAGGCCCGGCACGATCTTGTCGCAGATGCCCAGGTAGAGCGCGGCGTCGAACATGTTGTGCGACATGCCGACGGCGGTGGCCATGGCGATGGCGTCGCGCGAGAACAGCGACAGCTCCATGCCCGGCTGGCCCTGGGTCACGCCGTCGCACATGGCCGGCACGCCACTGGCGAACTGCGCCACGGCGCCGACTTCGCGCGCGGCTTCCTTGATGATCTGCGGGAAGTATTCGAAAGGCTGGTGCGCCGACAGCATGTCGTTGTAGGACGAGATGATGGCCACCGACGGGGCCTTGTATTCGCGCAGCTTGAGCTTGTCGTTGGCCGGGAAGGCGGCGAAGCCGTGGGCCAGGTTGGTGCACGAGAGGCTGCCGCGCTGCACGCCCTGCACGCGCGCGGCCTCGAGATGCGCCAGGTAGGCAGCGCGCGAGGGGCGGCTGCGCTGGATGATGCGTTGGGTAACCTGTTCAACTACAGGGTGGAGCGCCATGTTCGTTCCTTCCTTCATTTGGGTATCTGAAATTTTACTACAGATTTGTCCGGTGCGCGCATCACCCCGCTTTTCCCTCTTTCGATGGGGATGTCGGGCGGATCGGGGCGAGGCGCCCGAAGGACGGGAGGGAGTGGCGCACGGCGTTTTATGTAGTGAATTTACGCGCGGTTCCCTGTATTATTCGATCATCTGCTAATGACAACATTGTGCCACGCACATCCATCCCATGCGCCAGCCACCTCTGACCAGCACCGCCACTTTCCAGTCCCTCGACCAGCATGCCGAAGACGCCGAGCTTTGGCACATGCGCGACCTGTTCGCCGCCGATCCCCAGCGCTTCGAGCGCATGTCGGTCGAGGCCGCAGGTCTGTTCCTAGACTATTCAAAAAATCGCGTCGACGGGCGCACGCTTGAACTGCTGGTCCAGCTGGCGAAAGAACGCGGCGTCGAGCAGCGCCGCGAGGCCATGTTCGCCGGCGAACGCATCAACAACACCGAGAACCGCGCGGTTCTGCACACCGCCCTGCGCGCCCCGCGCGACGCCAAGCTGGTGGTCGACGGCCAGGACGTGCCTGCCGACGTGCACGCGGTGCTCGACCGTATCCGTGTCTTCAGCGACGCGGTGCGCGGCGGCGAATGGCTGGGCCATACCGGCAAGCCGATCACCGACGTGGTCAACATCGGCATCGGCGGCTCCGACCTCGGCCCGAAGATGGTGGTGCTGGCCCTGCGCCACTACGCCCATCCGCGCCTGCGCATGCACTTCGTCTCGAACGTCGACGGCCACGACATGGACGCCGCCCTGGCGCAGGTGAACCCGGAGACCACCCTGTTCATCGTCGCCTCCAAGACCTTCACCACGGCCGAGACCATGATGAACGCCCAGACCGCGCGCGCCTGGTTCCTGCAGCACGCGCCGGAAGAGGCGCTGGCCAAGCACTTCGTGGCGGTGTCGACCAATACGGAAGCGATCAAGAAGTTCGGCATCGATCCGGCCAACATGTTCCCCTTCTGGGACTGGGTCGGCGGCCGCTACTCGGTGTGGTCGGCGATCGGCCTGCCGGTCGCGCTGGCGGTCGGCTACGGCTACTTCGCCGACTTCCTGGCCGGCGCCCACGCCATGGACCAGCACTTCCGCGAGGCGCCGCTGGAACAGAACATGCCGGCCCTGCTGGCCCTGATCGGTTTCTGGAACCGCCAGTTCCTGGGCTGCACCTCGGTCTCGATCGCGCCCTACCACCAGGACCTGAACCGCTTCCCGGCCTACCTGCAGCAGCTCGACATGGAAAGCAACGGCAAGCGCGTCACCCGCGAGGGCGAGCCGGTCGACACCGCGACCTGCCCGGCGATCTGGGGCGAGTGCGGCACCAATGGCCAGCACGCCTACTTCCAGCTGCTGCACCAGGGCACCGACGTGACCCCGATCGACTTCATCGCCGCCCTGCGTCCGGCCCACGAGTTCGACAACCACCACACCGCCCTGCTGGCCAACTGCTTCGCCCAGTCGGAAGCCTTCATGAAGGGCAAGACGGCGGACGAGGTGCGCGCGGATCTGAAGCAGCAGGGCCTGGCGGCGGACGAGGCCGAGCGCCTGGTGCCGCACAAGACCTTCCCGGGCAACCGCCCGAGCAACACCATCCTGATGGAACGCCTGACGCCCTCGACCCTGGGCGCCCTGATCGCGCTCTACGAGCACAAGACCTTCGTGCAGGGCGTGATCTGGGATGTCAACAGTTTCGACCAGTGGGGCGTTGAACTCGGCAAGGTGCTCGCCAAGAAGATCGAAGCCGAACTGGCGGGCGCCGCGCAGCCGGAGCAGCACGACAGCTCCACCAATGGACTGATCGCGCGCGCCAAGGCCGCGGTCTGAGAGGAACCCTAGACCTGTACAACGATGGCAACGGAAAAATTTGAAGTGGTCCACGACGCGCCGATGCTGGTCGGCGAGTCCGCGCTCTGGCACGAAGTCGAATCGGCCCTCTACTGGGTCGACATCAACGGCCTGACGGTCAACCGCGTGCATCCCGCGAGCGGCAAGTTCAGCTACTGGAAGATGGGTTCGGAGCCCTCGGCCCTGGCGATCGACGACGTCAACAACCTGATGGTCGCCACCCGGCGCGGCATCGTCTACCTGAACACCACCGACGGCAGCGAAACGCCGGTCGCGGACGCGCCCTACGACGTGAGCAAGGTGCGCTTCAACGACGGCCGCGTGGACCCGGCCGGCCGCTTCTGGATCGGCACCATGTACGAGCCGCGCGACCAGCCCGCGGCCGAGATGTACGTGCTCGAGCGCGGCAAGCTGCGCCGCGCCTGGTCCGGCGGCATGACCAACTCCAACGGCCTGGCCTGGAGTCCGGACGGCCGCACCATGTACCACGCCGACACCACCACGCACCGGATCGACTGCTACGACTTCGACCCGGCCACAGGGGTGCAGAGCAATGGCCGCACCCTGCTCACCTTCCCGAGCGACAAGTCGGCGCCGGACTATGGCGGACGGCCGGACGGCGCCACGGTCGACAGCGAAGGCTGCTACTGGGTCGCCATGTTCGAGGGCGGCCGGGTGCTGCGCATTTCGCCCAAGGGCGAGATCCTGCGCGAACTGCGGGTGCCGGTGCGCTGCCCAACCTCGCTGGCCTTCGGCGGCACCGACCTGCGCACGCTCTACATCACCAGCGCCAGCCACGGCCGCTCGGCTCAGGAACTGGCCGAGTATCCGCTCAGCGGCAAGGTGCTGTGCACGCGCGTGGACGTCGCGGGGCGCGAGGAGCCGGAGTATCGGGACTGACCGGCGGAGGAGCGGGACTGATCAACGGAGTATCGGGACTGATCAGCGGAGTATCGGGACTGATCAGCGGAGTATCGGGACTCATCAGCGAGTATCGGGACTGATCAAGCCAGCAGATCCTTGAGGCTGGCACACCGCCCAGTTTCCGTTCCCGACCTGCTTTAGCACGTCATCCCGGCGAAGGCCGGGATCCAAGTTTGCCCGCGCTGCCGGCACCTTCGAGCGCAAGTGGTAGCGCAAGGAACTTGGATCCCGGCCTACGCCGGGATGACGTGCGAGAGCCAGGTGACGTGGAGAATCCAGCGCTGTTCGCAGTGAGCGCCATCAGGGAGCGCCATGACTCTTCCGTAGTAAATTTTCTTGCAAACCCCTCGGTTTATGTAGTAAATTTACATCGCACTCTCCACCCGCATTCCTCACATTTGCAGCCCCGATTCCGATTATGGCCCTTTCCGATTTCGACCTCGTTTTCTTTGGCGGCAGCGGCGACCTTGCGATGCGCAAGCTCCTCCCTGCGATGTACGCGCGCGACGTCGCCAACGACCTGCCGCCCAGCGCCCGCATCATCTGCGTGGGCCGCGACGCCTCGACCCAGGAAGACTTTCTGCAGTTCGTCGAGAAGAACTCGAAGCCGCACATCAAGGAAACCCCATCGGACGAGAACTGGGCGCGCTTCCTCGACCGCATCACCTACGTCGAGCTGAACGCGACCGACGTCGGCACCTACGCCCCGCTGGTCGAGGCCCTGCGCAAGGACGAGTCGCTCACGCGCGTCTACTACCTGGCCACCCCGCCCCACCTGTTCGCCACCATCTGCGACAACCTGGCCGCCACCGGCCTGGCCACGCCGAACTCGCGCGTGGTGCTGGAAAAGCCGCTCGGGCGCGACCTGGCCTCGGCCAAGCAGATCAACCTCGACGTCGGCAAGGTGTTCGCCGAATCGCAGATCTACCGCATCGACCACTACCTGGGCAAGGAGACCGTGCAGAACCTGCTGGCCCTGCGCTTCGGGAACATCCTGTTCGAGCCGCTCTGGCGCCGCGAATGGATCTCGGACGTCCAGATCACCATCGCCGAGAAGATCGGCGTGGGCAACCGCCTGGGCTACTACGACACCTCGGGCGCGCTGCGCGACATGCTCCAGAACCACCTGCTGCAACTGCTGTGCATCGTGGCCATGGAGCCACCCGCGTCGATCGCGCCGGACGCCGTGCGCGACGCCAAGCTGCAGGTGCTGCGCTCGCTGAAGCGCTTCACCCCGACCACCCTGGCCCAGAACATCGTGCGCGGCCAGTACCGCGCCGGCCACATCGACGGCCAGGCGGTGCCGGGCTACCGCGACGAGCCGGGCGCGCCCAAGCATTCGCGCACCGAGACCTTCGTCGCCATGAAGGCCGAGATCGACACCTGGCGCTGGGCCGGCGTGCCCTTCTACCTGCGCACCGGCAAGCGCATGGCCGACCGCCTGGCCGAGATCGTGGTGCGCTTCAAGCAGATCCCGCATTCGATCTTCAACCAGCCGACCTCCAGCTTCCAGCCCAACAGCCTGGTGATCCGCTTGCAGCCGGACGAAGGCCTGTCGATGAACCTGATGGCCAAGACTCCGGGCGACTCGATGCGCCTGAAGCAGGCCGAGCTCGAACTCGACTTCCGCGAGCAGTTCACCAGCCCGCGCATGGAAGCCTACGAGCGCCTGCTGCTCGACGTGCTGCGCGGCCAGCTGACCCTGTTCATGCGCGGCGACGAGCTGGAAGCGGCCTGGGAATGGGTCGAGCCCATCCTCGAGCACTGGGAGCAGGACGACAACGCGCCCGTGCCCTACACCTCCGGCACCTGGGGCCCCGCCGCCTCGAGCGCCCTGATCGGCCGCGACGGCCTGCAGTGGCGCGAAGAAGTGCTGCCGGAAGACTGATCCTTCACCGACCATCATGCTGCTCGACTCCATCCGCACCCAGCTCGATTCGCTCTCCAAATCGGAGCGCAAGGTGGCGCTCGCGGTGCTGGCCGCCCCGTCCGCGACGGTCAGCCAGAACATCACGGCGCTGGCCAAGAGCGCCCAGGTGTCCGAGCCGACCGTGGTGCGCTTCTGCCGCACCCTCGGCTACGAGGGCTGGCACGAGTTCAAGCTCAAGCTGGCCCAGGGCCTGGCCCTGGCCCTGCCAGGCGCCAACGAGCAGCCGGCCCAGGACGACCTGGCCTCGGACCTGATCAACAAGATCTGCAGCCGCTCGATCAACACCCTGCTCGACCTGCGCAACAACCTCAAGCCGGAACTGATCCAGAAGGCCCTCGAGATCCTCTCGCGCGCCAACAAGATCGAGTTCTACGGCCAGGGCACCTCGGGCTTCGTGGCCGCCGACGCCCAGCACAAGTTCTTCCGCTCGGGCGTGCCGACCGTGGCCTATACCGACCCGGCGATCCATTCGATCGCGGCGGCCCTGCTGCGCGAAGGCGATGCGGTGGTGGCGATCTCGCAGCGCGGCAACAACCCGGCGCTGACCCGCTCGGCCAAGCTGGCGCGCGCCGGCGGGGCCGAGGTGATCGTGCTGGCGCCCTCGGGGACGCCGCTGGCGGAGATGGCGACGCTGTTCATTCCGATCGACCTGGTGTTCGCGATCGATCCGTACACGCCGATTTCGGCGCGCCTGGCTTACCTGGTGGTGATCGACGTGCTGGCCGTGGGGCTGGCGCTGCGGCGCGGGCCGGAGTTCCGCAAGAAGATGCAAAATGCGCAGAAGGCTTTGCAGGAGTTCGATATGCAGTTCGATTCTTTCATTGGCTGACACTGGGCTGGGTGAACTTGGATCCCGGCCTTCGCCGGGATGACGTTCTCAGGCAGCTGGCAAAAAGTTGACGCCAGCCAGACAGTTTGCCGTAAAACCGTCATCCCGGCGAAGGCCGGGATCCAAGTTTGCCAGCAGACCACCACCGCCCTCCCCGCCCCAGACCCGAGAGCCCCTCCCCCCGCCAAACGCGGCCGCACCGCCTCAGGTGTAAAATACCGGGTTTCGACAGCAACCCCGGTCCGCCATGCACATCAATCCAGAACGCAGCACCCGTCCCGATTACGACCTGCTGGTGCGCCAGGTCACGAGCGTCCTCGAAGGCGAGCGCGATCTGACGGCGAACGCCGCGCAGTTCTCCGCCCTGGTCTACGACACCCTGGCCGACCTGAACTGGGCCGGCTTCTACCTGACCGTGCCCGCCAAGAAGGGCGAGGGCCAGGACCTGCTGGTCGGCCCCTTCCAGGGCAAGCCGGCCTGCGCCCGCATCCCCTTCGGGCGCGGCGTCTGCGGCACCACCGCCGTCGAGCGCAAGACCATCGTGGTGCCGGACGTGCACGCCTTCCCCGGCCACATCGCCTGCGACTCGGCCTCGAACTCGGAAATCGTCCTGCCCCTGATCAAGAACGACAAGCTGATCGGCGTGTTCGACATCGACAGCCCCAAGCTCGACCGCTTCTCGGAAGAAGACCGCATCGGCCTCGAACGCATGCTCGCCGCCTTCCTCGACGGCACCGACTGCTGATCCACCAGAATCCAGACTCACCCTAGCGAGACCCGCCATGAACCAACTCGAACAACTCAAGCAGTACACCACCGTGGTCGCCGACACCGGCGACTTCCAGTCGATCAAGGCCTATGCGCCCCAGGACGCGACCACCAACCCCTCGCTGATCCTGAAGGCCGTGCAGAAGCCGGAATACCGTCCGCTGCTGGAAAAAGCCATCGCCGACGCGCCCCACGCCGAGATCGACGAGATCGTCGACAACCTCCTGATCGCCTTCGGCGTGGAAATCCTGAAGTACGTGCCGGGCCGCGTCTCGACCGAGATCGACGCCGCGCTGTCCTTCGACACCGAAGCCACCGTGGCCAAGGGCCGCGAACTGATCGCCCTGTACGAGAAGGCCGGCGTGTCGCGCGAGCGCGTGCTGATCAAGATCGCCTCGACCTGGGAAGGCATCCGCGCGGCCGAGATCCTGGAGAAGGAAGGCATCCGCTGCAACCTGACCCTGCTGTTCTCGCTGTGCCAGGCCGTGGCCTGCGCCGAAGCCGGCGTGCAGCTGATCTCGCCCTTCGTGGGCCGCATCTACGACTGGTACAAGA
This sequence comes from Massilia sp. KIM, assembly GCF_002007115.1. Taxonomy (NCBI): domain Bacteria; kingdom Pseudomonadati; phylum Pseudomonadota; class Betaproteobacteria; order Burkholderiales; family Oxalobacteraceae; genus Massilia; species Massilia sp. KIM. The sequence goes on along the minus strand of NZ_MVAD01000002.1, from coordinate 1,028,629 downwards.
AGTCGACCGGCACCGACTACACCGGCGCCGACGACCCGGGCGTGCAGTCGGTCAAGCGCATCTACCAGTACTACCGCAAGTTCGGCTACAAGACCGAAGTCATGGGCGCGAGCTTCCGCAACACCTCGCAGATCCTGGAACTGGCGGGCTGCGACCTGCTGACCATCTCGCCGGACCTGCTACAGAAGCTGGCCGACGCCGACGCGCCGGTCGAGCGCAAGCTGATGGCCGACGCCAAGGCCGACATCGCCAAGATCGACATCGACGAAAAGAGCTTCCGCTTCATGCTGAACGAAGACGCGATGGCGACCGAGAAGCTGGCCGAAGGCATCCGCGCCTTCGTCGCCGACTCGATCAAGCTCAAGAAGATGATCGCCGAGATGCGCTGATCGCCAGCCGCATCCATGCACAACGGCGCCCGCGGGCGCCGTTGTCGTTTGTGCCGCGGCAGCCCGCTCAGCTGCGGCGCAGGCCTTGCAGGAAGATGTCGATCACCTGCCCGCCCGTGTCCAGCAGGTCGAAGGCGCTGGGCTCGAAGATCCAGTTGCGGATCAGGCCATCGACGATGATCCAGCCACCCGTGGCCGCGGTGCGCGGCAGCACGTCCTCGCGCAGCATGCCCTTGTCCCGGGCCGCCTGCAGATGCTCTTCCATGCGGTCGCGCCACAGGGCGATGGATTCGCTGCGGCGCGCGCGCACCGAATCCACATCGTCCAGGAATTCGGTCTTGAGGGTGGCGATCTCGAACACGCGGCGCGCCTTCTCGTCCTCGGCTGTGATGCGCAGCACGGTCACCAGTTCATCGCGCAGGCATTGCAGCGGGTCCTGGACCTCGCGCTGCTGCAGCAACTGCATCGCCTCTTCGATCGGCGACTTGGCGCGGTCCATCATCGCGTTGAACAGCGCTCCCTTGTCGAGGAAATGCCAATAGATCGCCCCGCGCGTCACACCCGCGGCGCTTGCGATATGCTGCAACGTTGTTCGCGACACGCCTTGTTTTGCGAACAATATTTCCGCAGCGTCTAGAATACTGTCACGTGTCGCGGCAGCTTCTTCTTTCGTGCGACGAGCCATTTTTGAGAGCCTACTCCCGATGAGGGGCATTGAAACAATTTACATACAGTCGTGATAGTATATAAAACTATTTGCAAAAGCCAGTGCTGATATCGGATCCGGGTAAAGCCTGTCGCCCCGGGACGACGGCATCGGCGCTATTTCTAATCAGAAGGAAGCATGTAATGCGCTCTGCCCACTCCTCTACCCTGTCCATGACCCGGATCGCCGCCGGCACCCTGGCGGCCCTGGTGCTGCTCTCGGCCTGCGGCAAGAAGGACGCCGCGCCCGGTCCCGGCGGCCCCGGCGGCAAGATGCCGGCCCCGGAGGTCGGGGTCATCGTCGCCAAGGCCGAACCGGTCGCGCTGCAGACCGAACTGCCGGCGCGCGCCGAACCGGTGCGCACCGCCCAGGTCCGCGCCCGCGTCAACGGTGTCGTGCTCAAGCGCCTGTTCACCGAAGGTAGCGAAGTCAAGCAGGGCCAGTCCCTGTTCCAGATCGATCCCGAACCGTATCAGGCCCAGCTTAACAGCAGCCAGGCCGCACTGGCGCGCGCCCAGGCCAACCTGACCCAGGCCGCTGCCCAGGCCAAGCGCTATGCGCCGCTGGCGCAGGCCCAGGCGATCAGCGAGCAGGAATACACCAACGCCGTCGCCGCCCAGAAGCAGGCGGAAGCCGAAGTGGCCTCGGCCAGGGCCCAGCTGCGCGTCGCCCAGATCAACCTGAGCTACTCGAACGTCTACGCCCCGATCTCGGGCCGCATCGGCCGCGCCCTGGTCACCGAAGGCGCGCTGGTCTCGGCCGCCGAGGCGACCGAGCTGGCCCTGATCCAGCAGACCAACCCGATGTACCTGAACATCACCCAATCCGCCGCCGAACTGCAGCGCCTGCGCAAGGGCGCCGGCGCCGGCCGCGTCGCCGCCGGCCTGCCGGTCACCGTGATGCTGGAGGACGGCACCGAACTGCCGGTGCGCGGCAAGCTGCTGTTCTCGGACGTCACCGTGGACCCGAGCACCGGCCAGGTGACCTTGCGCGCCACCGTGCCGAACCCGGACAACGCCCTGCTGCCGGGCCAGTACGTGCGCGTGCGCCTGGCCCAGTCAGAGATCCCGAATGGCATCCTGGTGCCCCAGCAGGCCGTGACCCGCGGCGGCGCCCAGGGCGACACCCTGACCGTGATCGGCGCCGACAACAAGCCCGCGCCGCGCACCGTCAAGATCGCCTCGCAGCAGGGCCAGAACTGGGTGGTCACCGAAGGCCTGAAGGATGGCGACCAGGTGATGGTCGACGGCTTCCAGAAAATCCAGATGATGCCGCCGGGTACACCGGTCAAGCCGGTGCCGTGGTCGCCGCGCCAGCCGGCCGGCGCGCCGAATGCCACGGCGGCCAGCGCCCAGGCTGCCGGCGCAGCGAACGCCGCCGGCGGTCCGCCGACCTCGGCGCCGTCCGGCTCCACGGCGAGCGCCACGCCGGCCGCCGGCACGCCCCGCCGCTAAGGGCGCAGTTTAAGAACAGGAACCCCTCATGGCACGTTTTTTCATTGACCGCCCCATCTTTGCGTGGGTGATCGCGCTGTTCATCATGGTGATCGGCGGTGTGTCGATCACCCAGCTGCCGATCGCCCAGTATCCGAACGTGGCGCCGCCATCGATCGTGATCAATGCCGCCTACCCGGGCGCATCGGCCCAGGTGCTGGAAGACTCGGTCATCTCCGTCATCGAACGCGAGATGAACGGCTCTCCCGGCCTGATCTACATGGAATCGAGCAGCACGGCCAACGGCAGCGGCTCGATCACCCTCACGTTTGAAACCGGCACCAATCCCGACCTGGCCCAGGTGGACGTGCAGAACCGCCTGTCGCGCGCCACCCCGCGCCTGCCGCAGGCGGTGAACCAGCAGGGCGTACGCGTCGACAAGGTGCGCGCCAACTTCCTGCTGTTCACCATCCTGTCCTCGGACGATCCGAAGTGGGACCCGATCGCGCTCGGCGACTATGCCTCGCGCACCGTGCTGCCCGAACTGCAGCGCGTGAAAGGCGTCGGCACCGCCCAGCTGTTCGGCACCGAGCGCGCGATGCGCATCTGGATCGACCCGGCCAAGCTGGTGGGTTACCGCCTGTCGCCGGGCGACGTCAACGCCGCCATCCGCAGCCAGAACGCCCAGGTGGCCTCGGGCACGATCGGCGAACTGCCACTGGCCGCCGGCCAGGAGATCAACGCGACCGTGGTCGTCACCGGCCAGCTCAGCACCGTCGAACAGTTCGGCAACATCGTGCTGCGCGCGAATCCGGACGGCTCCACCGTGCGCCTGCGCGACGTGGCCCGCATCGAGATCGGCGGCCAGGCCTACGCCACCTCGGCGCGCCTGAACGGCAAGCCGTCCACCGGCATCGGCATCCAGCTGGCCCCTGCCGGCAACGCGCTGGAAACCGCGAAGCTCATCAAGGCCCGCATGCAGGAACTGTCCAAGTACTTCCCGCCCGGGATGAAGTATGCGATCCCGTTCGACAGCTCGAAGTTCATCGACATCTCGATCGAGCAGGTGCTGCACACCCTGGTCGAGGCGATCGTGCTGGTGTTCCTGGTGATGTACCTGTTCCTGCAGAACATCCGCTACACCCTGATTCCGACCATCGTCGTGCCGGTCGCCCTGCTCGGCTCCCTGGCCACCCTGCTGGCGCTGGGCTTCTCGATCAACGTGCTCACCATGTTCGGCATGGTGCTGGTGATCGGCATCGTGGTCGACGACGCCATCGTGGTGGTCGAGAACGTCGAGCGCATCATGAGCGAGGAAGGCCTGCCGCCGCTGCAGGCGACCCGCAAGGCGATGGGCCAGATCTCGGGCGCGATCATCGGCGTGACCGTGGTGCTGATGTCGGTGTTCGTGCCGCTGGCCTTCTTCGGCGGCGCGGTCGGCAACATCTACCGCCAGTTCGCGGCCGTGATGGTGTCGGCGATCGGTTTCTCGGCCTTCCTGGCCCTGACCCTGACCCCGGCCCTGTGCGCCCACCTGCTCAAGCCGGTGCAGGCCGGCCACCACCACGACAAGCGCGGCTTCTTCGGCTGGTTCAACCGCAAGTTCACGGCCACCGCCAAGAACTACGAGAGCTTCGTCGCGCGCCTGCTGCGCCGCTCGGCGCGCGCGATGGTGGTGTTCGCGGTGGTGATCGGCGTGGTGGTGCTGCTGTTCACCCGCATGCCGAGCTCCTTCCTGCCCAACGAAGACCAGGGCTATGTGATCGCCAACGTCCAGCTGCCGCCGGGCGCGACCCGCGAGCGCACCAGCGAAGTGATGCGCCAGGCGGAGGAATTCATCATGAAGCAGCCGGAAGTGGCCAACATGGTCAGCGTGCTGGGCTTCTCGTTCTCGGGCTCGGGCCAGAACATGGCGCTGGCCTTCATCCCGCTCAAGGACTGGGACGAGCGCAAGGGCGACGGTTCCAGCGCCCAGGCCCTGGCCGGCCGCATCATGGGTGGCCTGTCGGGAGTGCGCGATGCCTTCATCTTCGCGCTGTCGCCGCCGCCGATCCCTGAACTGGGCCGCGGCACCGGCTTCACCTTCCGCCTGCAGGACCGTGGCGGCAACGGCCGCGCGGCCCTGCTGGCGGCGCGCAACCAGCTGCTGGGCATGGCCTCGCAGAGCCCGATCCTGACCGGCGTGCGTCCGGAAGGCCTGGAGGACGCGCCCCAGGTGATGCTCGACATCGACCGCGACAAGGCCCAGGCCCTGGGCGTGACCTTCGATGCGATCAACACCGCGATCTCGACCTCGCTCGGTTCGTCCTATGTGAACGACTTCCCGAACGCCGGCCGCCTGCAGCGCGTGATCGTGCAGGCCGAGGCCGAGTCGCGCATGCAGCCGGACGACCTGCTGCGCCTGAACGCGCTGAACCTGCAGGGCCAGCCGGTGCCGCTGTCCTCCTTCGCCACCACGCGCTGGATCACCGGGCCGATGCAGACCATCCGCTACAACGGCTATCCGGCGATGAGCATCTCGGGCGACGCCAAGCCGGGCTATTCGACCGGCGATGCGCTGGCCGAGATGGAGCGCCTGGCGGCCCAGTTGCCGCCGGGCTTCGCCTTCGAGTGGACCGGCCAGTCGCGTGAAGAAGTGCTGTCGGGTTCGACCATGGGCATCCTGATGGCCTTCTCGATCCTGGCGATCTTCCTGGCCCTGGCGGCGCTGTACGAGAGCTGGTCGATTCCGGTCTCGGTGCTGCTGATCGTCCCGCTGGGCGTGCTCGGCGCGGTGCTGGCGGCGCTGATGCGCGGCTATCCGAACGACGTGTACTTCAAGATCGGCCTGGTGACCATCATCGGCCTGGCGGCCAAGAACGCGGTGCTGATCGTCGAATTCGCGAAGGACCTCCAGGCCCAGGGCAAGTCGCCGATGGAAGCCGCGATCGAGGCGGCGCACCTGCGCTTCCGCCCCATCATCATGACCTCGCTGGCCTTCATTCTCGGCGTGCTGCCGCTGGTGGTGGCGGGCGGCGCCGGCTCGGCCTCGCAGCGCGCGATCGGCACCGGCGTAATGGGCGGGATGATCACCGCGACCGTGCTGGGCGTGCTGTTCACGCCGGTGTTCTTCGTCGTGATCCGTAAAATCTTCAAGGGCAGCGAACGCCAGCGCAAGAAATATGCGCACGAAGAGGAAGTCGCTGCAGCCGAAGGAAAGAAATGATGATCAAACACGCTAAACTCCTGACCCCGCTCGCGCTGGCGATGGCGCTCTCGGGCTGCCTGTCGCTGGCGCCCAAGTACGAGCGCCCGGCGGCCCCGGTCGCGGCCAGCTTCCCCGAACTGCCGCGACCGGCCAGCGCGCCGGCCAATCCGGTGGCGAACGAGCCTGCCGCCCAGATCGAATGGCAGCGCTTCTTCCTCGATGCGCGCCTGCGCCAGCTGATCGACCTGGCCCTGGCCAACAACCGCGACCTGCGGGTGGCGATCGCCAACATCGAGCAGGCGAGCGCGCAATACCGCATCCAGCGCGCCGACCGCCTGCCGACCGTGGGCGCAGCCGTCACCGGCCAGCGCCAGACCACCGGCGAAGACCAGCCGATCAACAGCATCTACCAGGCCGGCCTGTCGGTCTCGCAGTTCGAGCTCGACCTGTTCGGACGCGTGCGCAACCTGTCGGACGCGGCGCTGGCCCAGTACCTGGCCACCGAAGAGGCGCGCAAGACCACCCAGATCAGCCTGATCGCCTCGGTCGCCAACGCCTACCTGCAATTGCTGGCGGACGAAGAGCTGCTGGCCCTGGCCCAGCGCACCGTGCAGACGCGCGAAGAGTCGGACAAGCTGACGCAACTGCGCTTCGAGAACGGCGTGGCCTCGCGCCTGGAGCTGCAGCAATCGCGTTCGCTGGTCGAGACCGCGCGCACCACACTGGCACAGGCCCAGCGCCAGCGCGCCCAGGACATCAACCTGCTCACCCTGCTGGTGGGCCAGACCCTGCCCGAGGCGCCGGCCGGCGCCACCCTGGCCTCGACCGTGCTGCCCGATCTTCCGGCCGGGCTGCCTTCGGACCTGCTGGCGGCGCGTCCGGACATCCGCTCGGCCGAGCAGCAGCTGATCGCGGCCAACGCCAACATCGGCGCGGCGCGCGCCAACTTCTTCCCGCGCATCACCCTCACCGGCAGCGCGGGCAGCGCCAGCACCGAGCTCTCGGGCCTGTTCAAGAGCGGCAGCTTCGGCTGGACCTTCGCGCCGCAGGCGATCCTGCCGATCTTCGACTACGGCCGTAACCGCGCCGTGCTCGGCTCGGCGCGCGCCCAGCGCGACATCGCGGTGGCCCAGTACGAGCGCTCGATCCAGACCGCGTTCCGCGAAGTGGCGGACGCGCTGGCCGGCCAGGCCACCTTCAGCGAGCAACTGCGCGCCCAGCGCGCGGTGGCCGAGGCGGAAGCCGACCGCTTCAACCTGTCGGACCTGCGCTACCGGAATGGCGCGGCCAGCTATCTCGATTTGCTGGATGCGCAGCGCTCGCTGTTCCAGGCGCAGCAGCAGGCGATCCAGGCGAACCTGCTGCGCTTGCAGAACCAGGTGACTTTGTATCGCGTGTTGGGTGGGGGGTGGACCGAGCCGGCGACGCCCGTCGCAGCGCGTTAATCACCCGCTGCCTCAAAACGTCGTCCCCGCGAAGGCGGGGACCCAAGTTCTGTTTGCGTTATCGAGACGCTCGCAAACTTGGGTCCCCGCCTTCGCGGGGACGACGTTGTTTTATGTAGCGGGCCATACTGCCGTGCTTGGGTTCCATCTCGGTAAGGCCGCCACTGGGTGAGGTGCCGAGCAATACGACGCCAGCTGGTGTCTAATAAGGTGTTTCCCCCCTCAGGAGCACGCCATGTTCGAACGCACCCTGGTCGCCGGTTGGGGCGACATGGATTTCAACGCCCACATGCGCAACACCGCCTACCTCGACAAGTCGGCCGACGTGCGCATGATGTACTTCGCCGAACACGGCTTCCCGATGTCCGAATTCGCCCGCCTGCAGCTCGGCCCCGTGGTGATGCGCGACCAGATCGACTATTTCCGCGAATGCCGCCTGCTCGACGAGATCCGCGTGACCCTGGCCCTGGCCGGCCTGTCCGAGGACGGCAGCCGCATGACCCTGCGTAACGAATTCCACCGCGACGGCCAGCTATGCGCCCGCGTGACCTCGACCGTCGGCTGGTTCGACCTGCGCCAGCGCAAATTGATCGTCCCGCCGCCCGAACTGGCGGCGCTGCTGCGCGCCCTCGATCGCAGCGAAGACTTCGCCGTCCTGCCGGGCAGCGCGCGCTGAAACGCTTGTTGTAGCGCGGAATTGCAGCCCCGCGCGCAGACCGTGGACGATTTGGCTACACTGGACGCATCGACGCTCGACGAGGCGCCAGCGGCGCTCACGGCCATGCGACATTTCTTTCAATCCCACTGGAAGGCCATTCTTGCGATCATTCTCGCCATCCTGCTGGCGGTGCTGACCGTGGAAACCGCGCCCGCCTTCGACGCCCCGCCCCTCTCGGCGCGCCTGCGCGCCCACGTGGAGGCGATCGCCTCCACAGAGCACAACGTCGCCAACCCGGGCGCGCTGGAGCGCTCGGCGCGCCACATCGAAAGCGCCCTCGCCGGCTACGGCTACCAGCCGCGCCGCCAGGAATACGAGGCCGGCGGCCAGAAAGTGCGGAATATCGAGGTCTCGGTGGCCAACGTCGAACCGGGGGCCAAGCCCGAGCGCATCTTCATCATCGGCGCCCACTACGACTCGGCCATCGGCGCTCCCGGCGCCAACGACAACGGCAGCGGCACCGCGGCCGTGCTGGAACTGGCGCGCCTGCTGAAGACCATGCAGCCCAGCCGCGGCACCGAACTGAAATTCGTCTTCTTCGTGAACGAGGAACCGCCCTGGTTCATGGGCGAGGAAATGGGCAGCCTGCGGCATGCGCGCGAACTCAAGCGCCTCGGCCACCAGGTGGCCGGCGCCCTGATCCTGGAAACCGTGGGCTGGTACTCGGACGCGCCGAACAGCCAGAAACTGCCGCCCGGGCTGGAAGACAAATATCCGAGCACCGGCAACTTCATCGCCTTCGTCGGCACCCTCGAATCCTCGGCACTGGTGCGCCAGTCGCTGGCGGCCTTCCGCGCCCATTCCGACTTCCCCGCCCAGGGGCTGGCCGCGCCGGCCCACGTGATGGGCGTGACCCTGTCCGACCACACGTCCTACAACCGCCAGGGCTATCCGGCCCTGATGATCACGGACACGGCCTTCCTGCGCTACCCCTACTACCACACGGCCGAGGACACGCCGGACAAGCTCGACTACGAAAGCATGGCGCGCGTGGTCACCGGGCTGGCGCGCACCATCAATGCGCTCGCCGGCGCGGTGCGCACCTAGCAGGCTGCGCGACAGGATTTTTCTGCCGCGCAGACCCCAAAAGCGCTAGGCCGCCAGGAACATCTCCTGCAAATCGTTCAGGAAGCGCTGACCCAGTTCGGTCGGTCGGATCAGCTTGTGATCGCGGTACAGCAGGCCCTTGGCTTCCGCCTCGTTGAGGGCTTTGGTGATCGTGCTGATGCTCATGCCGGTGCGCTCGCCGAACAGGTTCGGATCGAAGCCCTCGGTCAGGCGCAGAGCGTTGAGCATGAACTCGAAACCCAGGTCGGCGCGGCCGATCTCGTGCTCTTCCTGCACCGCGTTGCCGCGCCTGGCGGCGTCCATGAAGGAGGCCGGCTGCTTGTAGCGCGCCTGGCGCAGGATGCGGTGCGGGAAGGACAGCTTGGAGTGGGCGCCGGCGCCGATGCCGAGGTAGTCGCCGAACTGCCAGTAGTTCAGGTTGTGGCGCGCGCGCCGTCCCGGCTGGGCATAGGCCGACACTTCATAGTGCCCGTAGCCGGCGTCTGCCGTCAGTTCGGCGATCATGTCCTGCATGTCGGCGCTGGTATCGTCGTCCGGCAGCGGCGGCGGATACTTGGCGAACACCGTGTTCGGCTCCATCGTCAGGTGGTAGAGCGACAAATGGGGCGGCTGGAAGGCCAGCGCGGTCTCCAGGTCGCGCCGCGCTTCCTCGAGGGTCTGGCGCGGCAGCGCGTACATCAGGTCGAGGTTGAAGTTGTCGAAGGTCGACTTCGCGATCTCGACCGCGCGCAGGGCTTCGCCGCCGTCGTGGATGCGGCCCAGGGCTTCCAGGTGGCCGCCATTGAAGCTCTGGATGCCGATCGACAGGCGGTTGATGCCGCTCTCGCGGTAGGACTTGAAGCGTTCGGCCTCGAAGGTGCCGGGATTGGCTTCCATCGTGATCTCGGCGTCCAGGTCGAGCGGCAGCAGGGTGCGCAGGTCGGACAGCAGCCGGTCTAGGCCCGCCGCCGACATCAGGCTGGGCGTGCCGCCGCCGATGAACACGGTGTGGATCTTGCGGCCCCAGATGAGGGGCAGCGACTGCTCGAGGTCGAGACGCAGGGCGTCGAGGTAGGCCTGTTCCGGCAGCTCGCCCTTGGCCTCGTGCGAGTTGAAGTCGCAGTAGGGGCATTTGCGCACGCACCAGGGCCAGTGGATGTAGAGCGACAGCGGCGGCAGCGCGCTCAGGTTCAGGGCGCCCGGCTGCAGGTATTGCAGGGCGGCGGTGGCCGGATTGCGCGGTTCGATCGGGCCGCCCTGGCCGGCGGGTTTGATGGGAATCATCGCTTCAGCTTCTCGACGAGGGCGCGCAGGGCCTGGCCGCGGTGCGACAGGGCGTTCTTCTGGACCGGGTCCAGCTCGGCGGTGGTCTTGCCGAGGGCGGGGATCAGGAAATGCGGATCGTAGCCGAAGCCGCCCTCGCCGCGCGGCTGCTCGACGATCTCGCCATGCCAGGCGCCGTCGGCGATCACCGGCTGGGGGTCGTCGGCGTGGCGCACATAGACCAGCACGCAGTAGTAATAGGCGGACTTGTCGGCGTGCTGGACGAGCTCGGCCACCAGCTTCTGGTTGTTGCGGGCGTCGGATTTCGGCTCGCCGGCATAGCGTGCCGAGTAGACGCCGGGGGCGCCGCCGAGGGCGTTCACGCACACGCCCGAATCGTCGGCCAGCGCCGGCAGCCCGGTCAGGCGCGCGGCGTGGCGGGCCTTGGCCAGGGCGTTCTCGACGAAGGTGCCGAAGGGCTCTTCGGCTTCCGGGACGTTGAACTCGCCCTGGGGGTGGAGCTCGAAGCCGATGGGGGCGAGGAGTTGGGCGAATTCCTTCAGCTTGCCGGCGTTGTTGGAGGCGAGGATCAGGCGTTGGGTCATGGTGGCGTGGGTGCTTGTTGCTGGGGAGGGGTGGTATTTTACCCCTTGGGGGTGCTGCGTGCTGTAGGGGCTGCGGTGCGGACTTGGATTCCGGCCTTCGCCGGAATGACGTGCTGGGGCTAGTTGAGACGAGTTAGCGTACCAATTCTCCCGCTACGTATGAACGTCATCCCGGCGCAGGCCGGGATCCAAGTTCGTGCGATCTGAGAGAAAAGAAAACGTCAGCCCCCCAACCCCAACGCCTGCCTTTGCAACTTCACCAACTCCGTCACCCCCAACTGCCCCAGGTCCAGCAGCCGGTTCATGCCCGCCCGGTCGAAGGCCGCCCCTTCGGCCGTGCCCTGCACTTCGATGAAATGCCCGGTCTCGGTCATCACCACGTTCATGTCGGTATCGCAATCCGAATCCTCGACATAGTCCAGGTCCAGCACCGGCACCCCGTGGTACACGCCCACCGAGATCGCGGCCACGAAGTGGCGCACCGGCACGGCGGCGATCAGGCCCTGCCCGACCAGCGCCTGGAAGGCGTCATAGGCCGCCACCATGGCGCCGGTGATCGAGGCGGTGCGGGTGCCGCCGTCGGCCTGGATCACGTCGCAGTCGAGGTGCAGGGTGCGCTCCCCGAAAGCTTCCAGGTCGAAGGCTGCGCGCAGCGAGCGGCCGATCAGGCGCTGGATCTCCTGGGTTCGGCCGGTCTGCTTGCCGCGCGCGGCCTCGCGGTCCATGCGCGTGTGCGTCGAGCGCGGCAGCATGCCGTATTCGGCGGTCAGCCAGCCCTGGCCCTTCCCTTTCAGGAAAGGCGGCACTTTTTCCTCGATGCTGGCGGTGCAGATCACCTTGGTGTCGCCGAACTCGATCAGGACCGAACCCTCGGCATGCTTGGTGTACTGGCGGGTGATGCGGACCGTGCGCAGCTGGTCGACCGCGCGCCCGCTCGGGCGTTGTGCTTGTGTCATGGCTAACTTTCTTATTTGAGTAACTGGGATGATTTTTCGATCGCTTCGCGGATCTCGGCGATGGCGCGCTCGATCTCGGCCTCGTCGAAAGCGTCGGCCTCGCTGCCCGTGGGAGCCGGGTCGGCGGCGATGATGGACGAGCTGACCTCGTCCGCCGGCAGCAGCGCGGTCGAGATCACGTCGCGCATGTTGGCCCCGGCAGTGTCCGCGCCCTGCCAGGTGATGCCCAGGGCGGTAGTGTTGTCGCCGCGCGCGCCGCCGATGGCGGCGGACATGGCGACCAGCTCCGGCACCGCCTGCACGATGCCCGTGCTCGAGAGCCGGTGCACGATCTCGCTGTCGGGCAGCACGCCCCACAGGCCGTCGGAACAGAGCAGCAGCGTGTCGCCCGGCTGCAGGGCGGCCTGGCGCGAGACGTCGACCCGCGGCGCCTGGGACGCGCCCAGGCAGTTGTACAGCTTGTTGCGGTCGGGATGGGTGGCGCGCTCGGCCTCCGTGGCGCGCCCGCGTTCGATCAGGTATTCGAGATGCGAGTGGTCGCGGGTGCGCGCCAGCAGCTGCTTGCTGCGCACCCAGTAGAGGCGCGAATCGCCGGCGTGGGCCCAGACCGCGCTGTTGTGCTGGACCAGGCAGGCCACCACCGTGGTGCGCGGGGTCTCCGGCAGCTGGTGGGTCTCGGCGTAGGTGACGATGTCGCGGTGGGCCTGGTGCAGGGCTTCCTCGAGGAAGCGCTCGGGCTTTTTCACGTAGGGCCGCGCCTGCATGCGGAACTGCATCGAGATCGATTGCAAGGCGATGGTGGCCGCGATCTCGCCGCGCAGGTGGCCGCCCATGCCGTCGGCCAGCACCAGCAGCAGCGCGTCGCGCGTGAAGCTGTAGCCCATGCGGTCCTGGTTGAGCTTGCGCCCGCCGATGTGGCTCTGCTGGTAGACGGAAAACTGCATGCGCCCTCCTCAGCTCCCGGCTTTGCCGCGCCCGAGGCCGCCGAGGCGGCCGACCAGGCCGCGCCAGCCGCCCGCGCGCGGCGCGTCTTCCGGGTCGCTCGCCCGTGCGCGTCCCTGTTCAGCATCCGGTTCCGCCGGCGCGGCCGGGGCCGTGCGCAGCACTTTCTGCAGCGCGAACACGCTCTGCGGGCGCGCCAGCGGATCGAGGGCCAGGCAGGCGCGCACCATCCGCACCAGCTCCTTCGAGTAGCGCAGCTCGAGCGCGTCGAGCTGGGGCAGGAGCTTGTCTTCGCTCTTGCGCGCGTCCGCCGGCTGCGGGGTCGCGCCCGCCATGCAGGCATACATGGCGGCGCCGATGCTGTAGATGTCGGTCCAGGGCCCGAGCTGGCTGCCCTTGGCGTACAGCTCGGGGGCGGCGAAGCCCGGGGTGTACATGGGCGCCAGCATGGGCACGTCGCTCTCGATGGTCTGGCGCGCCGCGCCGAAGTCGAGCAGCAGGGGCGAGCCGTCGGTGCGCAGGTAGATGTTGGCGGGCTTCAGGTCGAGGTGCAGCAGCTTGTTGGCGTGGACTTCGCGCAGGCCGCCGCACACCCCATTGAAGACCTGGCGCACGAACTTCTCGCTCAGGCGGCCGCCCTTGGCCACGGCGCGCGCGATGTGCTCCTGCAGCGCGTGGCCGGACTCGTAGGCCATCACCATGTAGACCGTCTCGTTGGCGCGGAAGAAGTTCACCACCCGCACCACGTTCGGGTGGACGATGCGCGCCAGCGCCCGCCCCTCCTCGAAGAAGCACTTCAGGCCGATGTGGAAGATCGGTAAATTGGCCTTTGCGACGCTCGGTATCAGCTCGCCCGGCTGGCGCAGCGCGAGCGCGCTGGGCAGGTATTCCTTGATGGCGACAGCATTGCCTTCGCTGTCATATGCTAGATAAACAATACTGAACCCACCGGACGCAATTTTCTTTACAATGCGGTATCCGGCAATTTCCAGGCCATCGGGCAGGGGTGCGTTGTTCTGAGCGGCCATCCAAGTGGGTTTCCTTGCTAAACAGGACGATTGTGTGGATAAATATCGGCTTTGTAAAGAATAAAAACCGGGGAACCCATTGAGCATTTCAAGCATGACTGGTTATGCGGTTGCCACCAGCGAAGGCGCTGCCGGCACCCTCACGATCGAGATCAAGAGCGTCAATTCGCGCTTCCTGGATCTTCAGTTCCGCATCAACGACGACCTGCGCGCGCTGGAACCCGATCTGCGCTCCGCCATCATGGCCGCCATCACCCGCGGCAAGGTGGAGGTGCGCCTGTCCTTCGGGCGCAAGACCGCGGGCGGCTCGCAAGTGCTCAACCACGAGTTGCTGAACGACCTGGCCCGCCTGCAGGCCGAGGTCACGCGCCACTTCGTGTCGGCGCCCCAGATGACGGTGGCCGAGCTGTTGCGCTGGCCCGGCGTGATCGAGGAATCGACCATCGGCCAGGAGTCGCTCCAGGCCGACGTCGCCGCCCTCACCGCCAAGACCATCGCCGCCTTCGTCGATAGCCGCAAGCGCGAAGGCGCGGCGCTGGAAGCCATGCTGCAGTCGCGCATCGACGCCATGGAAGCCATCGTCAAGCGCATCACGCCCCTGATCCCGCAGGTGATCGCCCAGTTCCAGCAGAAGGCCATCGAGCGCATGCAGGACGCGCTGGGCCTGGCCGGCCACGGCAACCCGACCACCCTGACGCGCCAGGAAGTGCTGGAGCGCATCCGCCAGGAAGTGACCCTGTACGGCATCCGGATCGACGTCTCGGAAGAGCTGTCGCGCCTGTCGGCCCACCTGAACGAAACCCGCCACATCCTGAAGAAAGGCGGCCAGGTCGGCAAACGCCTCGACTTCATGATGCAGGAACTGAACCGCGAAGCGAACACGCTGGGCGCCAAGGCCTCGGTCAAGGAACTGGCCGACGCCTCGATGGAGCTCAAGCTCCTGATCGAGCAGATGCGCGAGCAGGTCCAGAACCTCGAATAAAGCGGACCCACTTCGAACGCGTGGATGCGGGACCCGGCGACCGGGTTTCCCATCCACGCGTTCAGCGTTAACATGAATCATCGCGAAATGATTTCGCACGACAAGAAGGAACCCACCATGCTCCCAACCGCCTTCTCCGGCAGCCTGTTCATCGTCGCGGCCCCCTCGGGCGCCGGCAAGTCGACCCTGGTCAATGCCCTGCTGGCGCAGGAACCGGGCATCAAGCTGTCGGTCTCGACCACCACCCGCCCGCCCCGTCCGGGCGAGCAGGATGGCCGCGAGTACCATTTCACCAATGCCGAGGACTTCGTCAACCGCGCCGAGCGCGGCGAATTCCTGGAGTGGGCCGAGGTGCACGGCAATTACTACGGCACCAGCCGCCTGACCGTGGAACAGGAAATGAAGACCGGCACCGACATCCTGCTGGAGATCGACTGGCAGGGCGCGCGCCAGGTCAAGAAGCAGTTCCCCGACGCCGCCGGCATCTTCATCCTGCCGCCGTCGATCGAGGCCCTGGAGGAGCGCCTGCACAAGCGCGGGACCGACGAGCCCCACATCATCACCCGCCGCCTGCTGGCCGCCGGGGGGGAGATCGCTCACGCTCCGGAGTTCGAGTATGCTATCATCAACGAAGAGTTCAACGTCGCCCTGGCCGAACTGCAGGCGATTGTCAAAGCGACACGTTGCCGGTTCGCCCAACAAGCCGCCCGCAACGCTACGCTGTTTGCCCAGCTGGGTATCCACGCGCAACAACCACAATCGTAAGCGCTCGCGCCTCCCGGCACGCGACCACCTTGTCTATTTAGGAGCACACATGGCCCGCATCACCATCGAAGACTGCCTCAAGAACGTCCCCAACCGCTTCCAGCTGACCCTGGCCGCGACCTACCGTGCCCGTCAGTTGCTCCAAGGCCACACTCCCAAGGTCGAAGCCAAGGACAAGCCGACCGTTGTTGCACTGCGTGAAATTGCAGCTGGTAAAGTCGGTCTGGAAATGCTCAAGAAGGTCCCCATGTAATACCCGGGGGTTGCCTGGGTTAGTCAATCCGTTAACCTGTTATTCTGTACTATCACGCGGCTTGACGATAGAACGTATGATTTTGCCTAATCCGGATTCTCATCCAGGCAGCACCACCACCGGCCGCAGCAAGCGGCCGGATTCCCGCCCGCAGGACCCGATCGAGGCCCCCGCTCCCGGCGTGGCCTCCGTCACGCAGCTGATCAACAAGCTGTCCGACTACCTCACCCCCGCCGAACTCAAGAAAGTCAAGGAAGCCTACCGCTTCTCGGACGAGATGCACCTCGGGCAGGTGCGCAAGTCGGGCGAGCCCTATATCTCCCATCCGATCGCCGTCGCCGAGATCTGCGCCGAGTGGAAACTCGACGCCCAGGCCATCATGGCCGCCCTCCTGCACGACGTGATCGAAGACCAGGACGTCAAGAAGGACGAACTGATCGAGCGCTTCGGCGCCCAGGTCGCCAACCTCGTCGACGGCCTGTCCAAGCTGGAAAAAATCGAGTTCCAGAGCCTGGTCGAAGCCCAGGCCGAGAACTTCCGCAAGATGCTGCTGGCGATGGCCTCCGACGTGCGCGTGATCCTGATCAAGCTCGCCGACCGCCTGCACAACATGCGCACCCTGGGCGTAATGGCCCCGGCCAAGAAGCGCCGCATCGCCAAGGAGACGATGGAAGTCTACGTGCCGATCGCCCACCGCCTCGGCCTGAACAATATCTACCGCGAGCTGCAGGACCTGTCCTTCTCGCACCTGTATCCGCTGCGCTACCACACCCTGGGCAAGGCCATCAAGGCGGCGCGCGGCAACCGGCGCGAGGTGGTCAAGAAGATCCTCGAGGCCGTCAAGACCCAGCTGGCCAGCGCCGGCCTGCCGGCCGAGGTCTATGGCCGCGAGAAGACCCTGTTCGGCATCTACAAGAAGATGCGCAACAAGCACCTGTCCTTTTCCCAGGTGCTGGACGTGTACGGCTTCCGCGTCGTAGTCGACACCGTGCCCAACTGTTACGTGGCCCTCGGCACCCTGCACGCGCTGTACAAGCCGATGCCGGGCAAGTTCAAGGACTACATCGCGATCCGCAAGATCAACGGCTACCAGTCGCTGCACACCACCCTGATCGGCCCCTACGGCACCCCGGTCGAATTCCAGATCCGCACCCAGGAGATGCACCGCACCGCCGAGAGCGGCGTGGCGGCGCACTGGCTGTACAAGACCGGCGACTCCAACATGTCGGACCTGCAGCAGCGCACCCACGCCTGGCTGCAATCGCTGCTCGACATCCAGCAGCAGACCGGCGACTCGGCCGAGTTCCTCGAGCACGTCAAGGTCGACCTGTTCCCGGATTCGGTCTACGTGTTCACGCCCAAGTCCAAGATCATCGCCCTGCCGCGCGGTGCCACCGCCCTGGACTTCGCGTACTCGATCCACACCGGCATCGGCGACCATACGGTCTCGGTCAAGATCAACAACGAGGATCAACCGCTGCGCACCGAGCTGCACAACGGCGACATCGTCGAGATCGTCACCGACCCGGAATCGCGCCCGAGCCCGACCTGGCTGAGTTTCGTCCGCACCGGCAAGGCGCGTTCGGCGATCCGCCACCACCTGCGCACGGTGAACGTGAACGAGTCGGTGGAGCTGGGCCAGGAACTGCTGGCCCAGGCCCTGGCGGCGCGCAACATCCGCCCCGAGCTGCCGGCCGCCACCATCGAGAAGCTGCTGGCCGAATCCTCGGCCAAGTCGATGGACGAACTGTATGCCGACATCGGCATCGGCAAGCGCATGCCGGCCCTGGTGGCGCGCCACATCTTCGGCCTGATGGAAGGCGACCCCGAGCACCAGCCCTCGGCCCAGCCGGTGCCGGCCAGCGACATCGCGCCGGTCACCATCTACGGCAGCGAAGGCGTGGCGGTGCAGCTCGCGCCCTGCTGCCTGCCGATCCCGGGCGACCAGATCACCGGCCAGCTGCGGCGCGACCAGGGCCTGGTGGTCCACACCTGCGACTGCCTGCCGGCCAAGCGGGTGCGCGCCAAGGAGCCGGACCGCTGGATCGCGGTGCAGTGGGGCGAGGAACTGAACCGCCGCTTCGACTGCCGCATCCGCCTCCTGATCAACAACGAGAAGGGCATCCTCGCCCGGGTCGCCGCCGAGATCGGCGAGTCAGACGCCAACATCACCTATGTGGGCATGGACGAGGACGACGAACACAGCATGACCCAGCTGCGCTTCACGATCCAGGTCAAGGACCGGGTCCACCTGGCGCAGCTGATCCGCAACCTGCGCCGGGTCGCCGGCGTGAACCGCGTCGAGCGCGAGCGCTCCTGACCCTCAGGTCCCGAGCTGGGCGCGCTGGCGCGCTTCCTGTTCGCGCAGCTCGGGGGTCATGGCCTCGCCGAAGTCTTCCATGTCGAACACCTGGCGGATCTCGATCTCGGCTTCGCCGCTCAGCATCGGCATCGGCACCTTCTTGACCCATTCGATGGCCTCCTCGCGCGAGTTCACGCGCCAGATCCAGAAGCCGGCCAGCAGGCCATCGAGCGGAAACGGGCCCTCCTCCACCCTCACCCCGCCATCCTTCGAGAAAAACACCTTGGCGCCGCGCGAGGACGGATGCAGGCCCTCGCCGGCCTGCATCAGGCCAGCCTTGATCAGTTCCTCGTTGAAACGGCCCATCTCGGCCATCAACTCCGCACTGGGCATCTCGCCCGCTTCGCTGTGTTGGTCGGCTTTCAGCAAAATCATGAAACGCATGGCAATCTCCTTGTCTTGGTCAGTCTCTGGTGAGTCTCTGGCGAGTCACGGGGCTCGCGGCCGCCGTGTATCCTACGACGAAACACAGCGCGAAGATTCGACAGGGGCGCCAGGATTTTTTTCGCCTTTGGCATCGCGCAAGGAGAAGCGTATGACGAAGCTAAGCGGCGGCTGCCTGTGCGGCCAGTTGCGCCTCACCGCATCCGGCCCGCCCTACCGGGTCGGCATCTGCCACTGCATGGATTGCCGCAAGCACCATGGTGCGCTGTTCTACGCGGCCGCGATCTACCCGCAGGCCATGGTCCGCATCGAAGGCGAAGCGCGCGACTACCGGGGCCGGCATTTCTGTCCGCACTGCGGCTCCTCAGTGTTCGCCCGCAGCGGGGACGAGATCGAGGTCCACCTGGGCGCGCTGGACGCGCCCGACCAGCTCACGCCGAGCTATGAGAACTGGACCGTGAGGCGCGAAGCCTGGCTGCCGCCGTTTCCCCACACGCGGCGCTACCTGCACAACCGGGAGAATCAGGGAAGGTCCGAGGACGAAGACGGCGCTTCCTGAAGCATGGCGGCGGCACGCGTGCGCCACCCCTGCGCCATCCTCCTATACTGGCTCCACAACCGTGGAGGCCGCCATGTCCCGACTGTCCGTCCGCTCCCCTGCCCTGCTGCTTGCCGCGCTGCTTGCTTTGCCGCTTGCCGCGGCCGCCGAGCCGGTACGCATCGCCTCTCACAGCCAGGGCATGCTGTATCCCGAGCAACAGGCGCTGGGTGCGCTCGAACTGATTGCCCCGGTCAGGGACCCTGTCGATGTGCCGTTCTCCCTGCAACTCGACAGCCTCATCGATCCCGCCTCGCCCGACTTCGTCGCCTCCGCCTACGGCGTGCGCGATGGTTCGAGCATGGTGTCCCTGAGCTTCCAGGTCGGCGACCTGGCGCTGTCCTATGCCGGGCCGGCCCGGGCCAGCATCATCCGCTACAGCGACGGCCAGTACCAGCACAGCCTGTCCTTTACCCACAATTTTTATAATGTGTCTCTCACGCACATCTTCAACGCCGATCCGGCCTTGCTGGGAGACGGCTTTCTGGCGCCGCGCAGCTTTTCCAGCGACGATGGCGCGCAGGCCGTCTTTGAACTGGGGGTCAGCCAGTCCAACCCGGACGGCCCGAGTTTCCCCAGCGTAAGCGTGAGGCCCGAATTCGCCGCGCTGAGCGTCACCAGCCCGGTGCCTGAACCAGCGCCGGCCAGCCTGCTCGCGCTCGGCCTGCTGGCATGCGCCCTGCCGCTGGGCCGGCGCTTGAGGCGAGGCTGAGCAGCGCGGCCAGGCGGCCGCGCCTTCCCTTCACTGCTTGCGCGCCACCCGCCACACGATATTGGCGAGGTCGTCGGCGACGATCAGCGCCCCGCGCGGGTCCACCGTCACGCCCACCGGGCGGCCGCGGGTCTTGCCGTCGGCGTCGCGAAAGCCCGTCACGAACTCGACCGGCTGGCCGGCCGGACGTCCGTTACTGAAGGGAACGAAGATCACCTTGTAGCCCACCGGCTGGGCCCGGTTCCAGCTGCCGTGCTCGCCCACAAAGACGCCGTCGGCGAACTTCGCGCCCATTTCCGGCCGCGAGAAAGCCACGCCGAGAGCGGCGACGTGCGAGCCGAGCGCGTAATCGGGCTTGATGGCCGCGGCGACCTTCTTCGGATCCTGGGGCATCACGCGGGTGTCCACGTTCTGTCCCCAGTAGCTGTAGGGCCAGCCGTAGAAGCCGCCCTCCTTGACCGACGTCAGGTAGTCCGGCACCAGGTCCGGACCCAGCTCGTCGCGCTCGTTGACCACCGCCCACAGCTGCCCGCTGCCGGGCTGGATCGCCAGGGCGGTCGGGTTGCGCAGGCCGGTGGCATAGGGTTTGTGGGCCCCGGTCTCGGCGTCGATCCGCCACACCATGGCGCGGTCGGCCTCGACTTCCATGCCGCGCTCGGTGATGTTGCTGTTCGAGCCGATGCCGACGTAGAGGAAGCGGCCATCCGGGCTGACGGTCAGGGCCTTGGTCCAGTGGTGGTTGATCTCGGAGGGCAGCTTGGTCAGGCTGGCCGGCGGCCCGCCGGCCGTGGTCTGGCCCTCCTTGTAGTCGAAGCTGACCAGTTCGTCCTGGTTCGCCACATAGATCTTGTTGTTGGCGAAGGCCAGGCCATAGGGCGCGTTCAGCTTGTCGGCGAACACTGTCTTGAGCTCGTAGACGCCGTCGCCATCGGCGTCGCGCAGCAGGCTCAGGCGGTCGCCCCCCTTGACCTTGGTCGTGCCCTTGGCCTTGATGTAGCCGGCGATCACGTCCTTGGGCTTGAGCTTGGGTGCGCCCTTGGCCCGTCCTTCCGCCACCAGGATGTCGCCGTTGGGCAGCACCAGGGTCTGGCGCGGGATCTGCATGTCGGTCGCGATGGCGCTGACCGTATAGCCCTCGGGCACGGTCGGCTTCTGGTCGCCCCAGGCCGTCGGCTCGGCGATCTTCATGCTCGGCAGCAGGCCGCGTTGCGGCTCCGGCAGCTTGGGATCGGTGCCGTAGGCCTGGGTATTGCCGCCTTCGTCGCCGCAGGCGCTCAGCAGCAGGGCGGCGCCCACCAGGGGCAGGAGGCTCAGGCGCTTCATCGCACACCTCCCGTACGCAGGCCGAGTCCGACCCAGGCGGCGGCGATGGCCAGCAGGGTGACGATGACCGAGAGCACCAGGCCGGTCGGCATGACGGCCCAGGCGTCCTTCGCGTGTTCGAAGGCGTTCACCAGGCCCAGCACCCAGGTGGTCAGCAGCAGGAGGAAATAGATCAGCGCCTGGCGCGCCCTCGGCCTGGCGCGGACCAGGTGGACCAGCGCGAACAGCAGGGCCAGCCCGCAAAAGACCAGGGCCCCGGCGATCAGCCAGGAGGCGAAGTTGGCCCACTGGATCTGGTAGCTGTTGTGGTAAGCGATATCGCTCAGCAATGCGCCCAGGAACAGGGGCACGGTCCCGGCCAGCAGGATCGTATGCAGCGCGCCCGGTGGGCGATGAAGGGCCGTACTGGCCGGTGAGACGGAAGCCATGGTCGTGTCCTCGATGATGATTTCGTTGTCCAAATCATATCGACACGATCGGAAGCCTGTCGCATGCTTGAGCGCAGGAAACATCCGCGCCCGGCGGCCTTGCTAGGAGGCGGGCCGCAAGCCCAGTTGCAGGATGCTGTCGAAGGCCGCCCGCGCGCCGGCGCAGGCTTCGGCCACCTCTTCGGGCGTGCGCACCGCGCCGCGCAGGGACTGCATGAAGGCGCGCCAGCGCGGACCCGGTCCCTCCACATCCCCGCGCAGGTAGCGCAGCGGATGCGGCGCCAGGCGTTCGCTCAGCCGCTTGTGCAGCACGCTGCCGCCCAGCTGGGCGCCCTCGATGACGTAGCAGACGCCCCAGCGGTAGGCGGCGCTGGCGCCGTCCGGCCAGCGCGCAGCCGGTTGTGGCGCGACCGGCGCCGGCATGCCGGGCTCGTCCAGGTCGGCCGCGATCAGGGCCAGGCGCTCGCGCGGCGGCAGGAAGGCGGCGGGACCGTCGGCATAGCCGGCCAGCCAGGCCTGCAGCGGGGTCAGCCAGTCGCGCACCAGGCGCAGGTGGCTGGCGTAGTCCTCCAGGCCGGGCTGCGCCCCCGCCAGGGGAAGGCCGTTGTCCAGCCGCTCGTGGCGCGTGGCCGTGGCGGCGCGCAGCGCGGCGAGGACGTCCTGCTCGGCTGCGGTATCGTGATGGTGATTCATGCGGGGTCCGGAAAACGGCAAGCATCCATCTTACCAGCCCCCGGGCTCCTCAGTCGGCCTGCGGTTCGGGATACTCGACCGCCAGGATCTCCAGTTCGTCCACGCCGTTGGGCGTCTGCAGCATCACCACATCGCCCTCGCGCGCCTTGGTCAGGGCGCGCGCCACCGGCGACACCCAGCTGATCCGGCCCTTGAGCGGGTCGAGCTCGTCGATGCCGACGATGGTGACGGTGTGCTCTTCGCCGGCCTTGTTGAGGTAGGTGACGGTGGCGCCGAAGAAGACCTGGTCGTTGCCGTAATGAACGCTCGGGTCGACGGGGAAGGCCGAGTCCATGCGCTTGGTGAGGAAGCGGATGCGGCGGTCGATCTCGCGCAGGCGCCGCTTGCCGTAGATATAGTCGCCGTTCTCCGAGCGGTCGCCGTTGGAGGCGGCCCAGTGCACCACCTTGACCACCTCGGGCCGGTCGACGTCGATCAGCTGCAGCAGTTCGTCCTTGATGCGCTGGTAGCCGGCGGGCGTGATGTAGTTCTTGGCGCCGGCGGGAATCGCCTGGGCCAGGGCCAGTGCTTCGTCGTCGTCCTCGTTGTCGGACTCTTTCACAAATGCCTTGTTCATGGCGCCTATTGTAGCCACACCGGGGCCGGCCTGCGCTCCCGGCGCGTACGTGTGCCCATCCCGGGGCCTCATGTATCATGCTTTCATGAGACGCGCGCCATCCTCACGCCCCCGCAGCCGGCCGCTCGCGCCCCTGGTCCACCTGGCGGCGCTGGTCCTGCTCGCCGAGGCCTGGACCTGGGAAGTGGGCGCGCGCTGGGCCGCCGCGCTGGCCGCCTGGCCGCCGCTGCGCCGGCTGGAGGAGCACGTAAGCCGACTGCCGGCCTGGGCCGCCCTCACCGCCTTCCTGCTGCCGGGCCTGCTCCTGCTGCCGGTCAAGCTGCTGGCCCTGCTCGCCATCGGCCACGGCCATGCCGGCGCCGGCATCGCCGGCTTCGTCGCGGCCAAGCTCGGCGGGGCCGCGGTCGTGGCCCGCATCTACCTGCTGACCCGGCCCACCCTGCTCGGCGTGGGCTGGTTCGCGCGCTGCCACGGCGCCTTCCTCGCCTTCAGCGACCGGCTGCTGTCCCTGCTGCGCGCCAGCCCCTTCTACCTGCGCGCGCGCCGCCTGGTGGCGGCCTGGCGCCAGGGCGCGCGCCGGCTCGCGCGCCGGCTGCGGCGCCGGCTGCGCCCCCCTGCCGCGCACCCGCCTTCCAGCCACCTGCTGCGCGTCCTGCGCCGCTTCAGCGCCCAGTGGCGGGCGCGCCGCAACAAATCCACCGGAACCGGACAGCCATGAACGCCACCCCCAGCCTCGCCGCCGAGATGCAGTCGGCCACCTCGGAGATCTTCCTGCTCGACGCCGACACCCTGGCGGTGGTCGACGCCAACCAGGCCGCGCGCCTGAACCTGGGCTACGACAGCGCGGCCCTGTCGGGCCTGGACGCCTACGCCCTCGCGCCGGCGCTCGACCGCACGGCGCTGGCCGAGCTGCTGGCCGGCCTGGGCGAGGACGTCGGCGCCCAGGTCGGCCTGCGCACCCGCCTGCGCCGCAGCGACGGCAGCAGCTACCCGGCCAAGCTGACCCTGCTGCGCATCGTGCGCGATGGCCGCCGCCTGCTGCTGGCGATCGGCGACGACCTGTCGCTCGAGCATGCCGCCGTGCTGGCGCTGGAGCAGTACCAGGCGCGCTTCAACGCCATCGTCGACCACACTCCCGGCCTGGTCTACCAGTTCGTGCTGCACCCGGACGGGCGCGCCGACTTCCCCTACCTGAGCGAAGGCTGCCCGGCCCTGCTCGGGCTGTCGGTGTTCGAACTCCAGCACGACGCTTCGCTGTTCGAGGCCCTGATCCTGCCGGAAGACCGCAAGGGCTACCACGAGTCGATGCAGGCCTCGCGCGAGGAACTGGCGGCCTGGAACTGGGAAGGCCGGATCTGGATCGACGCCTGGAAGGACGTCAAGTGGATCAACCTGCGCGCCACGCCCCACCTGCTGGCCGACGGGGCCTTGCAATGGGACGGCATCATGACCAACATCACGGCCAGCCGCCAGGCCCAGGAAGAACTGCAGCGCTCGCGCGAGCGCCTGGCCGAGCTGACCGCCCACATCGAGCATGTGAAGGAACAGGAGCGCACCCGCATCGCGCGTGAGATCCACGACGACCTGGGCGGCAACCTGACCGCCATCAAGATGGCGCTGGCGATGCTGGCGGCGCGCCTGCCCGACGACCAGCCGGCCCTGCTCGACAAGGCCAACTACCTCGACGACCTGGTCGACCGCAGCATCGAGGCGGTGCACCGCATCTCGCTCGACCTGCGCCCCACCACCCTCGACCTGGGCCTGGTCGCCGCCCTCGAATGGCAGGCGCGCGAATTCGAGAAACAACTGGGGATACCGGTGCTGCTGCGCTTCGCCGACCCCGACATCGTCCTCGACCCGGACCACGCCACGGCGCTGTTCCGCATCTTCCAGGAAACCCTGACCAACATCGCCAAGCACGCCGGCGCCACCCGCGTGACGGTCTCGCTGCGGCGCCAGCGCCAGCACCTGCTGCTCACGATCTGCGACAATGGCCGCGGCATCCAGCCGGCCGACCGCCTCAAGCCGCACTCCTTCGGCCTGCGCGGCATGAGCGAGCGCGCCAGCGCCCTCGGCGGCACGCTGGCCTTGTCGGCGGCGCCCGGAGGTGGCACGATGGTGACCATCAAGATTCGTCTGGCCGACCCTGGCGTCGCCGGGTCCGCCCGCACCAGCAACACCGCACAACAAGAATGACCGACAAAACCATCCGCGTATTCATCGCCGACGACCACGCCATTGTCCGTGAGGGACTCAAGCAAATCCTGGCCGAGCAGCGCGACATCATCGTCGCCGGCGAGGCCGAGAACGGGCTCGACGCCACCCGCCTGATCGGCAAGGCACGTTGCCAGGTGATGCTCCTCGACATTTCCCTGCCCGACCGCAACGGCATCGATGTGCTCAAGCAGGTCAAGAAGGACCGCCCCGAGCTGGCGGTGCTGATGCTGTCCATGCACCGCGAAGACCAGTATGCGATCCGCTCGCTCAAGGCCGGCGCTTCGGGCTACATGACCAAGCAGAGCGCGCCCAAGGAACTGGTGACCGCGATCCGGCAGGTGGCGGCCGGCCAGAAATACGTCAGCGCCGCCCTGGCCCAGACCCTGGCCAGCACCATCGGCGAAGACCACGAGGCGGCCGTGCACGAGACCCTG
Source organism: Massilia sp. KIM (assembly GCF_002007115.1). NCBI lineage: Bacteria > Pseudomonadati > Pseudomonadota > Betaproteobacteria > Burkholderiales > Oxalobacteraceae > Massilia > Massilia sp. KIM. Next base: position 1,003,143 of record NZ_MVAD01000002.1, on the reverse strand, counting down.
TCCGACCGCGAATACCAGACCCTGACCATGATCGCCTCGGGCATGACGGTGAGCGAGATCGCCAAGGAGCTGTCGCTGTCGGTGAAGACCATCAGCGAATACCGCGCCCGTCTCTTGACGAAAATGAAACTCAAGACCAGCGCCGAGCTCACCCACTACGCGATTCGCAACGGCCTGGTCGACTGAGGCTGTTGCTGGAAGACCCCAGCGGTGGGGTAAGCCTAACTTTGTTACTGTTTATTTATTGATGGTAAGCAAAAAAGATGCTTATCATTACGCACTTAGTTCCAGCGTCATTACACCATGTCGACCCCCACCGCTCCGGCCAGCTCCCCGGCCGCCATGAATCCCGCCGAGATCGCCCGCGAAGCCTTCCGCCGCCTGGCCACCCGCCGCATCGCGCCCACGCCGGACGCCTACCGGGCCATCTATGACGAAATCGCCGGCACGCCGCCGGCGCCCCCCGCGCCTTCGCCGGAGAGCGGCGCGGTCGAGGTGCTGAATGGCTTTGCGAAGCGCCTGTCCGAGACGCCGGGCGAAGTGTCGGAATATGGCCGCCGCCTGGCGCGCGCCGCCAGGACCGGCGACTGGAACGGCTACACCCAGGCCCTCACCCAGTTGCAGGACCGCCACCTGCGCCGCAACACGCCGGTGATGGCCCTGGGCGCAGAGGAACCGGACACCCGCCTGCTGCGCGAGATGCTGGCGCGCTCCCTGTCCTTCGCCCTGCCTTCCCTGCTCAGCGGCAGCCCGGCCCTGGTAGCGGAGGCCGAGAGCATGGGCGCGGCGGTCAAGACCGCGCATGGCGAATCGGAGTTGCAGGACCTCGCCGCGCGCCTGAAGCAGCTGTGCTTCCAGGTCGAACTGCGCGGCCAGGACGGCGCCGAGGAACAGCAGTTGCTGCTGCGCCTGTTCAAGCTCCTGCTCGACAACGTCAGCGGGCTGCTGGACGACGACAGCTGGATGCGCGGCCAGATCGCGGCGGTGCAGGACCTGATCTCCGGGCCGCTCGACGCGCGCGCGCTGGAAGACGCCACGCGCAGCCTGAAGGACGTGATCATCAAGCAGGGCCACCTGAAGCACGGCCTGGCCGATGTCAAGTCGACCATGAAGAACATGATGATGACCTTCATCGACCGCCTCGGCTCGGCGGCGGCGGCCAGCAGCGACTACCACGAGAAGCTGGGCGGCTTCTCGGAGCGCATCGGGCGCGCCGGCAACATCGACGAGCTGAACGCCGTGCTGGAGGAAGTGCTGCGCGAAACCCGCCACGCCCAGGACGAGGCCCTGGCCGCGCGCGACCGCATGCTGGCCGCGCACCGCGAGGTGCAGGACGCCGAGCAGCGCATCCGCGAACTGGAAGCGGAGCTCCAGCACATGAGCGAACTGGTGCGCGAAGACCAGCTGACCGGCAGCCTCAACCGCCGCGGCCTGGACGACGTGTTCGAGCGCGAGAGCGCCCGGGCCGACCGGCGCAACATGCCTTTATGCGTGGCCTTGCTCGACCTCGACAATTTCAAGAAACTCAACGATACCTATGGCCACCTGGCCGGCGACGCCGCCCTCAAGCACCTGGTCAAGGTGGTGCGCGACACCCTGCGCTCGATGGACGTGATCGCCCGCTTCGGCGGCGAGGAATTCCTGATCCTGCTGCCCGAGACCACGGTGGACGCGGCGGCGGCGGCCATGGTGAGGGTGCAGCGCGAGCTGACCAAGCACTTCTTCCTGCACGATAACGAGAAGATGCTGATCACCTTCTCCTGCGGGGTGGCCTTGCGCCTGCCCAACGAGGAGCAGGCCTCGCTGATGGCGCGCGCCGACCGCGCCATGTACCAAGCCAAGAATAGCGGCAAGAACCGGGTGGTGATTGCCGATTAGCTTGGCTTGCCTCTGAGCTAGACTTCCGGTGTCAGGCTGTGGCCGGTCCGTCCCGGGCCGGCGCAGCAATCACTCCATTGCCGCCCATGCCCATTCGCCATCCCACCCTCACCGTCCCGGCCCTGCAACCCCAGTACGTGTCGCGCTTCCGCTGCATCGGTCCCCAGTGTGAGGACAACTGCTGTAAGGAATGGCACGTCGGCCTGGACAAGCAGACCTTCGAGGCCTACCAGCGTCCGGAAGCCGGCAAGCTGGCCACCATCATCCGCATCAATCCCGAGCCGCGCAGCGACCTGAACTACGGTCGCATCGAGCTGAGCGGCGCGGACAGCGCCTGCCCGGCCCTGGAAAACGAACTGTGCAGCGTGCACCGCGACCTCGGCGACCAGGCCCTGTCGCACACCTGCTTCACCTACCCGCGCGTGTGGACCGACGTCGGCGGCCAGGCCGAGCAGTCGCTCGAACTGTCCTGCCCCGAAGCGGCGCGCCTGGCCTTGCTGGCGCCGGACGCCTTCGAGTTCACCGAAGGCAGCATGACGGTGCGCGCGCCCCTGGTGCGCGTGGTCAATGCCCGCGAAGGCATGAGCCTGGAGGCGGTGAACGAGATCCGCTATTTCTGCCTGAACCTGATGCGCGTCGACGGGCTGCCGGTATGGCAACGCCTGGCTGTGCTCGGCCTGGTGTGCGAGGGCCTGGTCGAGCCCCTGGCGCGGCGCGACCTGGAGGCGGCCCGCACGCTGCTGGCCGACACCGCCGCCCTGCTCGAGAATGGCGCCCTGCTCGAGCCCCTGGCCCAGCTCCAGCCCGATCACGAGGCCCAGGCCATGCTGTTCTCGGTCCTGCTCGAATCGGTGCCCAAGGAGCGCCATGCCAACCTGCGCCATCGCGTGGCCGACGCCGTTGCATCCGGCCTGGGCGCCGACCCGCTCACCGGCCAGGTCAGCGCCGAGCGCCTGGTCGAGTGCTACCGCCGCGGCCTGGCGCGCCTGCCGGAAGCCCTGCAGGCAGCGCCTCACCTGCTCGATCACTATCTGTTGAACGAGCTCTTCCTGCATCTCTTCCCCTTCGACATGGCCTCGCCCTTCGACAGCTACCTGCGGCTGGTCAGCCGCTTCGGCCTGCTGCGCCTGATGCTGGCGGCGCGCTGCAATACGGAAGGCGAGCTGCCGGACGCGGCCACCCTGGTGCAAACCGTACAGGCGCATTACCGGCGTTTCAATCATGACCAGACGCTGCTGGGGCGGATCGACGCCGCCCTGCACAAGGGCGGCTGGGCGCGGCTGGACAAACTGTACGGCCTTTTGCGCAGCTGATGAAGAATTGACAAGAAAACGCCGGCGATGCCGGCGTTTTTTATTCCTGAGGCCCCCGGATTGCGGATTCTTTAGCCGCTTCCACGTAAAAAAATAAATTTTTCTGCCCTAAAGTTCGCCAAAACAGCGCCGATTAGACGCAGCCGCCGGCCGAACTATAGGGCAAAAACAAAAGATTTTTCTCCTAAAGTTTTCCCACAGGAACTCGTTACCTGCATCAACAGCGGTTTGATCGTCACGGAACAGGGTGGCGGACCAAAGTGAACAGGGCAGATCGCCCGCCCCGAAATACAAATGGAGAACTCCATGGCCTCGTCTATCATCACCAACACCGCATCGCTGAATTCCCAACGTAACCTGAGCCAGTCGCAGGGCGCCCTCGCGACCTCGCTGCAGCGCCTGTCCTCGGGCCTGCGCATCAACAGCGCAAAGGATGACGCTGCCGGTCTCGCGATCTCGGACCGCATGACCAGCCAGATCAACGGCCTGAACCAGGCTGCCCGTAACGCGAACGACGGTATCTCGCTGGCTCAGACTGCGGAAGGTGGCCTGGCAACCGCGACCGACCTGCTGCAGCGTATGCGTACCCTGGCCGTTCAGGTGGCCAACGGCACCAACTCGGCATCGGACCGCAATTCGACCCAGCAGGAAATCAGCCAGCTCCAGCAGGAACTGAACCGCGTGGCCAACACCACCCAGTTCAACGGCAAGAACCTGCTCGACGGCACCATGAACAACGCCCAGTTCCAGGTGGGCGCGAACTCTGGCCAGACGATCAACTTCTCGATCGGCAGCGCCCAGGCTTCGGCACTCGGCAACAACAACTTCAAGGCGGACGGCGACGTCAGCGCCGCAGTGGCCAGCACCGCGAAGAACACCCTCGCCAAGAACAACATCGACGCCCAGAACCTGACCATCCAGGGTAACGGCGCCTCGAGCGGCGCGATCGCCATCACCCAGGGCGAATCGGCCAAGTCGATCGTCGACAAGGTCAACGCCGCATCGGGTTCGACCAACGTCACCGCCACCGCCACCACCGAAGTCACCCTGGGCAACTTCGCCAACTCGGGCACCGTGTCGTTCTCCCTGCAGGGCGCTCCGAAAGCCGACGGCACCACCGCCAACCCGGTGACCATCTCGGCCCAGGTGAACAACCCGAAGGACCTGTCGGCCCTGACCAAGGCGATCAACGACCAGGCAGGTTCGACCGGCATCACCGCCGTCGCCGACCTGACCGCCGGCACGATCAAGATGACCCAGGCGCAAGGCTATGACATCGGCATCATCAACAACAATGCCGCCGGCTCCAGCCTGGACACCGTCACCGCGACTGGCGCCAGCGGCGCGGCCGTCCCGATCGGCAACAACACCGGCGTCGCCAACGCTGTGACCATCGGTGGCCAGATCAACTTCAACTCGCCGAGCAGCTTCACCGTGTCGTCGGACACCGGCGCATCGGGCATCACCGCCGGCGCTGCCAACGTGGCCTCGACCAGCGCACTGAAGTCGGTTGCCTCGATCGACGTGAACACCACCACCGGCGGCATCCCGACCGGCGCCAACGATGCTCTGCAGATCATCGACTCGGCCCTGGCCAACATCAGCAACTCGCGTGCTTCGCTGGGTGCGGTGCAGAACCGTTTCACCAACACCATCAGCAACCTGCAAGCAACCTCGGAAAACCTGTCGGCAGCACGTAGCCGTATCCAGGACACCGACTTCGCAGCCGAAACCGCGAGCCTGACCCGCGGCCAGATCCTGCAGCAGGCAGGCACCGCGATGCTGGCCCAGGCCAACTCGCTGCCGCAAGGTGTGCTGTCGCTGCTGCGTGGCTAATCCGCACACAGCCAGCTAGTACTCAGCGCTCCCCGGCCGGTGTCCACCGTCCGGGGAATTTTTCATTGAGGAGAACGCCATGCAGTTGCCATCCATCAAGGCCGCCCTGCCCGCGAGCGTCGAGGCTCCCGCCGCCGAGCGCAGCCAGCCTTCCGTCGAACCCGCCGCCGTGCGCCGGGCCGAGCCTACCGAGCAGGCGAAGGACGCGCAGAAAGCCGGCAAGGAAGGCGGGCGCGAGGTCGAGTCCGCCCTCGACAGCATCAACAAGACCATGAAGTCCCTCTCGCACCGGCTCGAGTTCTCGGTCGACGAGGACAGCCAGCGCCAGGTCGTGAAGGTGGTCGATCCGGACACCAAGGAAGTGATTCGCCAGATGCCGAGCAAGGAAGCGCTGGAAATCGCCAAGGCCCTGGACCGCCTGCAGGGCTTGCTGATCAGACAACAAGCGTAAAGATATTTACGCTTGGAATCAATTTCCCGAACTAAGGGAGAAAGCGGCCTCTAAAGACGGGTTCAGCGCTGCCGATAATGACTTACATTATCATTTTCCGCAGGAGGCTCCGTGGCATTGTCATCGCCGGGTATTGGTTCCAATCTGAACGTCAAGGACATCGTCAGCCAGCTGATGGCCGTCGAGGCCCAGCCGCTGACTGCCCTTGCCAAGAAGGAAGCGAGCTACCTCGCCAAGGTTTCCGCCTTCGGCAACCTGAAGAGCTCCCTGAGCAGTTTTCAAACGGCGCTCGAAGCCCTGCGCTCGCCCGCCAAGTTCCAGTCGGTCACCCTGGTCCCCGCCGACAACACCATCGTCAGCGGCACCGCCACCACAAAGGCGGTCGCGGGCACCTACAACGTCGACGTCACCAAGCTGGCCCAGGCCCAGACCATCGCGACCAAGGGCATGGCCAGCAGCAGCGCGCCGGTCGGCGACGGCGCCAAGACCACCCTCACCTTTTCCTTCGGCGCCATCAGCGGCGGCAAGCTGGTCGATGGCGTGTATGTCGCCGATCCCGGCGCGACACCGCCCAATCCGGCCTTCACCCAGAACGCGGACCAGGTCAGCGGCAGCATCGTCATCGACAGCAGCAATAATTCGCTGCAGGGTATCCGCGATGCGATCAACAAGGCCAACCTGGGCGTGACCGCCACCGTGGTGTCGGATGGCAGCGCCAACCCGCATCACCTTGTGCTGACCTCGAACAAGACCGGCGAGAAATCGAGCATGAAGATCACGGTCGAGCGCGACCCCGCTGCGCCCGCCGACACCTCGCTTCAGGACCTGCTCGGCTACGACCCGGCCGGCGCCCAGAACATGAAGCAGAGCACCGCCGCCCAGGATACGGCGCTGACGGTGAACGGCATCGCGATCAAGTCCAGCACCAAGGACGTGAGCGAGGCGATCCAGGGCGTGAACCTGAGCGTCAGCAAGGTCGGCAGCACCAGCGTCACCGTGGCGCGCGACACCGCCTCGGTCACCAACAGCGTGAACGCCTTCGTCAAGGCCTATAACGAGCTGGAAAAGACCATCAAGAACCTGACCAGCTACGATGCCGCCACCAAGGCCAAAGGCCCGCTGCTGGGCGAATCCTCGGTGCGCAACATCCAGTCGCAGATCCGCGGCATGATCGGCCAGCCGATCGCGGGCGCGGCCGGCGCCTTCAACAACCTGACCCAGATCGGCGTCAGCTTCCAGAAGGACGGCACGCTGGCGCTCGACAGCGCCAAGCTGACCAAGGCCATGGGCAGCAATTTCGAGGACATCGCCGGCCTGTTCGCCTCGATCGGCAGCACCACCGACCCCCTGGTCAAGTACATCGGCTCGACCGCGTCGACCACGCCGGGCAGCGCCCCGGTGCGCGTGACGGCGCTGGCCACGCGCGGCGCGCTCACCGCCACGGCGGCGCCGGCCGACCTCACCATCGGCCCGGGCAAGGACCAGCTGAACCTGACCATCGACGGCGTCAGCAGCGCCCTGACCATCCCGCCCGGCACCTATACCTCGGCCTCGCTGGCGGCCCAGCTGCAATCCAAGATCAACGGCCTGTCCGAGTTCACCGCGGCCAACATCAGCGTCAGCGTGCGCGCCGACGCCGACGGCAAGCTGACCATCGAATCGAACCGCTATGGCTCGGCCTCGAAGGTGGCGGTGGGCGGGGACGCGTCCACCAACCTGTTCCAGAGCGCGACCTCGGTCGACGGCACCGACGTCGCCGGCACCATCGGCGGCGTGCCGGGCGAAGGCTCGGGCCAGACCCTGACCGCCGGCAAGGGCTCGCCCCTGGCCGGTCTCAAGGTCGACATCACCGGCGGCGCCGTGCCCGCGGACCGCGGCACGGTCAGCTATTCGCGCGGCTATGCCGACCTGATGACCAAGCTGCTCGAGGACTTCACCGGCAGCAACGGCATCATCAGCGGCCAGACCAAGAGCCTGGACGACACCGTCAAGGAGCTCGGCAAGACGCGCGACGCCCTGAATGCCCGCCTGGCCGCCACCGAGAAACGCTACATGGCCCAGTTCACCGCGCTCGACGTATCGATCGGCCGCATGCAGCAGACCAGCAGCTACCTGACCCAGCAGCTCGCCCAACTGAGCAACCTGCGCTGAGTCGGCTAACATTTTCAACAAGGAAGAAACCATGTTCGGAACCATGAAAAGCGGCGCCAGCGCCTACGCCAAAGTGGGCGTCGAGACCGGTGTGCTGGCGGCCAGCCCGCACAAGCTGATCGTGATGCTGTTCGACGGCGCCGTGACGGCCGTGGGCAGCGCGCTGGTGCACATGCGCGCCGGTAACATCGCCGAGAAGGGCAAGGCGATCTCCAAGGCCATCCAGATCATCGAGAACGGCCTGCGCGCCAGCCTCGACCGCAAGGCCGGCGGCCAGATCGGCGAGAACCTCGACGCCCTCTACGAGTACATGCAGCATCGTCTCCTGATGGCCAACCTGAACAACGAGCCCGAGATCCTGGAAGAAGTCCAGCGCCTGCTGAACGAGCTGCGCGACGCCTGGAACGCGATCGGCGCGCCGGCCAACTCCCCTTCCGCCGCACCGGCCCCGGTGGCGGCCTACGCAGGAGCCTGAAATGGGCATCAAGATGAGCACCCACGACATCCTGGCCGTCTACGAATCGATGGTCGACCTGAGCCGCCAGATGCTGGACGCCGCCGTCAGCAGCGACTGGGACCGCCTGGTGCAGCTGGAAGACCGCGCCGCCAGCCAGGTCGCGCGCCTGCAGGACGGCGAACGCGGCGTGCCCTTCGAGGGCGAACAGCGGGTGCGCAAGATCGCCATCCTCAAGCAGCTGCTGGACGACGACCGCCGCATCCGCGACCTGGCCATGCCCAAGCTGGCCGAGCTGTCCGCCCTGATCAGCAACACCGGCAACCAGCGCCGCCTCGCGCACGCCTACGGCGTCTGAGCCGGCAGGCTCGGGGGGCTGAACCATGCTGCCGCGCGAGCTCGTCTCCGCCGTCACGCGGATCGATCCGGCCCAGCCGGCCGAACGGCTCGCCGACCCGCGCCAGCAAGCCTTCCAGCGCGCCGTCGCGCCCCTGCTGGGCAAGGCCATCCACGGCGAAGTCCTCGCCAAGCTCACCGACGGCAGCTTCGTGGTCAAGGTGGCCGATGTTCCGGCCCGCATGCAGCTCCCGCCCGGCGCCCAGGTCGGCGCCGACGTCCCCATGACCCTGGTCGCCCTGCAGCCGCGCGCCACCTTCCAGGTCGGCGCGCAAGGCCCGGGCGGGCGCGCCGGCTTCAGCGAAGCCGGCCCGCCCCTGCCCGAGGGCGCCGACCCGGCCAAGGCCCCGCTGGCCTACCGCGAAGGCGCGCCCGTGGGCCGCGCCGCCGCCCTGCTGGCCCAGGCCGGCGCCGCCGGCGCCCTTCCCCTGGGCGCCGACACCAATTCCGCCACCCTCAGCCCGACCGGCAAGGCGATCGCCGGCGTGCTGGCCGCGGCCGCCAGAGCCGAGACCCAGCAGAGCGCGGTGGTGGCGCGCACGCCGGCGCTGCCGGCCGCCGGCCTCGAACCCGCCGCGATCGCCCAGGGCCTGCAGCAGGCCGTCGGCAAAAGCGGCCTGTTCTACGAATCCCACGTGGCCGAATGGGCGCGCGGCGCGCGCGCCCTGAGCGAACTGGCGACCGAACCCCAGCAGCAGGCCGCGCGCGAGGGCGCGAAACCGGTGGCGCTGGAGCCCGCCACGGCCCAGTTCATCAACCTCCAGCTCGCCACCCAGGAACAGGCCCGCCTGGTCTGGCAAGGCCCGATCTGGCCCGGCCAGCAGATGGAATGGGAAGTCGAGCGCGAGGCCGACGGACGCCAGGCGGGAGACGACGGGGACGGCGGCGTGTGGCACAGCCGCCTGCGGCTGCGCTTTCCGGAACTGGGCGAACTGGAAGCCGATCTCAGCCTGACCGAGGGCGGCCTGCAGGTGCGCTTCGCGGCCGGCAGCGAGGACAGCGCCAGCCTGCTGCGCCGCCACGCGCCGGAGCTCAGGGCCGCGCTGGAAGCGGCGGGGACCCGCCTGACGGCCTTCGACGCACGCAGCGCCGGCCCCGCGACGGGCGAACGGGATGAGTGAGCCCGGCCAGCCGCGCAAGAACGCGGTCGCGCTCGCCTACGGCGCGGGCGACCCGGCGCCCAGGGTGGTGGCCAAGGGCCAGGGCCTGGTGGCCGAGCAGATCATGGAACGCGCGCGCGAAGCCGGCGTGTTCGTGCACGAGTCGAAGGAACTGGTGTCCCTGCTGATGCAGGTGGACCTGGATCGCGAGATCCCGCCTGCCCTGTACCGCGCGATTGCGGAACTGTTGGCGTGGTTATATCATATCGAGTCGGCTCGGAAGACCGGCGGGCCAGCGCCCGCCGCGCCCGCTGCGCCTACCCACTCAGCCCACCTGGACCCCGTGGCAACGACGAGCAAGGACGATCCGCAGCAATGACCAACGCAGAACTCGAAAACTGGCACGACTACGAAGTCGGCTCGCCCCGCGAAATCGTCTCCCTGCTGCGCCAGATCGGCGAGAAGCACCAGCTGATCCGCATGCTGGTCAAGGGCGAGGCCGACGTGGCCGTCACCTCCATCCTCGACGTCGACGCGGACGAAGGCACCTTCGTGCTGGACCGTTCGGTCGATCCGCTGCAGAACGAGCGCATCGTCGGCGCCGGGCGCGTGATGTGCGAGACCTACCTCGACAAGATCCGCATCCTGTTCGCCGCCGAAGGCCTGCGCGAAACCAGCTTCCAGGGCGGCCACGCCCTGCTGGCCGACATTCCCGCTACCCTGATCCGCCTGCAGCGGCGCGAGTTCTACCGCATGCCGACCCCGGTCAGCAATCCGGTTCGCGCTCTGATTCCCCTGCCGCTCGCGGCGGGCGGCGGCAGCGGCGTGTTCCCGCTGCACGACATCAGCGTGGGCGGCATCGCCATCCTCGACAACAAGCTTCAGCTCGGCAACACCATCGGCCTGGTCTACGAGAACTGCCGCATCGAACTGCCCGAGATCGGCCCGATCACGACCTCGCTCCAGATCCGCAACTCGCTCGACATGACGTTGCTGAACGACAAGACCAACCGGCGCCTCGGCTGCCAGTTCGTCGACATCTCGCGCGGCGCCATGGCCGGCGTGCAGCGCTACATCACCCGCCTCGAACGCGAGCGCAACGCGCGCCTGGCCGGCCTGGCCTGAACCGGCGCGCGGGCGCTGACCGACAAACAGTGCTCAACGCCAATTGACAGTTAGGCTACACTAGGGGTATCCGCACCTGTCGATGCCCGCGATGCCGCCTTTTTCCCCGGAACACCGTCACTTCTCCACCGCCTTCGCCCACTCCCTGGTCGGCATGGCGCTCGTGGGCCTGCGCGGCCACTGGCTCGACGTCAATCCAGCCCTGTGCCACATCCTCGGCTATACGCGCGCCCAGTTGCTGGGTGGCACCTTCCAGGATCTGACCCATCCCGAGGACCTGGCCACCGACCTGGGCCTGATGGCGCGCACCCTGGCCGGCGAGATCGAGAGCTACCACCTGGAAAAGCGCTACCGCCACGCCGACGGCAGGCTGGTGTGGGCCATGCTGACCGTCACCCTGGCGCGCGACGGCGACGGCCGCCCGGAATGCTTCGTGTCCCAGGTGATCGACCTGTCGGCCCAGAAGGCGGCCCAGGAGGAGCGCGACAGCTTCTTCTACCAGTCCAGCAGCATGCTGGCGATCGCCGACACCGAGGGCCGTTTTCTCCAGCTGAACCCGGCCTGGACCGAGGTGCTGGGCTGGACCACCCAGGAACTTCTGGCGCGTCCCTACATCGACTGGGTGCACCCGGACGACGTGGCGCGCACCCTGGCCGCCGGCGAAACCCTGCGCGCCGGCGGCGTGATCGCCGGCTTTCGCAACCGCTACCGCCACGCCGACGGCGGCTGGCGCTGGCTCGAATGGGGCAGCCACACGGTGCGCGACGGCCGCCTGTACTGCACCGTGCGCGACGTCACGCGCCAGGTCGAGGACGAGGAAGCCCTGCGCAGCCAGGAAGAAAAGATCCGCCTGCTGATCGACGGCGCCCACGACGCCTTCATCGGCATGAGCGAGGACGGCGTGATCACCGAATGGAACAAGCAGGCCGAGCTCACCTTCGGCTGGGCAGCGAGCGAGGCGATCGGGCGTCCGATGGACGAGCTGATCGCCCCGCCACGCCTGCGCCAGCTGCACCTGGACGGCATGCGCGCCTTCCTAGCGCGCAGCACCGCGCCCGGCTACAGCAAGCGGACCGAGGTGCCGGCCCTGCGCCGCGACGGCCGCGAGATCCTGGTCGAGTTCGCGGTGGGCATGGTGCCGCACCGCGGCCGGCGCTATTTCTACGCTTTCCTGCGCGACGTCTCCGAGCAGCGCCGCTACGCCGAGCGCATGCACTACCAGGCCACCCACGACTTCCTGACCGGCCTGCCCAACCGCTACGAATTCATGGGCCAGCTGGCGCGCGCGGTCGACAAGGCGGCCCGCCACGCGCATGCGCTGGCCCTGCTGTTCATCGACCTGGACGGCTTCAAGGCGGTCAACGACCAGTGCGGCCACGAGGCGGGCGACGCGGTGCTGACCGAATTCGGCGCGCGCCTGGGCCAGGCGGTGCGGCGCAGCGACCTGGTGGCGCGCCTGGCGGGCGACGAGTTCGTGGTGATGCTGGAAGAGTCGCCCAACATGGACCGCGAGGCGCGCGAGGTGGCTCAGCGCATCCTGGCCGCGGCCGCGCAGCCCTATCCGCTGCCGGAAACCTGCCCGGCCATCGGGGCCAGCATCGGCATCGCCCTGTACGGCGCGGGCGACAGCGCCGACGCCCTGCTGTCGCGCGCCGACACCGCGATGTACGCGGCCAAGCGCGCCGGCAAGAACCGTCTGAGCATCGCGACGGAGTCAGGCGATGTTCAATCCGCCGTCGACGGCCAGCACCTGTCCGGTGATCCAGGCGCCGGCATCTGAAACCAGGGCCACGATCATCGCCGCCACGTCCTCCGGTTCGCCGCGTCGTCCCAGGGGGATGCGGCGCGTTTCCTCTTCCTTGACGGCCGCGATCTGCGCCGGCGACAAGCCCATGCGCTCGGCCAGGAAGTCGCTTTCGGTGGGGCCGGCGGCGACCGCGTTGACGCGCACGCCGGCGGGAGCCAGTTCCAGCGCCCAGCAGCGCGTCATGTGTTCGAGCGCCGCCTTGCTGGCCCCATAGTGCGAGAGCATGGCGCCGGCCTTGCGGCCGAAGGTCGAGGAGATGTTGACGATCGCCCCGCGTCCGGCGCGCAGCAGGGGCAGCGCGGCGCTGGCCAGCAGCGAAGGACCGACCACGTTGACGTCGAGGATGGCGCGGATGCGCGCCGCGTCGGCGTCCTCCAGCGCCAGGATGGCGCCGGCGCCGGCATTGTTGACCAGCACGTCGAGCCGTCCCCAGCGCTCGGCCACGATGGCCACGGTGCGCGCCGCGTCTTCCGGCGCGCCGGCGTCGGCGACGATCCAGTCGATGCGGCCCTGCGCTTCGGCGCTGTCGGCCAGGGCGCGCAAGGGTTCCTCGCGACGCCCCGTGACGACCACGCGCGCGCCGGCGCGGGCAAAGCGCAGGGCGGCGGCGCGGCCGATGCCGGCGCCGCCGCCGGTGATCAATACGACTTTCTCTTCAAGATTTGGCATGCTGTGCTCCCTCGTCCGGTGGTTGAATGGCGCGGGGGTGAGGCCCGAAATGGGCGATGCGGCGCTCCAGGCGGTCGCGGCGCGCCTCCAGCACGGCGATCAGCCCGTCCAGCTCCTCGCGCTTGCGCAGGAACAGGGCTAGTCCGGCGGCGCAGCTGCGCGCGTCGTAGACGCCGCCCAGGCAATCCATCATGCCGGCGATCTGGCGCGTGCCGAAGCCGCAGTCAAGCAGGTCGCGGATCCAGCCGACCTGCTCCACCGCGCGCGCATCGAACACGCGGTAGCCGTTGGGCCCGCGCCGCGCGCGGATCAGGCCCTGGGATTCGTAATGGCGCAGGGTGCGGGGACTGACCCCGGCGGCCCGCGCGAGCGCTCCGATTCGCAATTCTCACTCCTTGTCGTGATTGTGCGGGCCTGACGCTAGCGGCAAGGTCAAGCCCTTATCGACAAGACGAGTGGAAAGCGCCAGGCGTGACATGGCGCGCCCGGGGCGGCGCTTCAGCCGGGCAGGTAGCGCGCGGCCGGGCGCGCGTTGCCGAACAGGCCCGAGAGTTCGCGCCGCGCGGCCTCGAAGGCGGTCCACCGCTCGCCCTGGTGCAGGCCGGGGATGGTGACGGTTTCGCCCAGCGCCAGGCCGGCCAGGGCGGCGTCGACCAGGTCGTCCACGTTCATGACGATGTCCGCCGGCAGGCGCTCGAGCGGATGGCCCAGCACGTCCCAGAAGCCGGTCGCCGTGACGCCCGGCAGCACCGCCTGCACGCGCAGGCCCTTGGGGCCCTGCTCGTGCAGGAGCGACTGGGTAAAGGCCAGCACATAGGACTTGGTGGCGCCGTAAACGCCGTTCATCATCTCGGTGGCCACCGCCACGATCGAGGAGACGTTGACGATGGCGCCGCCGCCGCGCTCCACCATGCCCGGCGCCAGCGCATAGCTCAGGCGGGTCGGCGCGGTGACGTTCAGTGCGATCATGCGCTCCATGGCGTCGGCGTCGCCGCCCAGCAGCGGCGCGACCGAGCCTACGCCGGCGTTGTTGACCAGGAGCGTGAGGTCCTGGCGGGCGCGCAGCACCGCTTCCACGCGGCGCAGCTGGACCGGATCGGCCAGGTCGGCCGCCAGCACTTCGGCGCGCCGTCCAGTAGCGTCCAGCACCTGTTGCGCGACCCGCGCCAGCCCTTCTTCGCTGCGCGCCACCAGGATCAGGTCATAGCCCTGGCGCGCAAGGCGGTCGGCGTAGACCTCGCCCATGCCGGCCGATGCGCCGGTGACAACGGCGGTGCCCTTGTTTTCTGCTCGTGTCATGTGTTGCCCCTTTCAGTGTTGACCGGGACAGTGTAATGACGAAGGCCTAAAGATGCAAATATTTTGCATCTTTAGGCCTTCTATCGAAAGACAGAAGCTCGAGCAGTGCGGATCAGCGGGCGGCGGCCACCGCGTCGAGGATCACCTTGGCCACGTCGGCGGGACGCGACTGCTGCGGCACGTGGCTGGTGGGCAGCTCGGTGCTGCGGGCGCCGATCTTCTTGGCCAGGTCGCGCTGCAGTTGCGGGTCGATCATGCGGTCCTTGCCGGCGACGATGTAGTAGGAAGGCTTGGTCTTCCAGGCGGCGACGGTGGCGCGCTCCTCGAAGGCCTTGACCTGGATCGGGCCCTGGGTGGCGGTCATCACCGCGGCCTGGGCAGCCGGCACGTCCTGGGCGAAGTCCTCGCGCATCGCGGCCAGGGGCAGGGTCAGGAAGCCTTCGGCATCGGCCACGAACTTCTTCGCGCCCGGCGGCACTGGATAGCCCTTGCCCACTTCGGCGCTGGCCTGGCCCGGCTCGAGGGCGAAGGCGGCCACGTACACCAGGTTGGCGACCTTGTCGTGCTGGCCTGCCTCGCTGATCACCGAACCGCCCCAGGAATGGCCCACCAGCACGACCTTGCCGGTCTGGGCGTCGAGCACGCGCTTGGTGACGGCGACGTCGTCCTTCAGCGAGGTCAGGGGATTCTGGATCGCGGTGACCTTCACGCCCTTGGCCTGCAGCAGCGGGATCACCTTGGCCCAGTCGGAACCGTCGGCGAAGGCGCCGTGGACGATCACGACCGAGGCCTGATCCTTGGCTTCGGCGGCGGGAGCGGCGTGGACGGCGCCGGCGGCGAGGACGGCGGCGGCAGCCAGGGTGCGCAGGGTGGTGTTCAGCTTCGACATGGTGCTCTCCTTCGTGGTGGGTTAGTGTGAAGCCAGTATAGGGAGCGGCCATGCGGGCCGGTATCGGTCGATCGACCGACCCGGCGCGGCCGGACGAAGCGGACGCTCAATGCAGCGAGGTGGAGGGTGCGGCCGAGACGGCGGCTGCGGCGGAAGCGGAGACGGCGGAGGAGGAGGCGCCGCGGCGCAGCCACTCGCCGGGACTCATGCCGCAATGGCCGGAAAATGCGCGGGTGAAGGCGGCCTGCGAGCCGTAGCCCACCGCCGAGGCGACGATCTTGAGAGCGGTCCCGCGCCGCATCATCTGCTGCGCCAGGCGGATGCGCCAGTCCGCCAGGTAGGCGATCGGCGGCACCCCGGCCAGCTCGGTGAAGCGCGCCGAGAACTTCGAACGCGACATGCCGCACAGCCGCGCCAGCCCATCGACTTCCCAGTCCCGCTCGGGCTCCCAGTGGATCGCGCGCAGGGCCTTGCCCAACTGGGGGTCGAGCATGCCGACCAGGACGCCGCGCTCGATCATGCCGCGCGCCAGGGCTTCGCGCACCAGCAGGATCAGCAGGTATTCGAACAGCACGCCGAGCGCCTTCTCGCGCGCCGGATGGTCGGCGCGCAGCTCCGCCGCGAGCAGCCGCAGCACCGGCCCGGCGGCCGGCAGCGCGTCCACCGCGAATACCAGGGTGCGCTCGACCCCGAGCGGATTGCCCAGGCCGATCACCTTGCCCAGCTCGAAGCTGGCGCAGACCACCGGCGCCGGCCGGATGCCGGCGGATCGGATGCGGTAGGTGCAGCTGTCGGGGCAGAGCAGGATGGCGGGATCGTTCACCGCCAGCGCCGGCCGGCCTTCCTGCACCAGTTCCACCCCGCCCTCCTCGACCAGGTGCAACAGGGCGGTGCCGGGCTCGCGGGCGAGCGTCAGCACGCCGTCGAGCTGGCCGGCATAGAACAGGCGCCCGCGCAGCTGCAGGCGCTCGAAGAAGTCGGAGATCAGGTCCACGATACCCATCTTACGCCCAGCGCGGCGCGCCGGGCCCCTCCCTCGCCTCTGCCTTTGGAGGTGGCCGCGCAGCTTCTTCGAAAAAAAATCGCCGGCCATGTCACAGCCCGCCGCCCCGGCTCGTCTTGTCTGCATGAGGGACGCACGGGGCGTCCCGCACACCGAAAGGAAGAGACCATGTCCGCACGCCTGAACCTGTTTTCCCTCGCACCCGCCAACCTCAAGGCCCTGATCAACCTGTCGATGACCAACAAGCAGGGCGCTCTCGGCGAGCGCCTGGTGGAGCTGGTCCAGCTGCGCGTGTCCCAGCTCAATGGCTGCGGCGTGTGCATCGACATGCACTGGCGCGACCTGGTCAAGCAGGGCGCCGATCCGCGCCACCTGAATTCGCTCGCAGCCTGGCGCGAATCGCCCTTCTTCAGCGAGCGCGAACGCGCCGCCCTGGCCTGGGCCGACGCCGTCAACGCCCTGCCGCAGCGCGACGACACCGACGCCGCCTGGCCGGCTCTGCGCGAGCATTTCTCGGAGGCCGAGATCGCCGAACTTGGCTATACTATCGCGGCCATCCGGGGCTGGAACGTGATCAACCTGAGTCTGCGCAACCAGATCCCGGTCAATCCGCCGCCGGGCATGTAATCGGGCACGCCACTGGCCAGGGCGCGCCGCCACCGATGGAGCGCGCACACCCTTGTATCCGCCAGACCTGTCCTCCCCTCCCTCCCCCCTGAACGGCATGGATGCGGCCTCGCTCGACCAGGCCCTGCGCGCGCTCGCCATCGTGGGCGACCTGAGCATGGGCCAGCCGATCGACCAGTCCGACCGCACGGCGCGCCTGGCCGCGCGCCTGGCCCAGGAAGACGGCGCCGCGCCGGCGACCGTCGCCCATGCGCGCATGGTGTCCCAGCTGCGCTGGTCGGGCTGCACCGCCAACGCCTCCGGCTTCGCCGAGCTGCTGGGCGACGACGTGGGCGGGCGCAACGCGATGCTGACGCGCACCTTGCGCCCGGACCAGGAAAGGCGCATGGCCGACACCGTGGCCCTGGCCGAGATCCACTGCGAAGTCGCGGGCGACATCGCCGCCATCGTCGGCCTGCCGGCGGTGGTCGAAACCGCCCTGCGCCAGATCTGGGAACACTACGACGGCAGCGGACGTCCGGCCGGCCTGAGCGGCGACCAGGTGCCCGCGGTCGTCTACTACACCACGCTGGCCGGCGACCTCGAGATCCTGGCGCGCTCGCGCGGCATCGGCGTGGCGCTGGACATCATCCGCAGCCTGTCGGGCATCAAGTATCCCCCGGCCCTGGTGCGCCTGCTGGAGCCACACGCCCAGGCCTGGATCGAGGCGCTGGAAAACGAGGAGGAGCCGCTGGCGGGCGCCGACTTCCTGCCCGCCTCGGTGCCGCTGACGGTGGTGGCCGACATGATCGAACTCAAGCTGCCCTGGCTGGCGGGCTATTCGCGCCGCGTGGCCGTGCTGGCGTGCGAGGCCGCCCGCCTGGCTGGGCTGCCGGACGCCCAGCAGCGCTGCCTGGCGCGCGCCGCGCTGCTGCACGGGATCGGCCGCGCGGCCGTGTCCAACACGATCTGGGAACGCAAGGGCCGGCTCAGCGCGAGCGACTGGGAAGCGGTGCGCCTGGTGCCCTACTGGACCGCGCGCGCCGGCGCCCGCCTGCCCGGCCTGAACCAGGACACCGCGCTGGCCTCCCACGTGTACGAACGCCTCGACGGCAGCGGCTACTTCCGCAGCCTGGACGGCACGACCCTCGGCCAGGCCCAGCGCCTGCTGGGCGCGGCGGCCGCCTACGTGGCGCTGCGCTCGCCGCGGCCCTGGCGCGCGGCCCACGAGCACACGGCGGCCCTGGCCCTGCTCGACGCCCAGGTCACGGGCGGCCGCTTCGAGCGCGCCGCGGTCGACCTGGTGACGGCCGCCGCCACCGGAGCCCAGCCGGCCGCGCCGGCCGCCTGCGCGCGCATCGCCCTGTCGGCGCGCGAGATCGAGGTGCTGCAGCGGATCAGCCTGGGCGAGAGCAACAAGGAAGCGGCGCGCACCATGCAGATCAGCCCCAGCACCGTGCGCACCCACGTCGAGAGCATCTTCCGCAAGCTGGACTGCTCGACGCGGGCCGCGGCCACCCTCAAGGCCCTGACCCTGGGCCTGATCTAGCGGCCGGCGCCGCGCGCGCCGCCGTCCTTTCCCAAGCTCCTCCCCAAGCCGGGCCGGCCTTCCCCGGGCGCCCGGCCCATCCTCGACCTCACCTGACCGAGATGTAGAAGGCGCACTCCCCCCTATGCCGTATTGCTTTTTCAAAACATATTAAGTATTTTGTATATATCTTTTTATCCGCTCCAACACCGCATGCCATGAACACCACGACCATCCTGCTGTCCTCGTTCATCCTGTCGGTGACGGGCCTCCTGGTCTTCATCTGGTCGCTGCGCAACCGCCTGTTCGAGCCCAGTCCGGCGGCGGCCCGCACCATCTTCTCGGAGGGCGAAATCGGGCGCAGCGACGACCCGGCCGGCACGCCGGCCCAGAACGCGGCCATGGGCGCGATCGACGCGGCCAAGGGCAAGACCGCGCCGCCCCCGGCGGTGGCGGAGAGCCTGGCCGCCGAACTCGGGGCGCGCATCGAGGCCGACCGCTCGAGCAGCCTGGTGACCTTCCTCTTCCTCGGCTGCTCGATCGTGTGGTTGCTGGTGGCTACCGCCGCCGGCCTGCTGGCCTCGATCAAGCTGCACCAGCCCGACCTGCTGGTCGACCAGGCCTGGCTCACCTTCGGCCGGGTGCGCACCCTGCACCTGAACGCGGTCGCCTACGGCTGGGCGCCGATGGCGGCCCTGGGGATCGCGATGTGGATGCTGCCGCGCCTGCTCAAGACCCCGCTGGTGGGGGCGCGCTACGCGGTGATCGGCGCCATGGTCTGGAACGCCGGCCTGGTCGCGGGCCTGGGCTGCATCGCGGCGGGCATCAGCGACGGCATGGAATGGCTCGAGATCCCGTGGCAGGTCGACGTCCTGTTCGTGATCGGCGGCGCCCTGGTCGGCCTGCCCCTGGTCTACACCCTGCAGGCGCGCACCGTGCACCACCTCTACGTCTCGGTGTGGTACATGGGCGCGGCCCTGTTCTGGTTCCCCACCCTGTTCCTGGTCGGGAACCTGCCGGCGGTGCACTTCGGCGTGCAGCAGGCGGCCATGAACTGGTGGTTCGGCCACAACGTGCTGGGGCTGTTCTACACGCCCATGGCCCTGGCCTGCGTCTACTACTTCCTGCCCAAGATCATCGGCCGCCCGGTGCAGTCGTACAACCTGTCGCTGCTGGGCTTCTGGACCCTGGCCTTCTTCTACGGCCAGGTCGGCGGCCACCACCTGATCGGCGGCCCGGTGCCGGGCTGGCTGATCACGCTGTCGATCGTGCAAAGCGTGATGATGATCATCCCGGTGCTGGCCTTCACCGTGAACCAGCACCTGACCCTCAAGGGCCACTTCGATCGCCTGCGCCATTCGCCGACCCTGCGCTTCATCGTGCTGGGCGGGATGATGTACACCCTGAGCTCGATCCAGGGCTCGATCGAAGCCCTGCGCAGCGTGAACACGGTGGCCCACTTCACCCACTTCACCGTGGCCCACGCCCACCTCGGCCTGTACGGCTTCTTCACCCTGGTGATGTTCGGCGCCGTCTACTTCGTGATGCCGCGCGTGATGGACTGGGAGTGGCCCTACCCGGGCCTGATCTCGCTGCACTTCTGGCTGGTGTGCCTGGGCTTCGCGATCTATTTCACCGGCCTGAGCATCGGCGGCTGGCTGCAGGGCCTGGCCATGCTGGACGCCGCGCGCCCGTTCATGGACTCGGTCAACGTGACCATCCCCTGGCTCAAGAGCCGCTCGGTGGGCGGCGCCATCATGGCCCTCGGCCACCTGGTGTTCGCCTTCCACTTCGTGCTGATGGCGACCCGCCGCGGCCGGCGCCGCCTGGGCGCGGCCATGCTGAACGACCTCGCCGTCCCGCGCGCGGCCTGAAGGAGCAAGGATGCAAGACGAACTGAAACTGCTGGGCGGCGCGATGGCGACCCTGGCCCTGGCCGTGTCGGCCCTGGTGGTGGTGCCGCACATCCAGCTCAGGGACGGCGAGCCGCCGCCCGGCCTGAAGCCCTACACCTCGGCCCAGCTGCGCGGCCGCGAGGTCTACATCGCCAATGGCTGCATCTACTGCCATTCGCAGCAGCCGCGCGACCGCGCCCAGGCGCCGGACGACAAGCGCGGCTGGGGGCGCGCCTCGGTGGCGGCCGACTACCACTACGACCGCCCGCACCTGCTGGGCACCATGCGCACCGGTCCCGACCTGTTCAACATCGGCGCACGCCAGCCCAGCGCCGACTGGCACCTGGGTCACCTGTTCCAGCCGCGCGCCTATGTGCCCGGCTCGATCATGCCGGCCTACCGCTACCTGTTCGAGGTCAAGGACAAGGCCGACCCGGGCGAACGCGTGGTGAGCATGCCGGATGGTTACAAGCCGCCGGGCAAGGTGGTGGTCGCGCGCCAGGAGGCGCTCGACCTGGTGGCCTATCTGCAGGGCCTGGACCACACCTACCCGGCCGTGGAGACGGCCGCCACCCGCCGGGAGCGCAAATGAGCGAGCCCATCGACCACCCGCCGGGCCACGAGGATGCGCAGCGGCGCGAGAACCCCGACCCGACCGAATCCGAACGCCCCTTCCCGCTGCCGCTGCTGGCCCTGGTGGCCGGGCTGCTGCTGTGGGGCGTGGGCTACATCCTGACCGAGCAGCGCAACGACGACGCGGCCTGGGGCGACCGCCGCACCGCGTCGACCCTGGAAGCCCAGGCGACCGGCGCGGTCGACGGCGCCCAGCTCTACGCCGCCCAGTGCGCGGCCTGCCACCAGGCGAGCGGCGCCGGCCTGCCCGGCGCCTTCCCTCCGCTGGCCGGATCGGAATGGGTGACCGGCGATCCCAGGCGGCTGGCCGACATCGTGCTGCACGGCGTGAGCGGCGCCCTGACCGTCAAGGGCACGGTCTACAACGGCCAGATGCCGGCCTTCAAGGACAAGCTGGGCGACGTCGAGCTGGCCGCCCTGCTGAGCCATCTGCGCACCCAGTTCGGCAACAGCGCCGGCGCGGTCGACGCCAGGCTGGTGGCCGAGACGCGCGCCGCCAGCGCGGCGCGTACCGCGCCATGGAACGGCGACGATGAACTGGCCGGCTACAAATAATCCGGCTTCGGCGCGCGCCACCGCGGGCGCCGTGCTGGCGCTCGCGCTGGCCGGCTGCGCCGCGCTGCACTACGCCACCGCCGGTTTTCGCGCGGTCTCGACCGAGGCCGTGCGCCGCCTGCAGGTGGACGAACGGCCGCTGGTCTTGCCCGCCGCGCGCCTGGAAGACAGCGAGGGCGCGCCGTCCACCCTGAACGCGGACGCCCGTACGGCCATCGTCAGCTTCGTCTACGTGCGCTGCCAGTCGGTGTGTCGCGCCCTGGGCAGCGAGCTGCAGCGGATGCAGGAAGCAATCCGCGCGCGCGGCGCCGGCGACCGGGTGCGCCTGGTGACCCTGAGCTTCGATCCGCGCGACGACGCCGAGGCCCTGCGCGCCTGGGGCAAGGGCATGCGGGCCGATCCCGCGCTGTGGCGGCTGTACCGCATCGCCGACGAAGGCGAACGGCGACGGCTGCTGGACAGCTTCGGCGTGGTGGTGGTGCCGGCCCCGCTCGGCGAGTTCGAGCACAACGCGGCCTTCCACCTGGTCGACCGTGACGGGCGCCTGGTGCGCATCATGGATTACGCCGACCCGGCGGCGGCGCTCGAGGCCGCGCTGGCGCTGGCCGCGGAGGACGCATGAGGCCCGCCGCCGGCGCCGCCGGCGGCCTGGCCCTGCTGGCCGCCCTGTTCCTCACGCGCGGCTGGATGGAAGCGAGCATGCTGCGCCACATGCTGTTGCAGCTGCCGCTGCTGGTGCTGTGCGGCGCCTTGCTGCATGCGCAGGCGCCGGCCCGCGTGCGCCAATTTGGTGCACGTCTCGACCTGCAGGGCCTGGCCTCCTTCACCGCCCTGCTGTTTGTCAGCACCTACTGGATGGTGCCGCGCGCGCTCGAACAGGCCTTGTTCGCGCCGGCGGCGGAGGCCGCGAAATGGATCTCGCTGCTGGCGGTGGGAGCCTGCCTGCCGGGCGCCCTGGCCCGCGCGCACCTGGTGGTGCAGCTGTTCTTCGTGGCCAACCTGTGCGCGATGATGGCGATCGCCGGGCTGCTGTACCAGGAGCTGCCCCAGCGCCTGTGCAATGCTTATCTGCTGGACGACCAGGCCGCGACCGGCGCCGGGCTGGTGGGCCTGGCGCTGGCGCTGGCGGCCGCCTGGTGCGCGGCCAATGGCCGGCGTTTCCTGGACCCGGCGCGGCCGGCGCGGTCAGATGCCTAGCCCGGCGCGCTCAGTGCGGATGCACGCTGCTGCCGGGGCGGATCAGGCCGCGCTGGGCCGCGACCACCACCGCATGGGTGCGCGCGGTCGCATCGAGCTTGCTCATCACGCCCTTGACGTGGGTCTTGACCGTGCCCACGCCGATGCCCAGCTTGCGTGCGATCGACTTGTTGCAACAGCCCTGGGCCAGCAGTTGCAGCACGTCGGTTTCGCGGCCGGTCAGGGTTTCGCGGCTCAGGCTGTCGGCCACGCTGCGGGTCACCGATTCGCTCAGGTAGCGCTGGCCCTGGGCCAGGGTGACGACGGCCTTCTGCAGTTCGTCCGGGCTGCAGGACTGCAGCACGTAGCCGTGCACGCCGGCGTCCATGGCGATGCGCACCTCGAATTCCTTGTCGAGCTGGGTCACGATGAGCACGCTGGGATGGCGCAGCGAATCGGACATGGGCTGGCGCGCCAGGGAGATGCCGGTGTCGTAGTCGGCGACCAGGACACGCGCCACGCGTTGCGCCTCGGGCTGGCGCAGGTTGGTCGTGACGCGCAGTTCGGGCAGTTCAGCGATGATGGCATGCAGGCCGGCGGTCATGACCGGATCGGCGTGCATGATATGGATGGCGGATGAAATCGTATGCATGGTCTGCTCCTGGTAGACGACGACGGGCGACAGGGTTGGGGTCAGTCCCGAGTTTTATCTTGGAACTTCCCAAGCCTCCAAGCAAGTTAAGACATGTAAAAAATGCGCCGCCGGGGCCTTCATCGAGGCCAGGGCAATTGCGTTATACTTGGCCGATCATGCGCCTGACCTCCTTCACCGATTACACGCTGCGCACCCTGCTGCACCTGGGGAGCAACCGCGAGCGCCTGGTCACCATCCAGGAAATCGCGGACCTGCACAACATCTCGAAGAACCACCTGATGAAGGTGGTGAACGAGCTTGCGCGCAACGGCGTCATCGAGACCATCCGCGGCCGCAACGGCGGTTTTCGCCTGGCCCACGAGCCCGAGGACATCAACGTCGGGGCCGTGGTGCGCATGAGCGAGAGCGATTTCTACATGGCCGAATGCTTCGACCCGAACGGCAGTCCCTGCGGCCTGACCAAGGCCTGCCGCCTGAAGGGCGTCCTGGGCAATGCCACCAATGCCTACCTGGCGGAACTCGATCGCCACACCCTGGCCTCGCTGCTGCCGGAACCGGCGCCGCGCGAAGCGCCGGTGGTATTCCAGCGAAAAAAAGCGGCCTGAGCCGCCCCCTCCCCGATCCCGACCCGCGCCGCCCCTACGCCGGCTGCCCTCCCGCTTCGACGAAAAAAACTGGGGTCGGAGTCGACTTTTTGGGCAATTCCCAAAAGTTGTCAAACAATTCGACTCCGACCCTATTTTTTCTTAGCTCTGCGGAAAGAAAGGAAAGCGCGAAGCTTGTGAAGGTTCAAGGCGGGTGAACTTGCCTTTTCGAGGATCGATGCTTTGGCGAACTCGGCAGGCCGAAAAAAAGTAGGGTCGGAGTCGATTTTTTGGACAATTCCTTAGAGTTGTCAAAAAATTCGACTCCGACCCTAGTTGTGCGCCCTGCGGCGCCGACCCGGGATGGGTCGGCGGTGGGAGCAGGCTTAGAAGCCGTAGCTGGCGCGGGCGTAGATGTAGCGGCCCGAACGGCCGAAGGGCGCGTAGTTGGCGAAAGGCGTGTTGCCGGTGGTGTTCAGGGCCGGCGGCAGGGTCTCCGGATACTGATCGAACACGTTGTCGGCGCCGAGCGCCAGGCTCAGCTTCGGCGTGAGCGCATAGCGCGCTTCGAGGTCGACCAGGGTCTTGGCGCCCAGCTCGAAGTCGAAGTTGGCCGTGGTGCCAGGCGACAGCACCTTGCCGTAGCGGGTGGCGCGCACGGTGCCGCCCCACTTGCCCAGCTTCCAGTTCACGTTGGCGCTCAGCTTGTTCTCCGGCTGGCCTTTTTCCAGCGACAGCACGTTCAGGCGGTCGAACAGCACCGGCGCCGGGCTCAGGGCCGACAACTGGGCCGTCTGCGGCACCTTGGTGACCTTGGTGTCGGTGAAGTTGCCGGCCAGGGTGAAGTCGAAGCGGCCCGCCGCGCCCGCGTTCCACGGCCAGCTCACCACCACGTCAACGCCCTTGGTCTCGGTGTCGACGCCGTTGATGAAGAAGCGGCCGCCGCCCACGCCGATGAAGCCGCGGCTGGTCAGGTAGCTGCGCACATTGGCCTGGGTCAGGTTCTCCGACAGCACGATGCGGTCGTCGATGTCGATGCGGTAGGCGTCCACCGTCAGGTTGACGTCGCCGAAGCGCATCACCGCGCCGATCGAGGCGTTGATCGATTCCTCGGCCTCGAGCGGCTTGGCGCCCAGGGCCACCGCCACCGGGTCGCTCGGCTTGAAGGTGGTGATCTCGAAGGGCACGCCGTTGATGAAGTTGGTCGAGGTGGCGGTGAAGTTCTGCTGCTGCGGCGAAGGCGCGCGGAAGCCGTTCTGGATGGTGCCGCGCAGCGCGAATTCCTTGCTGAAGTCATAGCGCGCCGACAGCTTGCCCGCCAGGCTGTTGCCGAAGTCGGAATACTTCTCGCCGCGGATCGCGAACGAGGTCAGCAGCTGCGGGGTCAGGTTGGCTTCCAGGTCGATGAAGGCGCCGACCGCGTTGCGGTGGCTGTTGGTCTCGTTCGAGGGACGGAAGCCCGGGAACACCTGGGCGCCCGGCGCCGCCGGGGTGCCGTTCGGCAGCACCTGGCCGTAGTAGTCCCAGGACTCGCGCTCGCCCGCGAACAGCTTGTAGCCTTCGCGCCGCGCTTCCATGCCGACCGCCACGTTCAGCGGCGAGGCCAGGCCCGCGATCTCCACGCTGCGCACGCCGGTCAGGTTGAGCACGGTCTGGTCGTAGGAATAGCCACCCGCATAGAACTCACGCTTGCTGGTCGGCCCGATCGAGCGGTTCAGCGTGTTCTGGATGTCGTACTCCATCTTGTTCTTGCCGTAGCCCAGCGAGGCGTCCATGTCCCAGGCGCCCCAGGTCCAGGTCGCGCCGCCGGTGGCCGCGTAGTCGTCCACGCTCGGCGCGATGATGGGCAGGAAGCCGTCCGGATAGATCGAGGGCACGTTGCGCGCATCCTGGGCGGTGCGGAAGAAACCGCCCGAGCGGGCGTCGCGGTTCTGGTAGCTGGCCCAGCCGTAGAGCTTGACGCCGCCGCCCAGGCTGGCGCCTGCGTTGGCGAACAGGGTGCTCTGCTCCATTTCCGGCTCGCCGTACCAGGCGTTGAAGCGGTTGATGGTGTTCTCGCGCGGATCGAAAGCGCCGCTGGCCAGGCGCGGGTATTGCTGGCGCATGTCGTAGCCGCTGCGCTCGGTGCGGTGCTGGTCGCGGTATTCGGCGGCGATGGTCAGGTAGCCGTTCTCGCCCAGTTCCAGGCCCTTCCACACGCTGACGGTGGCGGTCTGGCCGTCGGTGCGCTTGCGCGAGGCGGGCGCGGTGCCGGCCCAGGGCGCGCCGGCCGGGGCGGCGTCGTTCCACAGGTCGTATTCGGTCTTGCGCGCGCCGTAGGTGACGGTCGCCTCGCCGCCGCTGCGGTCGGTGCGCAGGCGGATGTTGACCACGCCCGAGATCGCGTCCGAGCCGTACTGGGCCGCCGCACCATCGCGCAGCACCTCGACGCTCTTCACGATCGCGGTCGGGATGGTGTTCATGTCCACCGCCGCCGAACCACGGCCGATCGAGCCGTTGACGTTCACCAGCGAGGAGGCATGGCGGCGCTTGGAGTTGACCAGCACCAGGGTCTGGTCGGGAGCCATGCCGCGCAGGGTGGCGGGACGGATGGTGTCGGTGCCGTCCGTGATCGCCGGACGCGGGAAGTTCAGCGACGGCAGGGCGATGGAGAGCGCCTGGTTCATCTCGGTGGTGCCGGCGTTCTTGAGGGTCTCGGAGGAGACGATGTCGACCGGGGCCGCGGTGTCGAGCGCGGTGCGGTTGGCGACTCGGGTGCCGGTCACGACGACGGTGGCGGCGGCCGAGGGTTCGGCTGCCTGCGCACCCGCGGCGCCGTCCTGCGCCTGCGCGGTGCCCGCAAACAGGGAAGCGATGGCCAGGGCCAGTACTGTTTTTTCCGTTACTTGTTTCTTCTGCATCTTCAATCCTTTTCTTGTTGTCCTGCGCAGCTTGAACGTTTCCCGGAGGGCAACGCCCGGTCCATGCTGCGTGACACAGTTGAAGATGTCAATTCGTAACGATGTTGCTTTGTGGTATTTACAACAGTGTAAATCTGTCAGGATGGCGTAAGCTTCGCGCAGGGACGAAACGCCTTGTCGAAACCGCAGCCCTTCTTTCGTCGTGGATGCGGAAGGCCGGCCCACGGCCCGGATCGTCGACCACAGGAGGAAGCATGACGGAGCAGACCAAGGGACCCGCGTCCTATTTTCCCTCGATCGAAAAGAAGTACGGCCAGCCGGTGGCGCACTGGCTTGGTTTGCTGGCCGCCAGGAAGGGGATGAAACACATGGAAATGGTGAACTGGCTCAAGACCGAGCACGGCCTCGGCCATGGGCATGCGAATGCCCTGGTGGCCTGGCACCTGGCCCAGCCGGGCGCCGCCGGCTGAACTCAGACCTGCATGTTCATGATGTCGTGGTAGGCCGACACCAGCTTGTTGCGCACCTGGACGGTGGCCTGGAAGGCGATGCTCGACTTCTGCATCGCGATCATGGTGTCCGACAGGCTGACCGTGTCGTCGCCCATGGCGAAGCGCTTGCCCAGGTCCGCCGCGACCTGGGACTTGTTGCTGACTTCCTGCAAGGTGGAATGCAGGGCGTCCGCGAAATCCAGCTTGGCCACGGGCTTCTCGCCCAGGCCCGCGGGCGCGAGCGAGGGTGCGGCCGGCTTGGCCGCCGCCGCCTTCAACTGCTCCATCATCGCCTGGATGCGGCTGCTATCGATACCACCTATGCCGCCGATGCCGCCTATGCTCATCTTCTTCTCCTGAGTGTTGCCCTGTAGAATCATCACCAGATGATCTCAGGCTGTCAGAATAGCAGCGCGAGGGCAAATGCGATCGGTGAGGAAGACGGTAAATCTCCCCCTGTTTCCCGATTTGATTGTTGCCCTACGGCTCCATAATTGCTGCCTGAGCCCCCAATCCCTACCCTATTCCAGACCATGGCAGCAGCAGCGGAAGAACTTCTCGATACGCCCCAGGCGGCAGCCCAGGACCGGCCGCCGACCTTTTTCCAGACCACGATGGGCAAGCGCATCGCCGTCGGCGGCGGCGTCGCCATCATCCTGGCGATCATGGTCGCGGTCTGGATGTGGAGCCAGGCGCCGGAATACCGGGTCCTGTTCGCGAACTACAGCGACCGCGACGGCGGCGCGATCACGGCTTCGTTGGACCAGATGGGGGTGCCCTACAAATTCTCGGACGGCGGCAACGCCATCCTGGTGCCGGCCGAACAGATCCACGACCTGCGCCTGAAGCTGGCGGCCCAGGGCCTGCCCAAGGGCGGCAACGTCGGCTTCGAGCTGATGGAAAACCAGAAGCTGGGCGTGTCCCAGTTCCTGGAACAGGTGAACTACCAGCGCTCGCTGGAAGGCGAACTAGCGCGCTCGATCCAGTCGCTGGGCTCGGTCAGCAACGCGCGCGTCCACCTGGCCCTGCCGAAACCCTCGGTCTTCGTGCGCGACCAGCAGAAGCCGACCGCATCGGTGCTGCTCAACCTGCAGCCCGGCCGCGCCCTCGACCCGGGCCAGGTCAGCGCCATCGTCCACCTAGTCGCCTCCAGCGTGCCGGAACTGACCATCGGCAACGTCACCGTGGTCGACCAGAACGGCAACCTGCTGTCCGACACCAGCAACAAGCAGGCGGGCGCCAAGCAGCTCGACCCGACCCAGCTCAAGTACATCGACCAGGTCCAGCAGAACATCATCAAGCAGGTCGAATCCATCATCAAGCCCATCGTCGGCGAAGGCAATGTGCGCGCCGAGGCGACCGCCGAGGTGGACTTCGCCCAGGTCGACACCGCGGCCGAGATGTACAAGCCGAACTCGCCGCCCGAGCCCCAGGCCATCCGCAGCCAGCAGACCTCGGAGTCGAGCCAGGCCGGCGCCGGTCCCTCGGGCATCCCGGGCGCGCTGTCGAACCAGCCGCCGGGTGTGAACACCGCGCCGATCGAGGGCCAGCAGCCGCCGGCCCCGGCCCAGGCCGCAGGCGGTCCGACCAGCAAGAATTCGACCACCAATTACGAAGTCGACAAGACCATCCGCTACGAACAGCGCCCGATGGGCGGCATCAAGCGCCTGACCGTGGGCGTGGTGGTGAACCATCGCCGCATCGTCGATCCGGCCACCGGCAAGGTCACGGTGCGCCCGCTGTCCGCCAACGAAGTGGCCCAGATCAACGAGCTGGTCAAGCAGGCGATGGGCTACAACCAGGCCCGTGGCGACACCCTGAACGTGGCCAACGTGCCCTTCGAGGGCGTGGACAAGCCGGCCGAAGCAATCCAGCCCCTGGCATGGTGGGCGGACCCGGCGAACTTCCCGCTGTTCAAGGAAATCGCCCGCTACGCCTTCGTCGC
Source organism: Massilia sp. KIM (assembly GCF_002007115.1). Taxonomy (NCBI): domain Bacteria; kingdom Pseudomonadati; phylum Pseudomonadota; class Betaproteobacteria; order Burkholderiales; family Oxalobacteraceae; genus Massilia; species Massilia sp. KIM. The sequence continues at coordinate 973,804 of NZ_MVAD01000002.1, read as the reverse complement.
CGCCGTGATCGCCTTCCTCTACTTCCGCTTCCTGCGCCCGCTGCTGCGCCCGGCGATCAAGAAGTTCGACGAGGCCACCGCGATGCCGGAAGAAGAGAAGAAGGACGAGGACGAGGAAGATGCCGCGGCAGAAGCCGAGGCCGAAGCCGAGGCGGTACAGGAAGAGGAAGTGGAACAGCAGCGCCGCGCCCAGGGTTACCGCGCGAACCTGCAGATGGCGCAGGATCTGGCGAAGGAAGACCCGCGCATCGTGGCTAACGTGATCAAGGCATGGCTGGGTACAAATGAGTGATAAAGACAAAGACGGCACCAACAAGGCGGCGATCCTGATGCTGGCCCTGGGTGAGGAGCAGGCCGCCGAGGTGATGAAATTCCTCGGCCCGCGCGAAGTGCTGAAACTCGGCGCCGCCATGGCGCAGATGAAGGCGGTACAGCACGAGCAGGTGGTGACCGTGCTCGAAGAGTTCGTCGAAGAGACCAACCTGCACTCGACCGTCGGCCTCGACTCGGACGAATACATCCGCCAGGTGCTGACCAAGGCCCTGGGCGACGACAAGGCCGCCGTGCTGCTCAACCGCATCCTGGGCGGCAAGGACGCCTCGGGCATCGAGAGCCTGAAGTGGATGGACGCCACCTCGGTGGCCGAGCTGATCCGCAACGAGCACCCGCAGATCATCGCCACCATCCTGGTCCACCTCGAGCGCGACCAGGCCTGCGAGATCCTGAGCAATTTCACCGAGCGTCTGCGCAACGACGTGGTGCTGCGCATCGCTACCCTGGACGGCGTGCAGCCGGCCGCGCTGCGCGAGCTGAACGACGTGCTGACCAAGCTGCTGTCGGGTAACGAGAACATCAAGAAGTCCTCGCTGGGCGGCGTGCGCACCGCGGCCGAGATCCTGAACTTCATGAGCGGCGAGCAGGAAGCGGCCGTCATGGACAACATCAAGAACTACGACAACGACATGGCGCAGAAGATCATGGACGAGATGTTTGTGTTCGACAACATCATCGACATCGACGACCGCGGCATCCAGCTCCTGCTGCGTGAAGTCCAGTCCGAGATGCTGATCATCGCCCTGAAAGGCGCGTCGCAGGACCTGCGCGAGAAGATCTTCAAGAACATGTCGCAGCGTGCCAGCGAGATGATGCGCGAAGACCTCGAATCGAAAGGCCCGGTCCGCCTGTCGGAGGTAGAATCCCAGCAAAAGCAGATCCTGCAGATCGTTCGCCGCCTGGCCGACGAAGGCCAGATCGTGTTGGGCGGCAAGGGTGAGGATTCCTTCGTTTGATGATTCCGAAAGAACAGCAAAGCGCCTACCAGCGCTGGGAAATGACCAGCTTCGACGAGGAGCGCCGCCAGAACGCGCGCCGCCTCGCCGAGCAGTACGCCCCTGCCCCGGCCCCCGTGCCGGAAGCGGCGCCCCAGGTGGTGCTGCCCAGCGTCGAGGAAATCGAAGCCATGCGCGAGGCGGCGCGCCAGGAGGGCTATGCCCAGGGCCTGGCCGAGGGCCGCGAGCAGGGTTACGCCGAGGGCCGCGCCCAGGGCTATGCCGACGGCGCCGAAGCCGGCCAGCAGGAAGCCGCCGCCGAAGTCCAGCACATGCGCGCCATCGCCGCCAGCTTCGGCGACGCGGTCGCCGCGGCCGACGAGACCATCGCCGCCGACGTGCTGGAACTGGCCCTGCGCCTGGCGCGCGGCATGGTGCGCACCGCCTTCGAGGTGCGCCCGGAACTGATCGTGCCCATCGTGCGCGACGCCATCGCCTACCTGCCGGTGCTGCAGCAGCCGGCCACCCTGATCCTCCACCCCCAGGACGCCCTGATCGTGCGCGAAGGCATGGCCGACGAGCTGAACAAGGGCGGCTGGCGCATCGTCGAGGACGCGAGCATGGGGCGCGGCGGCTGCAAGGTGGAAACCGCCAGCAACCAGATCGACGCCCAGGCCCAGGCGCGCTGGAGCCGCCTTACCCATGCCCTGGGGGCCAACGTGGACTGGATGGGACCCTGACATGAGCAGCGCCGAGCAGCAGGACCGCCAAGGCGGAAGCCAAGGCGGAAGCCAAGGCGGAAGCCAAGGCGGAAGCCAACAGGACCGCCACACCGCGCGCTGGAAATCCTACCTGCGCGACTGCGACGCTCTGGTCGGCTTCGCCGAGCCGATGCAGGTCTCAGGCCGCGTCACCCGCGTCGCCGGCCTGGTGATGGAATGCGTGGGCCTGCGCCTGGCCGTGGGCAGCGCCTGCACCATCCCGACCGCCAGCGGCGCCCACATCGAGGCCGAAGTGGTCGGCTTCGAGGGCGAACGCCTGTTCCTGATGCCCCAGAGCGACGTCGAGGGCGTGGTGCCCGGCTCGCGCGTGTTCCCGGTCGAGAGCGTGCTGCCGAAACCCGGCAGCGTGCCCCATCCGCGCCGCCGCCCGAGCGACCGCGCGCGCCACCTGCCGGTGGGCGAGCAACTGCTGGGCCGGGTGGTCGACGGCGCCGGCCGCCCGCTCGACGGCCTCGGCCCGCTCGGCACCCATGAAGTGGCGCCGCTCAACGCGCGCCCGGTCAATCCGCTCGACCGCGCCCCGATCAAGGACACCCTGGACGTCGGCGTGCGCGCCATCAACGCCATGCTGACCGTGGGCCGCGGCCAGCGCCTGGGCCTGTTCGCCGGCACCGGCGTGGGTAAATCGGTGCTGCTGGGCATGATCGCGCGCTATACCGAAGCCGAAGTCATCGTGGTCGGCCTGATCGGCGAACGGGGCCGCGAGGTGAAGGAATTCATCGAGCAGATCCTGGGCCCGGAGGGCCGCGCCCGCTCGGCCGTGGTGGCCGCGCCGGCCGACTCCCCGCCCCTGATGCGCCTGCAGGGCGCCGCCTATGCCACCGCGATCGCCGAACACTTCCGCGACCAGGGCAAGAACGTGCTCCTGATCATGGACTCGCTCACCCGCTACGCCATGGCCCAGCGCGAGATCGCCCTGGCGATCGGCGAGCCGCCAGCCACCAAGGGCTATCCGCCCTCGGTGTTCGCCAAGCTGCCGGTGCTGGTCGAGCGCGCCGGCAACGGGCTCGAGGGCGGCGGTTCGATCACCGCCTTCTACACCGTGCTGTCCGAGGGCGACGACCAGCAGGATCCGATCGCGGATGCCGCGCGCGGTATCCTGGACGGCCACATCGTCCTCAACCGCCACCTGGCCGAAGCCGGCCACTATCCGGCGATCGACATCGAGCAGTCGATCTCGCGCGCCATGCACGGCATCACCACCCACGAGCACCAGCTGGCGGCGCGCAAGCTCAAGCAGCTGTATTCGCGCTACCAGCGCTCGCGCGACCTGATCAGCGTCGGCGCCTATGCCGCCGGCAGCGACCCGGTGCTCGACCAGGCCATCGCCAAGCACGATCAGATCGAGTCCTTCCTGTGCCAGGAAATCCACGACAACGTGGGCTTGCCGGAGAGCTTGGGGCAACTTACCTCGCTATTCCAAGGATAGAAAGATGCTCAAGGGCACTATACTCTGAGTCATTATGGCCCAAGCATCCGCCCTCGCAACCCTGATCGACCTGGCCCAGCGCGAATCCGACGCTGCCGCCAAGCGCCTCGGCGCGGCCCTCAAGGCCGTGGAAGAGGCCGAGCAGAAGCTGGAGATGCTGGTGGGCTACCGCGACGAATACGCGCGCAAGCTCGACGCCGCCCAGGTGGCCGGGATCACGCCTCTCTCGTACCACAACTTTGTTGCCTTCATCGGCAAGCTGGACAACGCGCTCAACGGCCAGCGCGAAGTCATCAAGCACGCGCAGTACAAGGCCAACGTGGAAAAAGCGGCATGGCAGGATAGCGAACGCAAGCGCCTGTCCTACCGCACCCTGAGCGAACGCGCGGCAGCCGAGGCCCTGAAAGTCGAGAACAAGCGCGACCAGAAACTGATGGACGACCACGCGGCCCGTGGCGCCTTCTACAAACGCTGAACCAACCATGACGATGCAGACCACCACCCTCCCGTTCCAGGTCTCCGGCGCCAACGCCGCCGCGCGCGCTCCCGCCCTCCCGGGCGCGGCCGCCGACGGCGGCAAGGCTTTCGGCGACACCCTCTCGCGCGAGATCGCCCAGCGCCAGATGGCGCCCCAGCAGGGTGCGCCCGCGCCGGCCCCGGCGGCCCAGCAGAACAAGCCGGCCGCGCCCAACAAACCGGCCTCGGGCGACAAGCCGAACGCGGCCCAGGCCCAGCGCAGCCCGGCGCGCGAACCGGCGAAGCAGCAGGTGGCGGACAACACCGAGGCCGCGGCCAGCACGGCCCAGGCCGGCGCCGCCCAGGCCGGCGAGGAAAGCAAGGAGGCGGCGGCCGACGCGGCGGCGGCGGCAGCCGCAGCGGCCACCAACCCCGTGACCGACATGCTGGCCTACATCGCCAGCCTGGCCCAGCCGGCGGCGAACGCCGTCCCGGCGGCCACGACCCCGGCGGCCGAGGACGCGGCGGCCAGCGCCGCCGCGCCGGGCGAGCTCCAGCTCGCCGTGCTGGAATCCAGCTTCGCCCGCCTCGCGGCCCAGGACGGCGCCGCCACGGACGCCTCGGCCGGCGCCGAGGCCCCTGCCGAGGACGCAGGCCAATCCGGCCCGCAGTTGTCCGCCGGCGTCGAGCGCGCCCCGGCCGAGCCGCGCGGCGCGCCCGAAGCCCCTGCCGCCAAGACCCAGCCGGACGCCAATGCCTTCGCCGCCCAGTTGCGCCAGGCCGGCCAGGACGCCGCGCCGCAAACCGAAGCGCCGGCCCCGTCGGTCACCCAGCTGCAGGCCCAGGCGGCCAAGCTGGAAGCCGTCCAGAATCCGGCCGCGGCGCCGGGCGACCGCATCCCGGCGCGCGTGGGCACCCAGGCCTGGGACAACCAGGTCAGCCAGCGCATCGTCTACATGGTCGGCAAGGAACAGGCCGCCACCCTGACCCTGAACCCGCCCGACCTCGGCCCGGTCCAGGTGGTGCTGAACGTGAGCAACGACCAGGCCAGCGTGCAGTTCTCCTCCAGCCAGGCGGAAGTGCGCCAAGCCCTGGAAAACGCCCTTCCGCGCCTGCGTGAAATGATGAGCGAGAGCGGCATCGCCCTCGGCAACGCGACGGTCGACGCCGGCGTGCCGGACGGCCGCCAGGCGCCCCAGGATGGCGAGCGCCGCAGCGCCGGCCACGGCGGCGGCGTGGGCGGCAATGGCCGCGACGGCGCCGCCCAGGGCACGGCCGAGGCTGCCGCACCGCGCGCCACCCGCACGGTCGCCCTGGGCGACAGCGGCATGGTCGACACCTTCGCCTGATTGTCGGTCTATCCATACGTCGGCGGCGCGTTCGGCCGCCCTTAACAACCCGTCATCGCCCGGACGCAACAAACGCGCGGAATGCCAGCCCTTCCGGCCTCTTTTCGAGGCTTGCCCGGGTGCATCTTTCCGCGACAATGCCATAATGACGGTAACGATCCACTAGGCAGTAAGAGACATCTTGAAAGCGAATCCGAAAATGAAAGCTGATCCCAAGGCCGACGCGGCGGCAGCAGCACCGGCGGGCGGGAAGAAGAAGCTGATCATCATCATCGCCGCGGCGGTGCTGGTGCTGGGCGCCGGCGCCGGCGGCGGCTGGTACTTCACCCAGTCGGCGGCGGCCGAGCATGCCGAGGAACCGGCCAAGGAAAGCAAGAAGAAGAAAAAGAAGGATCCTGAAGCCAAGTCCGAATTCGTGCCGGTGGAGGCCTTCACGGTCAACCTGCAGCCCGAGAACGGCGAGCAATACCTGCAGGTGCAGTTCACCCTGCAGGTGGCGGGCGCCGAGCAGTCCCAGCTCGTCAAGGACAACATGGCCGTGGTGCGCAACCGCGTGCTGCTCCTCCTGTCGGGCAAGAAGGCCTCGGAAATCAGCACCGTCGAGGGCAAGCAGCAGCTCGCGACCGAGATCCAGGAAGCCGTCAAGCAGCCGTTCGAGAAAGATGGCGACGAACAGGATGTGACCGACGTATTATTTACCTCATTCATAATCCAGTAAGCCTTACTAAGAAGCACCATGGCCGATAATTTCCTCTCACAGGAAGAAGTCGATGCCCTCCTCAAGGGGGTCAACGGCGATCAGGACGACATTGCGACGCCTGAAGACACCTCGGGGGTACGCACATACAACCTGGCGACGCAGGAGCGGATCGTCCGCGGCCGCATGCCGACGCTCGAGATCATCAACGAGCGTTTCGCCAGGTATTTGCGGGTCGGCCTGTTCAACTTCCTGCGCCGCAGCGCCGAGGTCTCGGTGGGGTCGGTGCGGGTCTCCAAGTACAGCGAATTCATCCGCAACCTGGTGGTCCCGACCAACCTCAACCTGATCCACATGAAGCCGCTGCGCGGCACCGCGCTGATGGTCTTCGACCCGGGCCTGGTGTTCCTGCTGGTGGACAACCTGTTCGGCGGCGACGGCCGCTTCCACACCCGCGTGGAAGGCCGCGACTTCACCCAGACCGAGCAGCGCATCATCATGCGCATCCTGGACATCGTGTTCGAGGCCTATGCCAAGTCCTGGGAACCGGTGTACCCGATCGAATTCGAGTACATCCGTTCCGAGATGAACACCCAGTTCGCCAACATCGCGACCCCGAACGAGGTGGTGGTGTCCTGCACCTTCACGGTCGAGCTGGGGTCGGTCTCGGGCCAGATCCACTTCTGCATGCCCTACTCGATGATCGAGCCGATCCGCGATGCCCTGACCTCGAGCATCCAGGGCGAGGCGCTGGAAGTGGACAAGCGCTGGGTGCGCCTGATGACCCAGCAGATCCAGGTCGCCGAAGTCGAGCTGGTGGCCGTGCTCGGCCACGGCAAGGCGAACTTCGACGAGATCCTCAACATGAAAGTGGGCGACGTCATCCCGATCAGCGTGCCGGAGACGATCCAGGCGACGGTGGACGGCGTGCCCGTGATGGACTGCAGTTACGGCGTCCTCAACGGCCAGTACGCGCTCAAGGTCGAGAAGCTGCTGGCCAACAGCGACACGTTCAGCAAATAGACAGCAAACATGCAGCAAGCACGCAACACAGGAGAACACCATGTCTGACACCCAGGACGATCAAGGCAGCCTCGACGACGATTGGGGCGCGGCGATTGCCGAGCAGGCCGCGGCCGAAGCGGCGGCGCTCGAACGCCAGCAGCAGGCGGCCGCCGCTGCGCCGAGCGCGGCCGTGTTCAAGGACTTCTCGAACAAGGGCGCGCGCAACGACACGCCGAACGACATCGACTTCATCCTCGACATCCCGGTCCAGCTGACCGTGGAGCTCGGCCGCACCAAGATCGCGATCAAGAACCTGCTGCAACTGGCCCAGGGCTCGGTGGTGGAACTGGACGGCCTGGCCGGCGAGCCGATGGACGTGCTGGTGAACGGCTGCCTGATCGCCCAGGGCGAGGTGGTGGTCGTGAACGACAAGTTCGGTATCCGTCTGACTGATATCATCACGCCATCTGAACGGATCCGAAAACTGAATAAATGACCAAGCGCAACGTCGCGATCAAGTACCTCCCAGGGTTGGCCAGCGCGCCAACCCTGCGCGTTTTCACGGCCGCCCTGCTGTTCGCACCGCTGGCAGCCTGCGCCGCGCCGCCCCCGGCCGCCAGCGCGCCGGCAGCGCAGCCTGCCGCCCCGGCCCCGGCCGCCCGGCAGCCCGCCACCCCTGGAGATTCCCCCGCAGCGCCGGCCAATGCGCCCGCGCCCGCCGCCCAGGACCCGGCCACCACCCCGCGCCGTCCTGGCGAGACCACCACCGGCCGCCCTCCGGCGCCGGTGCGTCCCGCGCCCTCGGCCGCAGCGGGCAGTACCGCGCCGGCGCCGGCCAGCCTGCCGGGCGACCAGCCGGCCGCGCCTGCGCCTGCGCCTGTGCCCGCGGACCAGTCGGGAACCCAGCCGGGAACCCAGTCGGGGACCCAGATGGGGACCCAGATGGGGACCCAGCCTGCAAGTCCGGCAGCCCCGGCGCCGGCTCCCGTCCAGTCCGCTCCGCAAGTCGCCCTGCCGGCTTCGACGCCGGCGGCCGGCAGCCTGTTCCAGACCATCATGGCCCTGGTCCTGGTGCTCGCCGTGCTGGCGGGCCTAGCCTGGTTCATGAAGCGCTTCGGCGGCCGCATGATGGGCACCAGCAATGCCAACCTGCGCATCGTCGGCGCGCTCAACATCGGCGGGCGCGAACGCATCATGGTGGTCGAGGTCGGCGACCAGTGGATCGTGGTCGGCGCCTCGCCCGGCCGCGTCAACGCCCTTGCCACCCTGCCGCGCCAGGAAGGCGCGGCCGCCGATGCCGCCACCCAGCCCGGCGCGCCGGCCGCGAGCTTCTCCGACTGGCTCAAGACTACGATCGACAAGCGTCATGTTAAATAAGAAAGTTTGGCTGGCCGCGGGGCTCGCCTTGTTGCCCCTGCTGGCCTTCGCCCAGCCGGGCCTGCCGGCCTTCAACACCAGCCCGGGTCCGGGCGGCGGCACCACCTATTCGCTGCCGGTCCAGACCCTGCTGCTGCTGACCGCCCTCACCTTCATCCCGGCCGCCCTCCTGATGATGACCAGCTTCACCCGCATCATCATCGTGCTCTCGCTGCTGCGCCAGGCGCTCGGCACCCAGACCGCGCCGCCCAACCAGGTGATGGTCGGGCTCGCCCTGTTCCTGACCCTGTTCGTGATGGGGCCGACCTTCGACCGCATCTACAGCGAAGCCTATGTGCCGCTGCAGGAAAACAAGATCCAGATGATGGAGGCCCTGAACCGGGGCGCGGTGCCGCTCAAGGAATTCATGGTCAAGCAGACCCGCCAGTCCGACCTCGCCCTGTTCGTCAAGATCTCGCGCTCGCCCGCGCTGCAGGGGCCGGAAGACATTCCGCTGCGGGTCCTGATCCCGGCCTTCGTCACGAGCGAGCTGAAGACGGCCTTCCAGATCGGCTTCGCCATCTTCATCCCCTTCCTGATCATCGACATGGTGGTGGCCTCGGTGCTGATGTCGATGGGTATGATGATGATGTCGCCGGCCGTGATCGCCCTGCCCTTCAAGCTGATGCTCTTCGTGCTGGTCGACGGTTGGCAACTGCTGCTGGGATCGCTGTCCCAGAGTTTCTACTGAGGAGGCGAGCATGACCCCGGAAAGCGTGATGACCATGGGCCGCACGGCCATGGAAGTGACCCTGATGGTCTCGGCCCCGCTGCTGCTGGTGGCCCTGATCATCGGCCTGATCGTGTCCATCTTCCAGGCCGCGACCCAGATCAACGAAGCGACCCTGTCCTTCATCCCCAAGCTGGTCGGCATCTTCATCGCCCTGGTGGTGGCCGGCCCCTGGATGCTCTCGGTGATGCTCGACTACATGCGCCAGGTGTTCACCGGCATCCCTGGCCTGATCGGCTAGATGCTGGCCCTCACCTCGGCCGAGCTCAACGCCTGGGTCGCCGGGCTGCTGTGGCCGCTCACCCGCATCCTGGGCCTGATCGCCACCGCGCCGATCTTCGGCAACGGCCGCGTGCCGGTCTCGGTCAAGGTGGTGCTGGGGGTGTTGCTGGCGATCGTGATCGCGCCCACCGTGCCGGCCATCCCGGCCATGGACCCGACCTCCTGGGCCGGCCTCCTGATCCTGGTGAAGGAACTCCTGATCGGGGTGGCGATGGGCTTCGCCATGCGCCTGGTGTTCGCCGCCATCGAGTTCGCCGGCGAAGTCGCCAGCCAGACCATGGGCCTGGGTTTCGCCACCTTCTTCGATCCCAATTCGCAAGGACGCTCCTCGGCCATCAGCCAGTTCATGGCCCTGGTCGCGACCATGGCCTTCCTCGCCGTAAACGCCCACCTGGTGCTGCTGGCGGCGCTGGCCGAAAGCTTCGTCAGCCTGCCGATTTCCAGCACGCCCTTTTCCGGCAACGCGCCGCTGGAACTGGTGCGCTGGGGCGGGCGCATCTTCTCGGCCGGGCTGCAGCTCTCGCTGCCGATCGTGGCCGCGCTGCTCATCACCAACGTGGCCCTCGGCATCCTGACCCGCGCCGCGCCCCAGCTGAATTTGTTCGGCATCGGCTTCCCGGTGACCCTGGGTGTGGGCTTCCTGACCCTGAGCCTGGCCATGCCCTACCTGGGCACGCCCATCCTCAACCTGTTCAACCAGGGCATCGAAGCGGGCCGCGCGATCCCGCGCGCCGGCGCCGCCCGGGCGCCCACTGCGGCCACTCCGGCTACCCCGGCCCGTCCGGCGCCATGAGCCGCACCGGCCGCCTGTTCCAGCTCATGGACGCCCTGCGCGGCCACCGCCGTCCGGTGACGGCCAGCGCGCTGGCCGAGCGCCTGGGCGTCTCGGAACGCACCATCTACCGCGACATCCAGGCCCTGGCCCAGCTGGGCGCGCCGGTGGAAGGCTCCGCCGGGGTCGGCTACCTGCTGCGCACCGGCTTCTTCCTGCCGCCCTTGATGTTCGACGTCGACGAGCTCGAGGCCCTGGTGCTGGGCGCGCGCTGGGTGCGCCACCAGGGCGACCCGGCCCTGCACGCCGCCGCCGAACGCGCGCTGGCCAAGATCGCCACCGCCACCCCGCGCGACCTGCGCGACCACATGGCCGACACCAGCCTGTGGGTGCCGGTCTGGCCCAAGCCGGAACCCGACACCTTCATCCAGCCGGCGCGCGAAGCGATCCGCCACTGCCGCAAGCTGCGCCTGCTCTACCGCGATGAACAGGGACGGCCTTCGGAGCGCGTGATCTGGCCCTTCGCCCTCGCCTATTTCGACGGCCGCCGCGTGCTGGCCGCCTGGTGCGAGCTGCGCGACGCCATCCGCCACTTCCGGGTCGACCGCATCGTCGAAGCCGAGTCGCGCGCCGAGCGCTATCCGGCCCAGCGCCACGCCCTGCTGCGCCAGTGGCGCGCCGAACACGGGATCGAGGAAGACTCCTGACAGGATCTGTCAGTCCCCGCTTTTAGCATTGCTTCTCCAGCAATTTTAAGGAAACAGCAATGCGCCTCTACCACAGCCCCTATTCCTCGCATTCGCGCCGCGTGAGCATGGTGCTCGAGCATCTCGGCATCCGGCTCGACACGGTCGAAGTCAACCTGATGGACGCGGACGAACGCCGCCGCCTGGAAGAACTGAACCCCAATGGCAAGCTGCCGGTGCTGGTGGACGGCGAGCTGGTGCTGTGGGAATCCTGCGCCATCATGCAATACCTGGCCGAACGCCATTCCGGACAGTCCCTCTACCCGCAAGGCCTGGTGGCGCGCACCTGCGTCAACCGCTGGCTGTTCTGGGCCTGCCAGCATTTTTCGCCGGCGATCGGGATATTCACCTGGGAACGCCTGTGGAAGAAGATGGTCAACGGCGGGGAGCCGGACCCGCGCGAGATCGCGCGCGGCGAGCAGGAGCTGGCGCTCGCCGCCGCCGTGCTCGACGGCCATGCGGCCACGCGCAAGTGGCTGGTCGGCGGCCAGGTGACCCTGGCCGACTACGCGGTGGCCGCGCCCCTCATGTACATGGAACAGGCGGACCTGCCGCTGCAGGAGTATGCGCACCTGCAGGCCTGGTTCGCGCGGGTGCGCGAACTGCCGGCGTGGGTGCGCACCACGCCGGTGTACTGAAGCCGGATCAGCCCGGGATCAGGTGGTTGACGTACACGCGCACGCCGCCGACGTTCACCTCTTGCGGTGCGATCGCGGACAGCGGCAGGACGTTGGTGGTCGGCCAGGTCTGGAAGTGGTAGCTGAAGCTCTTGCCGTCCACCACGAAGGTCACGGTTTCGCCGTCCTGCACCGTCACCGATTTGGTGTTCGGCTGGATGACGATCTTGCGGACGGCGCCGGCGTCCTGCACCACCGCGCCATGGTCCGCGATCTCGGCGCGCTTGGCGACGGGCTCCGCCGCGCTGGCGAGGCCGGCGGCCAGGGAGACGGACAGGGCAAACATCAGGGTCGAAACAGATTTGATCGTTTTCATGATGGACTCGCTTTCAAGTTTGGGAAGGAGCCCTTCGGCTACGTGCGATGTGCTGAAAGGCTGTGCGAGTAATGTACTGCTGCAAGGCCTTGCGGAGTTGATCGGAAGGCTCGGGGTTTTGACCAATCGTCTTAAGCGGCGCGGACCGAGGTCGCCGCATGGTCATTCCGACATCAAGACCCCGCCAGTACCAGGTCGGCGAAGCGCTCGCCGATCAGGCGGTGGCTGTCCGCGTCCGGATGCAGCTCGTCGCGCAGCGCCATCCGCGCGCTGTCCTCGTGCCCGTACAGGGCCAGGCCATCCACGTAGTGCAGCTGCGGGTCGCTGGCGGCCCGCTGCCTGACGATCGCCGCCAGGCCCTCCCGGATCAGCCGCAGGTTCAGCTTGCCCTGCGCCAGCTCGTGCACGCTGCCGCCGGCGCGGAACATCACCCGCCCCGCCGCCAGCGCGCCGGTGTCGAACTGGGTCGGCCCCGGCACTTCTTCGTGCATCGGACAGCACAGCGGCGAGACCAGGTAGAGCGGCGTGTCCGGATGGCCGTCGCGGATGGTGTCGAGAAAACCATGCACCGCCGGAGCGAAGGCGCGCAGGCGCATCAGGTCGGTGTTGACCAGGTTGATGCCGATCTTCAGGCTGATCAGGTCCGCCGGCAGGTCGCGGATGCTGCGCGCCACGAAGGGATCGAGCAAGGCGCTGCCGCCGAAGCCGAGATTGAGCAGGTCGAGGCCGGCGCGCGCCGCGGCCACCGCCGGCCAGATGCCGGAAGGATGGGCCGCGTTCGAGCCCTGGCTGATCGAACTGCCGTGATGCACCCAGCGCTTCCTGCCCGCTTCCGTGACCACGAACACCGGGGCGCTGGAACGCAGGGCCAGCAGCTCGGTCGTCTCGTCGTGCGGCAGCCAGATCTCGACGTGCTTGAAGCCGCCCGGCAGCTCGCCGAAGCGCAGGCTGCGGGCCTCGCCCGGCACCAGGGTGGTGGCGCCCGAAGCCATGTCGATCTTCATCGCCTGGCCGCCGCGCACGCTCGCCTGGCGCAGCAGGCGGCCGTCGACCAGCAGGTCGTAGATCCCGTCGGCGCGCGCCGCCATGCTGCCGTAGACGCGCTTGGTGGGCAGCACCACCAGTTCGAGCTCGGTCGCCGTGGTCCGGAACACCAGGCGCACGCCCGAGGGCTGGGACTGCGCCATCGCCAGTTGCGGATCGGCGCACTGGGCGCGCGCCCAGGCCGGCAGGCGGTGCGGCAGCAGGCCGGCCGCGGTGCGCTCGACCTCGACGGCGCCGTGGATGAAGCGCGGCGTGATGGCCGTGCTGACCGCGAGTTGTGTGCTCATGCCTGCGCTCATGCCCGCGCGCGGCCGCGACGGCGCGCGCGCAATTGCAGCGACAGCGCGGACACCAGGAAGTAGAAGGCGCCGAAGCCGGCATAACCGGCCACCGTGGCGGCCGTGGGCTGCTGCGGCATGCGCGCCTGCCAGATGAACACCGCGCCGGCCAGGGCCGACTGGGCGCCGCTCAGCACCATCGCCCACTGCGCGCCGAAGGCACGCCAGCGTCCCAGCGCGGTCCCGAGCTGGAGCAACCCGGACAGGATGGCCCAGGCGCCGAACACGGTCAGCACGCCGTGCATGTCCGGCAGGGCGATGGCGATGGCGAGCGTGACGGCCAGGCTGACCACCACGTTGACCAGCTGGGTCGCGTTGGCCGCCAGGCCGCCGCTGCGGCGGCCGTCGACGATGTTGGCCAGGGCGTCCCAGGCTGGATAGGCCACCAGCAGGGCCGCGCCGGCGGCGCTGGAAGCGGGCGCGATGGACAGCACGGCCGCCACCCAGAGGATGGAAAAGGCGGCGCGCGCGAAGTAGTAGCGGCGCAGCCAGTCTTCCTGGGCCGCGTGCTCGAGTGCGATGTGTTGGTTCATGATGGTGTTCTCCTTGATGTGCGATGTGTCGGTGCTGTGCGGCGTCCTAGATGCCGGCATACCATTCGTAGCCGCGGTCTTCCCAATAGCCACCCTTGCCGTCCCCGAGGTGGCGGAAGCTGTCCACCAGCTCGATCCGCATCAGGTACTTGGCCTGCTTGTAGCCGAGCTGGCGCTCGACCCGCAGGCGCAAGGGCGCGCCGTGGCCGACGCCGAGCTCGGCCCCGTTCATGCCGTAGGCGAGCAGGGTCTGGGGATGGAAGGCGTCGACCAGGTCGATGCTCTCGTAATAGCGCCCGCTGCCGTCCAGGGTCTTTTCCAGCTCGTCCGCGCAATGGAAGACCACGTAGCGCGCCGAGGGCAGCACCCCGACCGCGCGCAGCAGCTGGCCGAGCGGCACCCCGGTCCACTTGCCGATCGCGCTCCAGCCTTCCACGCAGTCGTGGCGGGTGATCTGGGTGCGCGCCGGCATCAGCTTGAGTTCGGCCAGCGAGAAGGCGCGCGGCCGCGCCACCAGCCCGCCAACCTCGAGCCGCCAGTCCTTGAAGTGACCGGCCAGCAGGGCCGCGTATTCCTCGCTGTCGGGCATGCTGGTGCCGTTGACGCGGAACTGCGGCGAAATGTCGGCCTCCTCGAATTCGGGCGCCAGCGCGCCGCGCGACAGCAGGCGCCGCTGGGCCGCCATGTTCAGGGCCTCGGCGCCGCGCAGCATGGCCTCGACGCCCGGGTGGCGGGTGGCCGCGTCGCAGCCGGCCAGGGCCAGCGCGCCGGCGCCGAGCAGCAGGCGACGGCGCTTGTCGTTGATCTCATTCATGCGGCCTCCCAAGGTGGATCGCATAGCGTCCCGACAGCATGGAACGCAGGTTGTTCCAGGGTCCCGACAGCAAGACCATGGCGAGGTGGACGACGACGAACAGCACCAGCAGCGCCGCGCTGGCGAAGTGCAGGGTGCGCGCCGACTGGCGTCCGCCGAACAGCTCGGGCAGCCAGGGCAGGACGGCGTTCATGGCCGGCGACATGCTCAGGCCGGTGAGCAGCATCATGGGCAGCAGCAGGCCGATCACGCCCAGATAGCTCAGTTTCTGCAGCGTGTTGTAGTGGCGCGCCCGCTCGTCGCGCGGGAAGCGCAGGCGCGCGTGGTCGAGGACTTCGCGCCACAGGTGGCGCGGAGCCAGCTCGCCGCCGCGCGGCAGCAGGTCGCGCCGCAGGTGGCCGCTGAACACGGCGTAGGCCAGGTAGGCCGCGCCGTTGAGGACGAAGCACCAGGCGAAGAACAGGTGCCAGCGCCGCCCGGCGGCGAGGTCTTGCCAGGACGGCAGGGTCAGCCAGCCCGGAAAAGCCTGGAGCACGAGCAGGGCGTGGCTCGCGTCCGCGCCCTGCTGGCCCCAGTACAGCTGGGGCCAGGCGTTGAAGATCTGCATGCCGCTCGCGGCCAGCAAGCAAAAGCACAGCACGTTCAGCCAATGCGTGAGGCGGGTGACGAGGGCGTGCCGGCGCAGCATCACGATGCCGCCTGCCGCCCCGTTCGGCTTGTCTGCCTGATGGTTCATCGCAGGACTCGCCCTTACATCGGCGGCACGACGCCGTTGGCGCCGACCACGACCTGCTGCGCGAGCAGGCCGCCCTTGCCGTCCTTCATGGCCGGCACGAAGACCACCGCGCCTGGCTTGAGGTCGGCGTTGGTGGCGGGGGCGAAGCTGACGATCGGCGTGCCCTGGGGGATGGCGATCTTCTTTTCCTTGCCATGGTAGGACACGGTGACGGTGTGGCCGTCGACGTCCTTGACCGCGTTGGCCACGGTGGCATTGGTCATGTTGCTGTTGGGCTTGAGGTCCCAGGCGAAGCTGCCCTCGGCCGTGCCCTTCATGGCGGGCGGGAAGATCAGCACTTCGAGGGCGCCGTCGCCGCCGTCGGCCTTGGGTAGGGAGGCGATGCCGACGTAGCTGCCGGGCTGGATGTCGGCGACCGTGGCGCGCTGCAGGCCGGCCAGTTTCCAGCCCTCGGCCAGGCTGACGTCCAGGGTCTTGCCGTCGCGGCTCTTCACTTTCAGGGTCTTGCCCGAGAAGCTCAGGACCTGGCCACGCACGTTGACCCGCTCCTGGCCCTCGGCATGGACGGAAGCAGGCATGGCCGCCGCCAGGGCCAGGGTCGAGGCGGCGAGGATGGGAGCGATACGGGAAATGGAAATGTTCATTAGCTTACCTACTAGTTGGTAAAATCAAGGCGCAAAAAATAAGCGGTCCAAGCCGGTGCGCCGAGGCCAGGAGGGACCGGTTCGGGCATCCCTTGCGGGCCGCCCGGTGTGTCAGGTGCGCGCGGGCGCTGCCAGGCGGTCGAGCTGGGCCGACATGATGGTCCCGAAGACCGCCGTGTCGCCATAGGCGCGGGCCGAGAGCATGGCGCCGTGCACGCTCGCCATGAACACTTCGGCCTCGACCTGGGGCGCCTGCGCCAGCCGGATCGTCCCCTGCCGCGCGCCCTGCTCCAGCACCGAGGCCATCCAGCCCGACAGGAAGCGGAAGTAAGACCTCACCTCGGTCGCCACCTCGGCCGGCAGGATCGGCAGCTCGCCGGCCAGCAGGGCGCACACGCAGAAGGGCGCGCTCAGGTCCGCGATGCACTTTTCCCAGTACTGGCTATAGGCGCGCAGCAGGGCCATCGGTTCGGTGTGGGCCTGCTGGAGGTAGGCGACGCCGCCCTGGGTGGCCTCGCGGTGCCGCACGACGATGGCCTTGACCAGGTCGACCTTGTTCGGGAAGTGATGGTGGATGCTGGCCTTGCGCACGCCCACCACCTCGGCGATGTCGGCATAGCTGAAGCCGTTGTAGCCGCCGGCGATGATGAGGCCGCGGGCGCAGGCGAGGATCTCGTCCGACGTGTTGCTCAGTTTTTTCATGACGCCATCCTACCTTCTGGTAGGTATGAAGGTCAAGAAATTTGTGATGCTCGTCACATCCAGCGGCTTCCCACCCCGTCAGCCATCGGTGGAAAGAGTCAGCGCTTCCCAGGCGTCGATCTCCGCCAGGCGCTCGCTCAGGCCCTGGCGCACCAGGGCCAGGGCGTCGCTGCCCAGCAGCAGGTGGGCGGGCGGCCTGGGGCTGTCGATCAGGCGCAGGATCGCCTGGGCCGCTTTGGCCGGGTCGCCCAGTTGCTTGCCGTGCTTGTCCTCGCGCGCCTGGCGCACCGGCCCGAAACTGGCGTCGTAGTCGGGAATGCTGCGCGGACTGCGCACCATCGAGCGGCCGGCCCAGTCCGTGCGAAAGGACCCCGGCGCCACCGCCGTCACCGCGATGCCGAAGGGCGCCAGCTCCTTGTTCAGGGTGTCCGAGATGCCTTCCAGGGCGAACTTGCTGCCGCAGTAGTAGGCGATGCCCGGCATGGTGATGCTGCCGCCCATGGAAGTGATGTTGACGATGTGGCCGCCGCGGCGCCGACGCATGCCCGGCAGGACCGCCTTGATGAGCGCCACCGCCCCGAACACGTTGACCTCGAACTGGCGCCGCATCTCGTCCAGCGGCGACTCTTCCAGCACGCCTTCGTGGCCATAGCCGGCATTGTTGACCAGCACGTCGATCGGCCCCAGCCGGTCCTCGACGCCGGCCACCAGCTCGCCGATGGCGGCGCCGTCGCTCAGGTCCAGCAGCTGGGGATGGGCGCGCCCGGGATGCAGGGCCGCGAAGGCCCGCGCCGCCGCCTCGCCGCGCACCGTGCCGGCCACGGCATGGCCGGCCGCCAGGGCCGCCTCGGCCAGGGCGCGGCCGAAGCCGCTGCTCGCGCCGGTAATCAGGATCAGTTTGCTCATGCTTCCTCCTCTGTCTTCGATGGACCGCATGATATTCTGCGCAAGCCGGCTTGCTGAGCCCTAAAAACGTCGATTTCTAGCCTGATCCTATGAACGTCCGCGACCAGACCATCGCCCTGATGCGCTCCCTCTGCCCGCTCGAGGGCTATAACCTGACCGCCCTGCCCGACGTGCGCCTGTTGCGCTCGGACCGTTCGCTGGAGCGCACGCCGGTGCTCTACTCGCCCGGCATCGTGATCGTCTGCCAGGGCCGCAAGCAGGGCTACTTCGGCGGCGAGATCTACCGCTACGACGCCCAGCACTACCTGGCGGTGGCCGCGCCGGTGCCGTTCACGATGGAAACCGAAGCCAGCGCCGACGAGCCGCTGCTGGCGATCTACATGCAGCTCGACTTCCGGCTCGCGGCCGAGCTGCTGGCCCGGCTCGAGGAGACCGGCGGGCCCACGAGCGCGCCGGCGCGCAGCATGTTTTCCACGCCCATCGACGAGGCCTTCGGCATGAGCGTGCTGCGCTTCGTGCAGGCGCTGGCCGACCCGCCGCAGATCGCGATCCTGGGCGAGGGACTGCTGCGCGAGATCTACTACCGGGTCTTGAGCGGCGCGCAAGGCGGGGCGCTGCGCGCCGCCCTGGCCCAGGAGGGGCGCTTCGGCCGCATCTTCAAGACCCTGAGGCGCATCCACGCCGCCTACGCCGAGGCGCTCACGGTGGAGGAACTGGCCGCGCAGGCGAACATGAGCGTGCCGACCTTCCATCACCACTTCAGGAAGGTCACCGACACCACGCCGATCCAGTACATCAAGTCGATCCGGCTGCACCAGGCGCGCATGCTGATGCTGCGCCATGACAGGACCGCGGCGGCCGCGGCGGCGGAAGTCGGCTACGAGAGCGCCTCGCAGTTCGGGCGCGAATTCAAGCGCCTGTTCGGGCTCTCGCCGGCCCAGGAAGTGCGGCGCATGCGCGCCAGTTTCGCCATCCCGCCGCAATCGAACACTGTCTTCGTTTCGTCGCGCTGAGCCGCGCATGGGTGCTATGCGAGGCGGGCAATTTGGTCTAGGATAAGGCGAACCATTCGACGTGTAAGAGCCCGCCCACTTCCAGCCGCCAGCACGCATGCCGACACTTCTTCCTGCCCTCTCCGATCACCTGCGTCGCGCGCGTGCCGTATTGACGCGGGCTGTATTGACGCCATTTGTATTGACACTGGCCGTATTGGCATCGGCCGTATTTACGCCGGCACAGGGCGCGGAAAGCGATGTGGTGCGCAGTCCGCGCGCCACCGTGTCCCTGGTCAGCGACCATGCCGCCGTCAGCCCTGGCCAGGAGTTGCGCATCGGCCTGCGCCAGCGCCTCGCGCCGCACTGGCACACCTACTGGAAGAACCCGGGCGACGCCGGCTCGCCGCCCAACATCGACTTCAAGCTGCCGCAGGGCGCGGCGGTCGGCGCCATCGTCTGGCCCGGCCCCGAGCGCTTCATCATCGGGCCGGTGGCGAGCTACGGTTACGAGAACGAGATCGTGTTCCCGATGTCGTTCACGGTGCCGAAGGACGCCCGCCCCGGCAGCTCGCTGGCGATCGAGGCCAGCGCCGACTGGGTGGTGTGCGAGAAGGAATGCATCCCCGAGGAAGGCAAGTTCGTCCTGCGCCTGCCGGTGGAGGCCGCGGCCCGTCCCGCCAACGAAGAAGTCCGCGCGGCCTTCGCGATCGCCGATGCGCGCCGGCCCCAGGCCTCTCCCTGGAACAGCAGCCTGGCCGTGGGCGACAAGACCCTCGAGCTGCGCGTCGAAGGCGCCGGCATCTCGCCGCAGTCGGTACGTTCGGCACTGTACTTCCCCGAGAACTGGGGCGTGGTCGACCACGTCGCCGAGCAGCCCCTCAAGCTGGAGGACGGGGTGCTGCGCCTGGCCCTGCCCAGGGGCCAGGGCTACCGCTCCGGCCCGGCGCCCGGCCTGCTGGCCATCGTCGACGGCGGCGGCCAGAAGCGCTGGTTCGCGCTCGAACCCGCCGCCGTGGCGGCGCCGGCCGCCGCTGCCGGGACGCCAGGGACGCCGGCGCTGGCGGACTCTCAGGCCGACGCGCCCCTGCCCCTCTGGCAGGCCGCGCTGTTCGCCTTCGCCGGCGGCCTGATCCTGAACCTGATGCCCTGCGTGTTCCCGGTGCTGGCGATCAAGGCCACCGCCCTGGCCGGCCTGTCGGGCGGCGAACGGCGCGCGGTGCGCCTGTCCGGCGTGTTCTACACCCTCGGGGTGCTGACGGCCTTCATGCTGCTGGCCGCTGCCCTGCTCGCGGTGCGCGCCGGCGGCAGCGCGGTCGGCTGGGGCTTCCAGTTCCAGTCGCCGGTGTTCGTGGCGGCGATGTGCTGGCTGATGCTGGCGATCGGCCTGAATCTCTCGGGCGTGTACGAGGTGGGCGCCTCGCTCGCCGGCGCCGGCGAAGGACCGGCCGCGCGCCAGGGCCATGCGGGCAGCTTCTTCACCGGCCTGCTGGCGGTGGTGGTGGCCACGCCCTGCACCGCGCCTTTCATGGGCGCGGCCATCGGCACCGCCCTGGCCGCGCCGGCGGCCTTCAGCATCGTGGTGTTCGCCTGCATGGGCCTGGGACTGGCCCTGCCCTTCCTGTTGCTCGGCCTGTTCCCGGCGCTGGCGCGCCGCCTGCCGCGCCCCGGCCCCTGGATGCTGCGCCTGCGCCAGGCCATGGCCTTCCCGATGTACGCGACGGCGGCCTGGCTGCTGTGGGTGCTGGCCCAGCAGGCGGGCGAAGCGGGCCTGCGCCTGGCGCTGGCGGGCGCGGTGCTGGTCGGCCTGGTGGCCTGGCTGGTGGGCCTCGGCCAGCATGGCGTCAAGCGCGTCTGGTGGCCGCGCGGCTTCGCTTTGGCCGCCACGGCCGCCCTGGCCGGCCTGGTGCCAGGCCTGCACGCGGCCCAGGCGCAGGCGCCCGCGCCTTCCACGGCCGCTTCCACGGCCAGCGCGCAAGTGGCCGAGGCTTACAGCGCCGAGCGCCTGGCGGCCCTGCGCGCCGAGGGCAAGCCGGTGTTCGTCAACATGACCGCGGCCTGGTGCATCACCTGCCTGGTCAACGAGCGCACCACCCTCTCGACCGCCGCCGTGCAGGATGCGATGCGCGCGCGCGAGGTGGTCTACATGAAGGGCGACTGGACCCAGCGCGACCCCGCCATCACGGCCTTCCTGCGCGGTTTCGGGCGCGACGGCCTGCCCTTCTACGTGTTCTACCCGCCGGGCAAGGACCCGGTGGTCCTGCCGCCGGTGCTGACCCAGACCATCGTCACCGAGGCATTGCGGGAGTAGTGCAATCGTGTCTGCCAACCACTCTTTGGAAAGGGATCCCATGAACCGTCTCACTCGCCGCGCAGTCCTGCGCACCACCCTCGTTTCGGCAGCCCTGGCCGGGGCCGGCCTGCTGTCCTCCGCACATGCGCTGGCCGCGCCCACGGTCGGCCAGCCGGCGCCCGAATTCACGGCAGTCGACAGCAAGGGCAAGCAGCACAAGCTGTCCGACTTCAAGGGCAAGGTCGTGGTGCTGGAATGGACCAACCACGATTGCCCCTACGTGCAGAAGCACTACAAGTCGTCCAACATGCAGACCCTGCAGAAGCAGGCCAAGGATGCGGGCGTGGTGTGGCTGAGCGTGATCTCGTCCGCGCCGGGCGAGCAAGGCCACGTGGCGGGCGCCAAGGCCGACGAGCTCACCGCCAGCCGGGGCGCCGCGCCGGCCGCCGTGCTGCTCGACCCGCAGGGCACGATCGGCAAGGCCTACGACGCGCGCACTACGCCGCACATGTACGTGATCGACGCCAAGGGCGTGCTGCGCTACGCGGGCGGGATCGACAGCATCCCCTCGACCAAGACCGACGACATCGCCAAGGCCGATCCGCTGTTCAAGACCGCGATGGAATCGGTGCTCAAGGGCGCCGAGGTGGCGCAGGCGGTGACGCGGCCCTATGGCTGCTCGGTGAAGTACAAGGCGTGATAGCCGCCGCCCCGCGGCGGCCGGCCGTCGCGGGGCGCCAGGGCTCCGGCCATGCCGGAGTTCGCCATCAGGAGCAGATATGGATGAGGAAGTGCGCAATGCGCTCAAGCGGATGGGCTGGGACATCCACGCAGTGGTCGAGCAGGCTTACCTGAGCCACCCGGCTGCCAGGGACATGCCGGTCGACTGGATGGAGAAACAGCGTTTGCTGCTGGCGGACATGGCCATTCACCTGTTGCAGACAGCGATACAGTCAGGGCCGATCGAGCTGGAAAAATTGAAGAACAACCTGCACGCCATCCTGACCATCTCGGATCAGTTCCTGCCACATGCCGAGCTGAAGAAAGCGACGGAAAAGCTCTACCTCGACAACGCACAGCCGGCGCTTCCCTGATGTAGAAGGCCCGAGCACGGCCACGAGCGCGCGGCTGATGCGCCAGCGCGGGGGCGAGCGGATACCCGCCGGCGCTGGCGGCGTGCAGCGGAATCCGCCGCCATGGATAATAGCGGTTCGTTCATCCTGATCCGTCATCAACGTGATTCCCGATCCGACACCCCACCCACGCCGAGGCTCTCCGCTTCTGCTCCTGCCCATCGCCCTCATCGTATTGACGCTGATCCTGCTGTTCGCATGGGTCGGCGGCTGGTTCGGCAGCAGCCGGCTGACGCCGCAGACCATGGTCGACACCGCCGAGTCCTCCGGCCCGGCGCCGCCAGGCTTCCGGCGCGCCCACGCAAAAGGCGTGTGCTTCGTCGGCAGCTTCGCGCCCACGCCGGACGCGGCCCGGCTGTCGGTCGCGCGCGTGTTTGCCCAGGCGTCGACGCCGGTCGTCGGGCGTTTCTCCAACCCCGGCAACAACCCGCACGCCCACGACAACAAGGCGGCGGTACGCGGCATGGCGCTGCAGCTTAAGACCGACGACGGAGAAGAGTGGCGCCTGGCGATGAACAGCTTCCCCTTCTTTGCCTCGTCGACGCCGGAAGGTTTCCAGGCCCTGAACGCGGCCAGGCTGCCCGATCCTGCCACCGGCCAGCCCGATCCTGGCAAGATGAAGGCTGTGCTGGCGCGCTATCCGGAAATCGCCAATTTCATGGCCTGGTCCAAGAGCGCCCGGGCTTCCGACAGCTTCGCCAATACCCGTTTCAATGGCGTCAACGCCTTCTTCCTCACCGGCGCCGATGGCATGGCGCGCGCCGTACGCTGGTCGATGCGCCCGCACGCGGCCTTCGCCGCCGCCGATCCGGCGCAGCTGGCCGCAGCCGACCGCGACTTCCTGGCCGCCGACCTCGAGCGCCGGCTGGCGCAGGGTCCCCTGAAGTGGGACATGGTCATGCAGTTCGCGGCCCCCGGCGACCCGATCGAGGATCCATCCAAACCCTGGCCTGACAGCCGGCCCGAGACGGTGATGGGCACCCTCACCATGACGCGCGCCGAGGCGCAGGCGAACGGGCCCTGCCTGGATCTGAACTTCGACCCGCTCATCCTGCCGAAAGGGATCGTGGCCTCCGGGGACCCGGTGCTGCACGCACGCTCGTCCGTGTACTCGGTCTCGTTCAATCGCCGCGAGCGCGAAGTCAGCCAGGGCGCCCGCGTGGAAGGAAACGCCCGATGAGCCGCCCATCCCACTTCAATCTCCCGGCCCGGGTGCTGCACTGGTCCATGGCCGCCGCGATCCTCGCGATGCTGTTCGTGGGCGCGGCGATGGTGGTCTCGCTGCGGCACCGCGAGTTGCTGCTCGACCTGCACCGCCCGCTCGGGCTGCTGATCCTGGTGCTGGCCGTCGTGCGGCTGATCAACCGCTGGCGCAACCCGCCACCGCCCTTGCCCGCCGACCTGCCCCGCATCCAGGCGCTGGCCGCCACCGCTTCCCACTGGCTGCTCTACGCGCTGATGCTGGCGATGCCGCTGGTCGGCTGGGCGATGCTCTCGGCCGGCGCCTATCCGGTGACCGTCGTCGACGGTCTCCATCTGCCGCCCATCCTGCCCCACGACGCGGTCCTGTACGGCGTCCTGCGTCCGCTGCACCGCGTGCTCGCCTACCTGCTGTTCTTCACCATCATGGCCCACCTCGGCGCGGCCCTGTATCACCTCTGGATACGGCGCGACGGCGTGTTCGAACAGATGGCCCAAGGTGGGGAAAAGGGCGAATGAGTTCCTGGCGCGACGAGCTGCGCCGCGCCAGGCGCCTGGTGCGCATCTGCGTGCTCATTGCGCTGGTGCTGATAGAATTCGGCATCGGCCAACGGCTGGCCGAACCGCGCATGCCATCGGGTCGTGGCGTGCGCGCGATGCTGGGCAGCTGGCTGCACGGCCTGTCCGGCACGGCCGGCTTGTGGGCGTTCCGGGCCGAGCTGGCGGTGTTGCCTCTGGCGCTGGCGCGTCTCGTATGGCGCGTCGCGTATGCGCGCCACTCCCCGCCCGCCCGGGGAGCGCTGATGGCGCCGGTGATGGCGCCTTGGCGAAAGGGGGAAGCTGGTTTGCTTAGCCGATGTAATTGAACAGCGACAGCCCCGACATCGTCTTGAACGACAGCTGGGCCGCCTGCAAGGTGGTCTGCTGCTGCTGGAACTCCGAGATCGCCTTCACCGTATCGAGGTCCTGCAGGTCGGACAGGGTGGCCGCGTACTGGATGTTCAGGTCGTCCCCCGCGCTGTCGAGATAATCGAGTTCCTTGAGGTGCGCGCCCACCGAGGCCTGCACCGTCAGCACGTTGTCGTGGGCCGACTTGAGGTTGTCCATCGCCTCGTTCAGGCTGTTGGTCAGCTCGGCCACTTCCTTGGCGGTGCCGGCCGGCTTGCGCAGGGCCGAGATCAGGTCGGTGACGGTGGTGAACACCGACTGCTTCTCGCTCGGCTCGACGGTGAAGCTGTCGCCGTTGGCGGGCTTGCCCTTGATGTCGAAGGCCATGCCGCCGAAGGCGATTTGCTTGCCCTCCTCGTAGGTCGCCGGCGGCGAGACCGTCGGCGGGATGGTGCTGTTGTCGGTCACGGTATAGGTCGTGGTCTCGGGCGTGCCGCCGACCGTGAAGGCGATCGAATAGTTGTGAGCGAGGTACTGGCTGCGGTCGGTCACCGAGCCGGACGAGATCACGCCGCTGCCGGTATTCGCGCCCGAGGCCTGGGTCTGGAAGGTTCCGTTGCCGGTGGGGATGGCCTCGAACACGGCGCTGCCGGCCGCCGACAGCGGGATCTTGCGCGAAGCGCCGACCTGGAGCTGGCGCTGGCCCTGGTCGCCGTTGTAGCTGGCCCCGGTGGCGGTGCGGGTGAAGGGCTCGGTGGTCGCCTTGTAGCCCGAGAACAGGTAGCCGCCGGCGCCGTCGGTGGTGTTGGCCACGCCCAGCAGGTCGGTCAGGCGCCCTTCCAGCTCGGTCGCCAGCGCCAGGCGGTCGGCCGGCAGCATGCTGCCGTTGCCGGCGTTGACCGCGATGGTGTGCATGTCCTGCATCAGGTCGCCCGCGTTCTTGAGCGAGAGCTCGACCTGGGCCAGCGAGGAGCGCGCGCTCTGGCGGTTGGTGGCGAACTGGCTGTTCATCTCCTTCGACTGGCTGACTTCGAGCGCGCGCGCCGAGGCCACCGGGTCGTCCGCCGGGGTCAGGATGCGGCGGTCGGTCGACAGCTGCATCTGGGTGCGCGCGAGCGCGCTTTGCAGGGTGCCGAGCTGGTTGGTGGCGGTGTTGAAGATGTTGTAGGTGCTCAGGCGCATCGCGTGGTTTCCTTAAGACTCAGCGGCCGATCGACAGCAGGGTGTCGAAGATGGTGCCGGCGATCTGCATCACCTTGCCCGCCGCCTGGTAGGCCTGCTGGTACTTGATCAAATTGGTCGCTTCCTCGTCCAGGTTCACGCCCGCGACGTCGGAGGCGGCGCCGGTGGCCTGGGCCAGCAGGGCGTTGCTGGCCTTGGCGTTGACCTGGACTTCGCGCGCCTTGTTGCCGACCGTGCTGACCATCTGGGCATAGGAGGACTGGAAGGTCGCGCTGTTGTTGTTGAAGATGTTCTTGGTCTGGAGGTCGCCCAGCAGGCCGATGTTGCGGGTGTCGCCCGAACCGCCGGTGTTGCCCTCGATCTTGAAGCTGTCGCCGTCCGCCGGGGCGCCCGACATGGTCACGCTGACCCCGCCGAAGGTGTAGGTGGCGCCGGCGTTATAGGGCACGTTGGCGACCGGGGCCGGGTAGTTGGTGACCGTGCCGTCGCTCTGGCGCACGCTCACGGCCAGGCCGGCCGGGAAGCCGCTCAGCTGGGCCGGGGTGTCGTCGAAGGTCAGCGTGACCGGCAGCGCCGGGGCGCCGGTCAGGAAGTTGGAATCGACCTTGCCTTCGCTGATCTTGCCGGTGCCGGTATTGGTGAGCGGCATGCTGGTGGCGATCGGCGCCGCCGCCGCGATCTGCGAGACGTCGTTGGCCAGCACCTTGAAGTCGGCCGCGCCGTTGATGGTCGGGCGCACCAGGAAGTTGTCGCCCTTCTGGGCCAGGCCCGAGATGGTGAACTCGACACCGTCCACCACTGCGGTGGTGCCGGCCGGGACGTAGGGCGTGATGGCGGTCTTCTTGTTGTCCGACAGGCGCACCACGTTGTAGTTGGTGCCGTCGAATTCGACCTTGTAGTCGCTGTCGGCCAGCTTGCTCGGGTCGGTGACCTTGGCCGCCACCGCCGTGGTCGAGGTCGATGCATTGTTGATGTTCTTGCCGACGAAAGCCGGGGCCTCGGCGAAGAAGGCCTTGCCCGGCTGGCCGTTGGCGTCCAGGCCAAGCTGGTGCTGCTTGTTGAATTCCATCGCCATGCCGAGCGCGATCTTGCCCAGCGCGCTCTGGGCGCGGTCCAGGGTGGTGGTGCGGAATTCCAGCGCGCCGCCCAGTTCGCCGCCGCTGAGGGCGCCGTCGGGCAGCACCGAGACCTTGTTGCCGATCACATAGCCGACCTCGAGGCGGGTCAGGTCGGTCGGCGACTGCATCGCGGCGAGCTGGAAGGACTGCTGGCCCACCACCAGCGGCTGGCCATTGCCGATCTGGACCGTCAGGCTGGCGTTGTCGCCCGGGGTGACGGTGGCCTTCACGTACTTGTTCAGTTCCAGCACCAGCTGGTCGCGCTTGTCCAGCAGGTCGTTCGGGGCGCGCGTGCCGCCCGAGGCGAAGTTGCCGATCTGCTCGTTCAGCTGGGCGATCTGCTGGGCGTAGGTGTTGATGGCCGTGACGCTGGTTTCGATCTGGCTGTTCACGCCTTCGCGGATCTCGCCCAGGCGCGCGTCCAGGGCCTGGAAGCGCGAAGCCATGGTCTCGGCCGCCGACAGCATGGCCTGGCGCGAGGGGATCGAGGCGCGGTTGGCCGCCATGTCCTGGATGCCCTTGAAGAAGCCCTGCAGGGTCGGCGACAGGCCGGCGGTCTGGTCGGCCAGCAGGTTGTCGATCTGGGCGATGTGGGCGGCGTAGGATTCGAAGCCACTGGCCGCGGCCTGGGCGCTGCGCACCTGGCTGTTGAGGAATTCGTCGCTGTAGCGCTTGATCTGGGCGATCTGGGTGCCGGTGCCCAGGAAACCGATGCTGCCCAGGTCGAGGGCGGTGGCGGTCGCCTGCACCACCACCTGGCGGCTGTAGCCGGCCACGTTGGCGTTGCTGATGTTGTGCCCGGTCGTGGACAGGCCCGCCTGTGCCGCGTACAGGCCGCTTTTACCTATGCTGAGGAGATTACCGGCCATATCGTTCTTCTTTCCTGGTCAATAGCGTTGACGGCAGTTTTTCCGACAACTTGAGTGGACGTTTTAGCAAGATCCTCAAGCCAGCGAGTGCTTGATGATGCGGGTCAGCTTGGCGGCGTAGTGCGGGTCGGTCGCATAGCCGGCGCGCTGCAGGCCCTGGGCGAAGGCGGCGGCGTCGCCGCCACTGGCCAGCACCTTCTCGTAGCGCGGGTTCTTGGCCAGCATGTTGGCGTAGTCCTTGAAGGCCTCGGCCGGCGAATCGTAGGCGCGGAAGCGCTCGACCCGGGTCTGGGGGCGGCCGTTCACGTATTCGGTGGTGACGGACTCGGCCACCTTGCCCTTCCAGCCCGGACCGGCCTTGATGCCGAACAGGTTGTGGCTGTTGCTGCCGTCGGCGTTCTTGATCATGCGCTTGCCCCAGCCCGATTCGAGCGCGGCCTGGCCCAGCATGAACTTGGCCGGGATGCCGGTGGCGCGCTCGGCCTCGGCGGCGTGCACGTGCAGCTTTTCCTGGAAGGAGCGCACGTGGGGCGCCTGGATGCGGCCGCTGGCGGTGGTGAGGGGCAGCGGCGGCGCGCCGGCCGGCGCGGCGCCGGTCTTGATCATGGTGGCGGCGTCCATCAGGTCCGGCATCACGTTGCCGGAGGTGGTGCGGTTGCCCTCGGCGCCGATGGCCATGGCCTGCTGGCCCATGTTCTGGGCGCCCAGCTGGCGCACCAGCACGTCGGCCAGGCCCATGCCGCGCTTGGCCAGGTTCTGGCTGGTCTGCTGGTCCAGCATGCTGGTGAACATCTTGGTCTGCTGGTTGTCGAGCATGCCCTCCTGGGGCGTGGCGTCGCGCATGCTCTTCATCATCATGTTGATGAACATCGCCTCGAACTGGGTGGCCGCCTCCTTCAGCGCGCCCGGCGAGCCGGCTTTCGCACCTTGCTTGAGCTCGCCCAGCGCCTTGGTGTCGAGGGCGAACTTGGAAGAGAGGTCGGATTTCGGGGAGGCGATCATGGGCGGCCCTGTTCTTGTGTTTCTTTAGATAATCTCGAGTTCGGCGCGCAGCGAGCCGGCGGTCTTGAGCGCCTGCAGGATGGCGACCAGGTCTTGCGGGGTGGCGCCGATGGAGTTCATGGCCTTCACCACCTCGGACAGCGAAGCGCCGCCCTTGACCATCAGCACCTTGCCCGGATCCTTCTTGATGTCGACCGAATTGCTCTGGGTGACCACGGTCGCGCCGCGCGAGCCAGGGGCCGGCTGGCTGATTACCGGGTCGCTGCCAATGGTGACCGTCAGGTTGCCGTGCGAGATCGCGCAGTTGTCCAGCATCACGGCCTGGTTCATCACCACCGAGCCGGTGCGCGCGTTCAGGATCACCTTGGCCGCGGCGGCCGAGGGTTTCACGTCCATCTGTTCCAGCATGCCCAGGAAGGCGACCCGCTGGTCGCTCGAGGACGGGGTGCGCACGCGGATCACGCGCCCGTCGAGGGCGGTGGCGACGCCGGCGCCGAACTGGTCGTTGATGGCCTCGACCACCCGCGCGGCGGTCGAGAAATCGGTGTCCTTCAGCTCCAGGCGGATCTGGTTGTTCTCGCCCAGGTTCGAGGCCACGGCGCGCTCGACCGTGGCGCCGCCCGAGATGCGGCCCACCGACAGGTGGTTGACCTGGACCTGGGTGCCGCCGGCCTGGGCGCCGACGCCGCCCACCACCAGGTTGCCCTGGCCCATGGCGTAGACCTGGCCATCGGCGCCGTGCAGCGGGGTCATGAGCAGGGTGCCGCCGCGCAGGCTCTTGGCGTTGCCGATCGAGGACACGGTGATGTCGATGGTCTGGCCCGGCTGGGCGAAGGCCGGCAGCGAGGCGGTGACCATGACGGCCGCCACGTTCTTGAGCTGGAGCTGGGTGCCGGGCGGCAGGTTCACGCCCTTCTGCTGCAGCATGGCCATGATCGACTGCACGGTGAACGGGGTCTGGCTGGTCTGGTCGCCGGTGCCGTCCAGGCCGACCACCAGGCCGTAGCCGGACAGCTGGTTCTGGCGCACGCCGGAGATCGAGGCCAGGTCCTTCAGGCGCTCGGCCTGGGCCAGGGGCGCCGCGCCCAGGATGGCGGCGCAGATCAGCAGGGACAGGGAAAGCTTGCGCATGGCGACTCTCTTAGAACGGCAGCATCGACAGGAAGAAACGCGACAGCATCGAGTTGACCTCGGCGCGGTCGATCCGGCTGTTGGTGCGGTATTCGACGCGGGCGTCGGCGACCACGGTCGAGGACACGATATTGCCCGGCTGGATGGTGTCCGGGCTGACCATGCCCGAGAAGCGGATGAATTCCACGCCCTTGTTCATGGCGACCTGCTTCTCGCCGGCCACGATCAGGTTGCCGTTCGGGAGCACCTCGGTGACGGTCACGCCGATGGTGCCGCTGAAGTTGTTCGAGGCGCTCTGGTTGTCGGCATCCGAGAACTTGATGCCCGACTCGAGGTCGATGCCCGCGCCGAACTTGCTCTGGGCCACGCCCGGCACCTGGAAGCTGGCGGCGCCGTTCTTGTTGCCCGAGCTGGTGCCGGCCTTGTTGGCGGTGGTGCGCTCGCTGATGTTGATGGTCAGGAGGTCGCCGATATGGCGCGCGCGACGGTCCTCGAACATCGGACGGTAGCTGTTGGCGTTGTAGATCGCGCCCGGGGTCGGCGGCGCGGTCTCGACCAGCATCGGACGGGCGCTGGTCGGGCCCTGCACGATCGAGCTGGGGGCCGTGGCGCAACCGGCCAGGGCCAGCAGCGCAGCGAGGACAGTGAACGATTTCATAACTGGGACAGCTTCTGCAGCATCTGGTCGGAAGTGGTGATCGCCTTGCTGTTGATCTCGTAGGCGCGCTGGGTCTGGATCATGTTGACCATTTCCTCGACCACGTTGACGTTCGAGGATTCGACATAGCCCTGCATCAGGACGCCGGCGCCGTTGGTGCCCGGCACGTTCAGGTTGGCGTTGCCCGATGCGCCGGTCTCGACGTACAGGTTCTCGCCGCGCGACTCGAGGCCGGCCGGGTTGATGAACATGGCCAGCTGCAGCGAGCCGACCTGGACCGGCGCCACGGTATTGGGCAGCTTGACCGAGACGGTGCCGTCGCGGCCGACGCTGATCTGCTCGGCGTTCGGCGGGATGGTGATGGCGGGCTGGATCACGTAGCCGCTCGAGGTCACCATCTGGCCGTTCTGGTCGACCTGGAAGGCGCCGTCGCGGGTGTAGGCCTGGGTGCCGTCGGGCAGCAGGACCTGGAAGAAACCCGAGCCGTTGACCATCACGTCCTTCGAGTTGCCGGTCATCTGGGGGTTGCCCTGGGTGTGGATGCGCTCGGTGGCCACGGTGCGCACACCGGTACCGATCTGCAGGCCCGAAGGCAGGTTGGTCTGCTGGGAGGACTGGGCGCCGGGCTGGCGCACGTTCTGGTACAGCAAGTCCTCGAACACGGCGCGCGAACGCTTGAAGCCGTTCGTGCTCACGTTGGCGAGGTTGTTGGAAATGACGTCGAGGTTAGTCTGCTGCGCTTCGAGGCCGGTCTTGGCGATAAACAGCGAACGGATCATGGGTTTCTCCTATCGGGCAGACGAAGTCCGCCACGTACAGGAGAATTATGCAGGGGCAACTATCAATTCAAAGCGAGGATCTGGGTGGCTTTCGCGGCGTTATTCTCGGCGTTCTTCAAGAGGCTCATTTGGGTCTCGAACGAGCGCGCCAGCGAGATCATCTGGACCATGGCGTCGACCGCGCTGACGTTCGAGCCCTCCAGGGCGCCGCCGGTCACCTGGACCGCCGGGTCGGCCGGGGCGGCCGCGCCGCTCTTGAGGCGGAACAGGCCGTCGTCGCCGCGCACCAGGTCCGCTTCCGGCGGGTTGACCAGCTTGAGGCGGCCGAGCACGGCCGGGGCGGCCGGCTGGTCGACGTTGGAGATGGTCGAGATGGTGCCGTCCGCGCCCACGGTGACGGTGGCGTCCGGCGGAATGGTGATCGGACCGCCCTCGCCTGCGATGGTATTGCCCGAGGCGGTCTGGAGCAGGCCGTTGGGGCTCATCTGGAGCGAACCGTTGCGGGTATAGGCTTCGGTGCCGTCTGGCATCTGGACCGCCAGCCAGCCCTGGCCCTTGACCGCGACGTCGAGGTCGCGCCCGGTCACCTGCAGCGGGCCGGCCGAGAAATCGTGGCCGGCGGTCGAGTCGAGCACGAAGGCGCGGGTCGGCAGGCCCGGCCCCTGCACCGGCGCGGCGCGGAAGATGTCGAGCTGGGCCCGGAAGCCGGTGGTGCCGACATTGGCCAGGTTGTTCGAGGTCGTGGCCTGCTGCTCGAGGATGTGCTTGGCGCCGGAGGCGGCGGTATAGATCAGGCGGTCCATGGAGTGTCCTTGTGGCGTTGCGCCGGCGCGCGGCCCGGTTCAGGGCGCGCGCGTCCGGCTTGGCGGCGCATCAACGCAGGTTGACCAGCGTCTGCAGCACCGAGTCCTGGGTCTTGATGGTCTGGGCGTTGGCCTGGTAGACGCGCTGGGCCGTGATCATGTTGACCAGTTCGGCGGTCAGGTCGACGTTCGAGGCTTCCACCGCCGAGGATTGCAGCACGCCCATGCCGCCCGAGTTCGGGGTGCCGACCAGCGGCCCGCCCGAGCTCGACGATTCGGCCCAGGTGTTGTTGCCCAGCGGCTCGAGGCCGTTCGGGTTGGCAAAATTCGCCAGCACCACCTGGCCCAGCGGCTTGGTGCGGCCGTTGCTGTACTGGCCGAGGATGGTGCCGTCCGGACCGGTGCTGAAGCGCTGCAGCACGCCGGCCTTGGAACCGTCCTGCTCCAGCTTCTTCTCGCTCATCGGGCTGCCGTACTGGGTGGTGCCGGCGAAGTCGATCTCCACCGGCAGGGTCAGCTCGGCGCCGGTCGAGGGGAAGATCGGCAGGGTGACGTTGAACTTGCCGGCGGTGCCGGTGGTCGCGAGGTTGAGCGCGCCGCTGGTGTCGAACTTGAGCTGGCCGATCGCCACGGCCGGCACCCTGATGGCCTTGGCCATGGCGGCGTCGACGTCGGCCGGGGTGGCGCCCGGGACCGCGGCGGCGGCGGTGGCGGCGTTGGTGATCTCGGTCTGGTTGGCGGCGGTCGAGCCGGCGGTGCCGGCCGCGGCCAGCACCAGTGCCGAGGCGGCGGTGGTGTAGGCGTTGAGCGCGGCAGCGATGTTGGCCGGGACCGGCGGCACCGCCTTGGTCGCGGCTTCCCAGTTGGCGCGCGCGGTGTTCACCGCGTTGAAGGCGGCGCCCGTGCCCTGCGAGGCGGCGGCGACGTTCATGGCGGCCAGCTCGGTGCCGTCGTTGGCGGCGTACACGTCCCAGGTGCCGGCGCCGTTCTTGACGTAGTAGGTCGACATCACGTGCGGGTTGCCCAGCGTGTCGTAGACCGTCATCGGGGCCTGCTTGTTGTAGGTGGTCGGGTCGTTGGCGTCGAAGGGCGAATTCTTGGGCGGCTGGGTGCGCGAATCCAGGTTCAGCACGATGTCGGCGCTGGTGGTGGCCACCGGATCGAGGTCGGAGGTGTCGATCTGCAGCGGCACCGGGGCGCCGGCCGACAGCTGGCCGTTGGCGTTCAGGCCATAGCCGGTCAGCTTGGCGCCCTGGGCGTTGACGATGAAGCCCTGCTTGTCGAGCGAGAACTGGCCGTTGCGCGAATACTGCACCACGCCCGCCGCCTCGACGCGGAAGAAGCCGGCGCCGTTGATGGCGATGTCGAGCGGGTTGTTGGAGGCTTCCACGTTGCCCTGGCTGAACTGCTGGGCGATGCCGGCCACCTTGGTGCCGATGCCGGCCGAGATGCCGCCGGCGCCGTTGAGGGAGTTCGCGTAGACGTCGGCGAACAAGGTGGTCGAACCCTTGAAGCCGACCGTGCTGGCGTTGGCGATGTTGTTACCGATGACGTCCAGCGATTTTGCTGCGCCGTTCAAGCCGCTCAGGCCCTGTTGGAAAGACATGTCGTTTCTCCTGCTGTGATGGTTGGGTAAGCGGCTCGCTTACAGCACTTGTTTGATGTCGGCCATGGTCTTCATCCCGGCGATGGCCAGGTTGAGCTTGACGCCGTCCTTGGAATTGGTGGTGACGCTGGCCACGCTGTCGAAGGCGAGGCCCTTGGCGTCCTTGAGCTTCTCGCCGCCGCGGGTGGCGACCACGTTGAAGGTGTAGTGGCCGTCCGGCAGCACCTTGGGTTTGCCCTCGGCATCGACGTCCTCGGGGTTGGGAATGGCGTCCCAGGCGATCGGCAGCACGCCGGCTTCCTGCTCGCCCATGTCGATCTCGGCCACCTGCTTGCCGGTCTTGGCGTCGAACACCTCGACCACCACCTTGTCGGCCGGGCTCTCGAGCTCGACGCCGAGGATGGCCTTGCCCTTTCCGATCACCATGTCCTTGCCCTCGACCAGCACGCCGCGCTCGATCAGGGCGGTCGCCTGCAGGGCCTCGGTCGACTGGTAGCTGGCCTTCAGGGTTTCCAGCGTGGCATTGAGCTTGTTCACGCCGGTCACGGTCGAGAGCTGGGCCAGCTGGCTGGTCACCTGGGCGTTGTCGAGCGGGTTGAGCGGGTCCTGGTTCTTGAGCTGGGTGACCAGCAGGGTCATGAACTTGTCGGTGTCGGCCTGGACGCTGTCGACTTCCTGCTTCTTCGGGTTCATGGTCGCCATCAGGTCGTTGATGGGCGCGGCGGACGTATTGGTATTAACGGTGGTCATGGTTTATCCGAAAGGATCATTGGCCGATGGTGAGGGTCTTGAGCAGCATGGTCTTGGCCGCGTTCATGGTTTCGACGTTGGTCTGGTAGGAGCGCGAGGCCGACAGCATGTTGACCATTTCGTCCACCACGTTCACGTTCGGCATGGTCACGTAGCCCTTGTCGTCGGCCAGCGGGTGCTTGGGGTCGTAGACCTGCTTCATCGGCGAGGAATCCTCGACCACGTCGCGCACCCGCACGCCGGTGGCGCCGGAAGCGGTGGGCACGGCCTCGAACACGACCGCCTTGGCGCGGTAGGCTTCGCCGGTGGCGCTGGTGGCGCTGTCGGCGTTGGCGAGGTTGCTGGCGGTGGTGTTCAGGCGCTGGGCCTGGGCGCTCATCGCCGAGCCCGACACATTGAAGATATTAAAGAGCGACATGATTACTGCCCCTGGATGGCGGCCAGCAGGCCTTTGATCTGGCTGTTGATCAGCGTGATGCCGGCTTCGTAGCGCAGCGCGTTGTCGGCGAACTGGTTGCGTTCGACGTCCATGTCCACGGTATTGCCGTCGACGCTGCCCTGGACCACGCCGCGGTACTGGACCGGGGTGCCGTTCGCCAGGGTGTCGCCGGTGGCCACGCCGCGCGCCATGTGGGCGCCGGCGGTGGTCGCCAGGCCGCCCTTCTGGCCGGCCAGCGCGCCCTGCAGGGCGGCGCTGAAGTCGATGTCGCGCGCCTTGTAGTTCGGGGTATCCGCGTTGGCGATGTTCGAGGCCAGCAGTTCCTGGCGCTGGGCGCGCAGGGACAGAGCCGTTTCGTGAAATCTCAGGTAATCGTCGATTTTGCCGATCATGCCGCCTCCAGGCAGATTCTTGTTGGGACAGCATCGATCATACGGAGAGTTGGCGTAAGGCAATCCAACGAGAAAGATGGGCAAAACCCGGCTATTCAACATTTCGGCATGGAATCCAGGGGCCTAAGATGGCAGCATTCCCGGTTTCCCAGGCTCCACGTCACCATGAAACGCACCCTTGCCGCCCTGCTGGCCCTCGCCCTGCCCCTCGCCTGCGCCAAGGCGCAAGCGCAAACGCAAGCGCAGACCACGGCGCAGCGCCAAAACCTGAACGCCCTGCGCGGCGTCGCCGAGCAATACCTGCTGACCCAGAGCGCCGGCCTGCCCGGCGAGGTCACGGTCAAGGTCGGCGCCGTCGATGGCCGCATGAGCCTGCCCGCCTGCCCGGCGCCGGAAGCCTTCCAGCAACCCGGCGCGCGCCCGTGGGGAAAAACAACGGTCGGCGTGCGTTGCACCGCCCCCACGGCCTGGACCATCTATATCCAGGCCCAGGTGAGCGTGGTGGCCGACTACGTGGCCGCCGCCGTACCCCTGGCCCAGGGCCAGGCGCTCGAGGCCGGCCAGCTGGTGATGATGAAAGGCGACATCGCCGCGATGCCGAACGGCATCCTGACCGACATGGCCCAGGCCATCGGCCGCACCCCGACCGTGTCCCTGCCCGCCGGCACCGCCCTGCGCGGCGACACCCTGCGCAGCAAGCCGGTGGTCCAGCAGGGCCAGGCGGTGCGCCTGGTCTCGCGCGGCAGCAATTTCTCGGTATCGGCCGAAGCCAAGGCGATCGGCAACGCGGCCGACGGCCAGGTGGTGCAGGTGCGGACCCAGTCCGGCAGCGTCGTCAGCGGCACGGCCCGCACCGGGGGCCTGGTCGAGGTCGTTTTGTAACAAACCGTCGAATGCCCTTTTCTGCGCTAAAGTTTGCGGCATCGCTGCCGATATCCGTAGCAGATCGCGGAGTTTCCGCTCCGAACAGAGAAGGATGATGCTGTGAAAATCAACGATACCCTCAAGGGCAACCCAGGCCTTCAGCCCACGACGACGCCGGCCGGCAACGCCCGCGGCGCCGACAAGACCACGACCGCTGCGCCGACGCCGGCGCAGACCGACAGCGTGCGCCTGTCCTCGGCCGGCCAGGCGATGGCCAGCGCCGTGGGCGGCAGCAATGGCGTGTTCGACACCAAGAAAGTCGAGCGCATCAAGGCGGCCATCGCCGATGGCCAATTCCAAGTCAACTCAGAGAAAGTCGCCGACGGCCTGCTCGAGACCGTGCGCGACTTGCTGCATTCACGCAAGCGATAACCCATGACCACCAGCCCGCACCAGACTCTCTCCTCCGAACTCGCACACGTCGCCTCCCTCGTGGAGCTGATGAAACAGGAACAGCAGTTGCTGGTGGCGCTGGACGCCGATGGGCTGGCGGAACTGACGCCGAAGAAGAACGCGCTGCTGAGCGAACTGGCGGCGCTGTCGCAACAACGCCACGCCGCGCTCGCGGCGGCCGGCTGCGAAGGCTCGGAAGCGGGCATGGAGCCCTGGCTGGCCGTGGCCGGCACTCCCGAACTGCGTGCCCAGTGGGCCGAACTGCTCGACGCGGCGCGCGAAGCCAAGGAACTCAACCGCCTCAACGGCATGCTGATCAACCGCCAGCTGGCCCACAACCAGGGCGTGCTCAACGCACTGCGCACGCCGGCAGGCAGCGCCACGGGGGGCATGTATGGCGCGAGTGGGCAGACCATCGGGGCCGGGCCGTCGAAGCGGTACGTGGTGGGCTGACCTTTCCCCTGGTCCCAGCCTCGCCAAACACCAACGTCATCCCGCGACAATAAACAACGTCATCCCGCGACAATAAACAACGTCATCCCCGCGCAGGCGGGGATCCAAGTTCAGCACTGTGGTAGCGCATGCAAACTTGGATCCCCGCCTTCGCGGGGATGACGTTTTATGGCTGCGGGCCGAATGACGTTTTATGGCTGCGGGTTGTATGACGCCTTTTGACTACGGCCAGCCCCCGCTCAACTTCATCTTTTCCGAAGCAATACTTCCGCAAACTTCGCTTTTCCAGATGTTGCGTTTGCCTTATTCTTTCACAACGGAAAATCGTGCCATCTGTGGCCGAATATCTTCGACAGGAAAGACATCATGAAACGCACACTTCTCTTTATCGCCACCAACCTCGCTGTCATGCTGGTGCTGGGCATCACCGCCAGCGTGCTGGGCGTGAACAAGTACATGACGGCCAATGGCCTGAATTTCGGCATGCTGCTCGCCTTCGCCGGCCTGATGGGCTTCGGCGGCGCCTTCATCTCGCTGTGGATGTCCAAGCCCATGGCCAAGTGGACGACCGGCGCGCGCGTGATCGAACAGCCCTCCAACTCGACCGAGCAGTGGCTGCTGAACACCGTCGCCGCCCAGGCCCAGCGCGCCGGCATCCCGATGCCTGAAGTCGCGGTCTACCACGGCGAGCCGAACGCCTTCGCCACCGGCGCCAGCAAGAACTCCTCGCTGGTCGCGGTCTCGACCGGCCTGCTGGAATCCATGACCCGCGAGGAAGTCGAAGCCGTGCTGGCCCACGAGGTCGCCCACATCGCCAACGGCGACATGGTCACCCTCACCCTGATCCAGGGCGTGGTCAACACCTTCGTGATCTTCCTGGCGCGCGTGGTGGCCTGGTTCGTCGACCAGGCCCTGCGCCGCGACGAACAAGAAAACACCGGTCCCGGAATTGCCTTTACCATTACGGCAATCGTGTGCGACATCCTGTTCGGCATCCTGGCCAGCGTGATCGTGGCCTGGTTCTCGCGCCAGCGCGAATACCGCGCCGACGCCGGCGCCGCCCGCATCCTGGGCACGCCGCGCCCGATGATCGCGGCGCTCGCACGCCTCGGCGGCATCGCCGGCGGCGGCCTGCCGAAAAACATGGCCGCCTCGGGAATCGCTGGAGGCGGTATGATGTCGCTGCTCAGCAGCCATCCGTCCATGGAGGACCGGATCGCTGCCCTGCAACGCGGTTAAGCACACACCCACAAGGCCAGGATTCGGTATGCGGTACGCTCCACTGTTGTTGCCAGTCCTGTTTGCCGCGGTACTGGCCTTCTTGCTCCAGCATTTCCTGGGCTCGCTCGCATGGGCGGGCCTGCTGGCGGTCATCACCTGGCCGCTGCACCAGCGCCTGCTCCGGCGCGGCTGGCCGCCGGTGGCCAGCGCCACCGCCCTGCTCGCCCTGCTCCTGGTGAGCTTCATCGGGCCCTCGATCCTGCTGTTCAATGCGCTGACCAATGAACTGGCCGGCCTCGAGCGCCTGCTCACCAACGTCAACCTGACCGGCGTGCCGGCGCCCGGCTGGCTGCAGCGCCTGCCGCTGTTCGCCGAACCGGCCCTCAAGTGGTGGAACGACCACCTGGCGGTGCCGGGCGGGCTGCGCGCCCTGATCCAGAGCGGCCTGGGCGACTTCATGCCCGAGCTCACCGGGGCCGCGCGCATCTGGGGCTCGACCATCCTGGCCAATGCTCTCTACCTCTTCCTCACCCTGCTGACCCTGTTCGTGCTCTACCTGCACGGCCCGACCGTGGTGCACTACGTGGACAGCGCCGGCGAGCGCCTGCTGCCCCAGCACTACCGGCGCCTGCGCAGCATCCTGCCGCTGTCGGTGCGCGGCACCGCGCTCGGCCTGGGCTCGATCGCCGTCCTGGAAGGCATCGTGCTCGGCATCGCCTACGCCATCGCCGGCGCCCCCGCGCCCGCCCTGCTGGGCGTGATCACCGGCTACCTGGCCCTGATCCCGGGCGGCGCGCCGCTCTCCTTCACCATGGTGTCCTTGCTGCTGCTGGGCCAGGGCCACCCGGGTGCGGCCCTCGGCCTGTTCACCTGGGGCGCGGTCGAGCTCTTCATGGTCGACAAGTTCATCCGTCCCAAGCTGATCGGCAAGCGCGTCAACCTGCCCTTCCTCGCGGTCCTGTTCGGCCTGCTGGGCGGAGTCTCGACCATGGGCGTGATCGGCCTCTTCGTCGGCCCCTTCCTGATGGCCCTGCTGTTCGCCTGGCTGCGCGAAGACGCCGCCCCGGCCGCGATCGAGGTGGCGCCGGCCGCCGAGAAGATCGAACGCATTCGTTAGGCTTCCTCGCCTCTGCCGGACAAGTCCTACGCCGCTCCTGCCCACGCGCTGATTGGGCGCGCCCGGCGGACGGCTAAGATCGACCTGGTGAACATGCCAAGGAGATCATAATGAGCGACAGGAACAATAAGCCGGACGAGGCCGGACGCGGCGCCGACGGCCGTGACCTCGGGCTGCGCCAGAGCAGCGACCCGGCCTCGGGCTTCGTGGCCGACGACGGCGCGGGAGTATCCAGCGTGGGCCACGATACCCAGCATGCCCAGCATGCCGGCGAGAGCGGTTCGGGCATCTACACCAACTTCCAGCATGCCAATCCCGAGAGCAATGTCGGGCCGCCGGGCGAAGCCCAGACCAGCCACGGCAATGCGGGTGGGCCGATTCCTCGCGGGACGGTAGAGAAGGCCGAGGCGGGAAGCCGCCAGCAGGCCATGGGCGGCGCGGCCGCCGGCGGCAATCCGGGCACCTCGGCCGACAGCGGGCGCGGCGTGGTGCACAGCGGGTCCGACCAGCAGAACGAGAGCGAGCGCCTGGCCGACGGCGCCGAGAGTTCGGGCACGCCGGGCGACGCGCCGCGCTGAACCGAAGGGCCGGCTAGCCGGCGCGGCTGCGGCCGCTCACCGCCACCAGCTTTTCGCCGCTGGGCTGGGCGACCATCACCTGGTTGCGCCCGCCCCGCTTGGCCGCGTACAAGGCCTGGTCGGCGGCCTTCAGCAGGTCCTCGGTGTGCTGGGCGTGGACCGGCCAGGCGGCGACCCCGAAGGAGGCGCTGATGCCCGACACGTCCTGGCCGTGGTGGTGCAGCGCGATCTCGCCGATGGTACGGCGGATGGTGTCGGCGCACTCTGCCGCCGCTTCCGCGCTGCAGTCGGGCAGCAGCAGCACGATTTCCTCGCCGCCGTAGCGGCAGGCCAGGTCGCTGCCGCGGATGCGGCCGGTGATCCGGTGCGCCGCCGCCTTCAGCACCAGGTCGCCCACATCATGTCCATAGGTGTCGTTGATGCGCTTGAAGTGGTCGAGGTCGATCATCACCACCGCGCAGGCGCTGCCGGCGCGCTGGGCGCGCACCAGCTCGCGCTTGAGGGATTCATCGAAATGGCGGCGGTTGTAGAGGCCGGTCAGCGGATCCACGGTCGATTGCAGGCGCAGGGTGTCGCGCAGCATCACGTTGTTGATGCCGAGTCCGAGCTGCTCGGCCAGGGCCACGACAGCGTCGCCTTCGAGCGGCTCGGCCACGTCGCCATCGCTACGGATCACCAGCAAACCGATCACTTCGCCCTGGGAGATCATGGGCGCGCACAGGTGACGCTCGTGGGCGCCGGCATGCACGTGGCCGCAGCACAGGCCATCGCCTTCCAGGGTCTGGTGCAGTTTCCCGAGGCGCAGGCCCCAGCAGTCCCCCGGGGCCACCAGCTCCTCGCGCTCCTCGCGCTCGCCCCAGTGCGATTTCAGCTCCAGGAAATCGCGCGAGTTACGGTAGAGATAGACCTCGCCGGACGTGTCCGGCAACAGCTTGCGCAGGAACACCGGCAATACCTGGCCGAGTTCTGCCGGGGACTTCACGCTGTCGAGGGCCTGCAGCATCTGCGCCGTCGCGGCGACCCGGTCGGCCCGTTGTAAGGAGGAGGCGGCGTGGCGCGCATTGGCCTCGGCCAGCAACTGCGCCTGCTTGGTCGCCTCGGCGCGCTCGCGCAGGCTATGCGCGGCGATGAACAGGGCGGCGCCGATGACGACCAGGCAGGCCAGGCTGGCGCCGACGCCGAGGGCGCTGTTGTAGTGCATCGAGGCCGTGAGTTCGCTGCGCAGCTCGGCGCGGCGCTGGGCCAGCGTGCGCAGATGATCGTTCAAGAGCGCGCGCACTTCATCCATGATCAGCTTGCCGCGCCGGCTGGCGACGATGGCCACCGCCTGCTCGCTATCGCCGGCGCGCTTGAGGGCGATGGTCTGGTCGATCACGGCGATCCTCGCCCGGCTCAGCTCGGCAATCCTGGCAACCTCTGCCCGCTCCTCGTCCGTGGTCGCCAGCCGGGCAAGCTCGTTCAGGGCGAGCGGCAGCCCGGCGACCCCGTCGTTGTAGGGATCGAGGAAGCTCTCGTCGTCGCCCAGCAGGAAGCCGCGCTGTCCGGTTTCCGCATCCTTCAGCAGGCTCAGGACCTCGTTATAGGTCTGCTCGCGCGCCGCGACGTCCTTGAGGGCGTCCAGCGTCGCTTCCGCCTGGCGGCTGCTCACGAAAGGCAAGGTCGCCAGCCCAATCACGATCGCCAGCATCAAGGCGCCGAAGAATTTGAGGCTAGGATCGAGTTTCGCGAACATGGGCGGAGAGAATTCGAGAGAATCGGCAAGGATAGACGAGCGGGTCCGGGTTTTGGTTGCCCCAAAACAACAATACCGTGTGCTCTCCCTTTTGTCGACCCTCTCCCACCATGCTACACGGTCGGCACGGTCCCGCCGTCGATTACATGCTCGGCGCCGTGGATGGCCGCCGCACGCGGCGACAGCAGGAAGGCGACCAGCTCGGCGACTTCCTCCGGCCGGCCCGGGCGGCCGATCGGGATGCCGCCCAGCGAATCCATCAGCGCCTGGCGCGCCTCGTCCTCGCTGCCCTCTCGTCCATCGGCCATGCGCCGGATCAGGGCCTGGGCCGCCGTGGTCTCGATGAAGCCCGGCGCCACGCTATTGATGCGGATGCCGCGCGGACCGAACTCCTTGGACAGCGCCTTGCTGTAGGTCGACAGCGCGGCCTTCGCCGCCGCATAGGCGGTGGTCGATTCAGGCAGGGGCAGCACGCGCTGGATCGAGCTGATGTGGATGATGGCGCCGAAACCCTGCTCTACCATGGCGGGCAGGAAAGCGCGGTCGATCCGCACCGCCGCCATCAGGTTGGCCTGCAGGGTCTCTTCCCAGATCGCGTCGGTGAGGGCCAGCGCCCCGCCGGCCGGCGCCCGCGAGCCGCCCACGTTGTTGACGATCATGTCGATCCCGCCCACTGCGCGCCGCGCCGCATCGGCCAGCGCAGCCACGCCCTCGGCGCTCGCCATGTCGGCCTGCACATAATGTACGCCGGGAACCGGCTCGGCCGGCGCATTGCGCGCGGTAGCGACCACGGTCGCACCACGCTGCGCCAGCAGGCGTACGCTGGCTTCGCCCATGCCCTTGGTGCCGCCGGTGACCAGCACCCGGCGGCCTGCGAATTCCGCGGCGCTCATCAGCCGATCTCCAGCGACTGGATGCGCCCGCCCCGCAGGGCGAAGTCGAAATGCAGCTCGGCCGGGCTGCCGGGAAAGTTGCCGGCGACGCGTGCGCGCAGCTGCTGGTGCTCTCCCTTCGGCTCCAGCGCCAGCGGTGTCATGCTGAGCCGATAGCGCTCGCTGGTATCCCTGGCCCAGCCGGTGATGGCCGCGCGGCCCTCGTGGGTCTGGCCTTCGTCGCGCACGACGG
This sequence comes from Massilia sp. KIM, assembly GCF_002007115.1. NCBI lineage: Bacteria > Pseudomonadati > Pseudomonadota > Betaproteobacteria > Burkholderiales > Oxalobacteraceae > Massilia > Massilia sp. KIM. The sequence goes on along the minus strand of NZ_MVAD01000002.1, from coordinate 931,384 downwards.
CGTCGGGCTGGAAGCAGTCGGCGACGCGCGCCGCGTCGTGGCTATTGGCCGCCTCGACATAGGCGGCGATCGGTGCAGGCAGATGCGTCATGATGTCCTCCTCTGTTGATGAGGACAGTCTAGGCGCGCCGATTGATGGAAAAAATACGCGCACATTTCATGAGTTATGAACCTATGGTTCATAATAGGGTATGGCTTCTTTCGACCTCATCCGAATCTTCCTTGCCGTGGCCCAGCATCACAGCTTCACCCAGGCCGCCAACTCCCTCGATATCAGCCCGACCGCGGTCAGCAAAGGTATCCGCACGCTCGAAAAGCAGCACGGCGTGGCCCTGTTCCGGCGCACCACGCGCAGCGTTTCCCTGACCGATGCAGGGGCCAACCTGCTGGTCAGTCTCAAGCCGGCGATGGCCAGGATCGAGGAAGCCTTCGCCAGCCTCGGCCAGTACCGCGACCGGCCGCGCGGACGGCTGCGCCTTTCCATGCCGCGCGCGCTCGGTTTCCTCGTGGCCCGCGAACTGGGTCCACGCATGCGCGCCGCCTATCCCGACATCACGCTCGACCTGGCGCTGGACGATGGCATCGTCGACCTGGTGGCAGACGGATTCGATGCCGGCATCCGGCTCGGCCAGGCGATCGCCCAGGACATGGTGGCGATCCGCCTCAGCCGCGAGCTGGCCTGGTCGGTGGTGGCGGCGCCGGACTACCTGGCGCGCCATGGCACGCCCGTTGCGCCGCGCGACTTGCTGCGCCATGCGGCGATCCGCTATCGCTTCCATACCTCGGGCGTCCTGCCGCCCTGGCGCTTCCGCGACGACGAGGGCAGCCTCGAGCTCGAACCCGAGACCGCGATGGTGGCCAACGATACCCGCATGATCGCGGGCCTGGCGCTGCAGGGCCTGGGGATCGCCTACCTGCCCGACGTGGAGATCGGGGACGAGCTGCGCCAGGGAAAACTGGTGCGGATCCTGGAACGCTTCGTGCCGCGCAGCTCCGGGCTCTACCTCTACTTCCCGGCGCGCACCCAGGAACAGGCGACCATGCGGGCCCTGATCGAGCAGGCCCGCATGATCGCCCAGGAGGGCGTGCTGGACAGCTAGGACTCGTGCGGCGCCGTCGCTCAGGCGGCGCGCGCCGCGCGCAGCAGGGCGCCGATCGCCTGCGGTTCGACCGGGCGCGAGAAGCAGTAGCCCTGCATCTGGTCGCAGCCATGCTCCGACAGGAAGGCCAGCTGCTCCGAGGTCTCCACGCCTTCGGCGATCACGTTCAGCTTCATCGAGTGGGCCAGCGCGATCACGGCGTTGACGATGGCCGCGTCGTCCGCGTCCTGGGTCAGGTCGCTCACGAAGGAGCGGTCGATCTTCAGGCTGTGGATCGGGAAGCGCTTCAGGCTGGCCAGGCTGGAGTAGCCGGTGCCGAAGTCGTCGATCGCCAGCTGCACGCCCATCTCGGCCAGGCGCGCCATGGTCTCGGTGGCGGCGGCCGGATTCTCCATCAGCACGCTCTCGGTGATCTCGAGCGTCAGGTAGCGCGGGTCGCAGCCGGTGCGCGCCAGTAGCTGGGACACCTGCAAGGCCACGTCCTGGCCCAGGAACTGGCGCGCCGACAGGTTCACGCTCACCCGCACCGGCGGCAGGCCCTGGCGGCGCCAGGCCACCTGCTGCTCCATCGCGGTCTGCAGGACCCACTCGCCGATCGGCACGATCAGGCCGGTCTCCTCGGCCAGCGGAATGAAATCCGCCGGCGGCACCATGGCCCGGCCCTGGGGCTGCCAGCGCAGCAACGCCTCGACGCCGCTCACGGCGCCGCTGCCGATGTCCAGCACCGGCTGGTAGTGCAGCAGGAATTCCTTGCGCTGCAGGGCGCGCTGCAGGGCGCCTTCCAGGCGCAGGTGCTCGACCGCCTCCTCGCCCATCGCGGCCTGGTAGAAGCAGTAGTGGTGCCCGCCCTGCCCCTTCGACTTGTACATGGCGCTGTCGGCGTGCTTGAGCAGGGTGGCGCCGTCGGCGCCGTCGCGCGGGTACATCGCGATGCCGATCGAGCCGGTCGGGAACACTTCCTGGGTGCCCAGGTGCAGGGGCTGGAACAGGTTCTCGAGCAGCTTTTCGGCCACGATCGCCGCGTCCTCCTCGCCCGCCAGCTCTGGCAGCACGACCACGAATTCGTCGCCGCCCTGGCGCGCCACGGTGTCGGTCTCGCGCAGGCTGCCGGACAGGCGGCGCGCGATCTCGACGATCATCTGGTCGCCTGCGTCGTGTCCGAGGCTGTCGTTGACGTGCTTGAAGCGGTCCAGGTCGATGAACATCACCGCCACCTGGCTGCCGTTGCGGTGGGCGTGGGCGATGGCCTGGGACAGCCGGTCCTGCATCAGGGCGCGGTTGGGCAGGCCGGTCAGGGCGTCGTGGTTGGCCATGCGCAGCAGGGCTTCCTCGGCCTGCTTGCGGCGCGAGATGTCCTTCACCACCGAGATGAAGCGCAGCTGGCCCTGGGCGTCGCGCATCGCCGACACGCTCACCGTCACCCACACCTGCGAACCGTCGCGGCGCAGCATGCGCTTCTCGCGCTGGTAGTCGCGGATCTCGCCCGCCTTCAGGCGCTCGACCAGGGCCAGCTCGTCGGGCAGGTCCTCTTCGCAGGTCAGTTGCTGGAAAAAGCGCTGCAGCAGCTCGACCTCGGTGTAGCCGAGGATCTGCGACAGCTTGTGGTTGACCCGCAGCAGGCGGCCGTCGGCGGCCAGCAGGCCGATGCCGACCGCGGCCTGGTTGAAGGTCAGGCGGAAGAACTCTTCGCTCTCCTGCAGGCGCAGCCGCGCCTTGCGGCGGAAGGTCACGTCCTGCCCGATCAGGAGCAGCAGCTCCTCGCCCGCCTGGAGGGTGCGGCGGATGTTGAATTCGAGGTAGCGCACGCCGTCGGCGCGACCGTCCATGGTCACCAGCACGTTGTCCTGGGGCGCGCCGGAATCCAGCGCCTCGGCCACGCGCGCCGCCAGGTCGGCGCAGGGAATCAGCTGGCCGAGCGGGTACCCGGCCGCCAGCGCTTCCTCGGGCGCGTCCAGCAGCTCGGCCATCATGCGGTTCATCGAACGCACGCGCTGCGCGGCGTCGACTACCAGCAGGCCGGCCGGCATGCCGTCGATGACCTGCTCCAGGTAGTTCTGGTTCTGGACCACGCTGCGCTGGGCCGCGTGGGCATAGGTGTCGAGCGCCAGGCCCATGTCGAAGCAGACCACCTTGAGCACCGCGTCGATCGCCGCCGCGAAGCGCCGCGGCTCGCCGGCCAGCCTGGCCTGCAGCATGCCGGTCAGCTCGGACAGGTATTTGCGGTAGGCCCCGATATACCACTTCGGCTCCAGCCCGATGCGCTGGTGGACCATGCCCACGCGCAGGCGGTCGCGCACATAGTCCTCGCCGTATTCGCCCGCCGTCAGGCTGCGGAAATACGCCGACTGGGCGCCGCGCAGGCGGGCTGCGACATCCTCGCCGCCGATCAGGGCGCGCATGCCGGCGAAGCGCATCAGGTGGGCGTAGAACGCGGTCGAGAAACGCTCGCGCTCGTCCTCGAGCAGGCCGTGGACGTCGCGCAGCGCTGCCACGTCGGCGGCCGAGAATTCGAGGAAGTCCTTGCGCGCCGCGATCTCCGCGCCGTCCAGGCCGATCTCGCGCGCCATCGCGTCCACCATGGCCAGGGTCTCTCTCATGCCGGCCTCCGTGCGCGGGCGTGCGGCGTGGCGTGGTGCACGCTTGCGGGGTTGGTTTGGGAAGTCATGAACACTGCGCCGGGCCCGGCGAATGGGGCCGAAAGTTGGCTGTTTGATTATCTTCGTTGCATCATAGCAAATACCCGACAGGCAGATCGAGTAATTCTTGATCAACTGTTGTTTATTTGCCCTATTGGCGACAGGGTTATCCCTGCATCACCGAAGGGCTATTGAACTGACGCAATACCGACCTCCCGGCGCCGCAGCAGAGTCATCGAAGCGATTCCTTCCGGAGGCACCATGCGACTCTTGCCATCTTCCCTCGTCCTCGTCACCCTGTGCGCCTGCGCCGCCGTCCAGCAGACCCAGGCCAGCATCGCCGTCAAGCTCGAGCCGGTCCGCCCTTCGGTCGGGCGCGGCGACGACGTGCTGGTGCGCGTCACCCTGACCAATACCG